>NZ_JBEOUK010000007.1:0-242726 GCF_040304045.1 Kitasatospora sp. NPDC094016
AGCTACCTCGCCGGCCTCCATCTCCGGGCCTCGATGATCTGGATCAAAGAGCTCACCCGGAACAGCCATTGATCACAACCCAATACCCGCCCTAGTACTCCAGCTGTAGATCGCTCCTGTGCCGGTGGCACCTATGCTCGCCGTGGTTTGCGCGGCTTGCCCCAGCTGCCGTGTGGCCGGCTTCGAGTCTGGGCCAGCGTCGCCGCGTCGAACTCGCCCTTGCTGATGACCGCTCGTGGTTCTGGTACGAGCAGGGCCGCAGTCGATCGCCATGGGACAGCCGAGGCCCAACCGACCAGGGGCATCGTCTCGTCGTAGCGGGGAGCGAACTGCGCGACGGTGATGGTGGGCATCCGATAATTCAGGCTACGGACGTGTTCGACGAACGCTTCAGGCAGCGAGACGTGGTACGTCTCCACGTAGTGCGGGAAGTCCTGGCGCCACAGCCAGGTACCGTCTGTCGTCAGTGAAGAGCACCCCGGGGAGTGGCGGTGGGCGCTGCCGGTGATGGCGTCGCGTCCCGCCTCCATGACGTCGATGAGGATGTGGCCAGCATCCAGGTAGGCCACCAGGTCCGCCTCGTCCGACTTGCCGACAGGCCGGACGGCATCGTGTATCGATCCGTTCGGCTGGCCGGAGCGGTTGTCCAGTTCGTCGTAGAAGCCCAGCAATCCCAGCACTGCGTCCTCCTCTACGAGCCTTGCCGTCCCATCGGCACGTGCAGGTGCGGCCACCGTTGATCATCAGTGTGTGAAGACAAACGATCACGCGGTGGCCGCAGGTCACAGCGTAGACGCCGACCACTGGCAGGAAGCGTTCGAGGGCCTGATGGGCCGTATTGCGGGCCGGTTCGCCCGGGTCGAACCCCGCCACCGAATACGGCGCTTGGTCATGGGACTGCTCGCGGACCTGCCGAGGAAGAACTGCTGGACCATCGCCGAATGGGATGGAGAGGCGACTCCTGACGCCATGCAGCACTTGCTGAGCCGAGCCAAGTGGGACGCCGATGCCGTCCGCGACGACCTGCGCGCCTACGTCGTCGAGCACCTGCATGACGACCAGGCGGTACTCGTGGTCGACGAGACCGGCGACGTGAAGAAGGGCACCCACACCGTCGGCGTCCAGCGCCAGTACACCGGCACCGCGGGCAGAATCGAGAACTCCCAAGTGGCCGTCTACCTCGTCTACGCAGATCGACGCGGACACGCCGCAGTGGACCGCGAGCTCTACATTCCGCGCTCGTGGACCGACCAGCCCGACCGCTGCCGGGCGGCCGGACTCGCCCCGGACACCGCGTTCGCCACCAAGCCCCAACTGGCCGCCCGCATGATCACCCGCCTTCTGGACTTCGGCCACCACGCCGCCTGAGTGGCGGGAGACGAGGTCTACGGCGGCAACCCCCAACTGCGCACGGCCCTGGAGGAACGCACCACCGGCTACGTCCTCGCGGTGGCTCGCACCCACGAGGTCACCACCGGGGTCGGCAAGCTCCGCGCGGACGCCCTGGCCAAGAAGCTCCCCAGACGGGCCTGGCAGAAGCTGTCCGCCGGAGCCGGAGCCAAAGGACAGCGGTTCTACGACTGGGCCCACATCGACCTGCCCAGCACCGCTCCCGGCCACCGCCACCTGCTGATCCGCCGCAACCGCACTACCGGCGAACTCGCCTACTACCGCTGCTACTCACCCCGACCGGTGCCGCTGACAACCCTGGTGCGGGTCGCGGGATCCAGATGGAGAGTCGAAGAGGCATTCCAGGCTGGAAAGGACCTGGCCAGCCTCGATGAGCACCAACTCCGCCGCTACACGTCCTGGTCCCGCTGGGTCACCCTCGCCATGCTCGCCCATGCCTTCCTGGCCGTCGTCCGCGCCGAGGAGCACCAGCTCCGCCCCGGGCCCGACGGCCTGATACCGCTGACATGCAACGAAATCCAGCGACTCTTCATAGCCCTTGTCGCCAGATCCGTTCACGAGGCCGACCACTGGCTTCGCTGGTCCATCTGGAGACGCCGCCATCAGGCTCGCTCCCAGGCCAGCCACTACCAACGCCAAGCCGCGACATCAGCATGATCGTGAACTACAGCTGGAGTACTAGCCTCCGCCAGTTGAGGGTATCGAATGCAATCGAATGGTGGTGCCCGCCCCAGGGGGCGGGCACCACTGGCTACGGTCTTACGTGTAGCCACCCGGAGGGGTAGCTTCCGTGCCCAATGAATCCGTACTGCGTAAAATGAGCATTACTGATTTCACTGATCATCTTCGTCAAGGCGATATCCATTTGCATGGCCCGGAACCCAGTGGATGCAATCGGGCCTGTCTCCGGTGCCTGTGCGGCAGAATTCCTCTACAGCGTTTCGCACGTCGGGCAGCGGGATTGCACTCCTGCGGTTGTGGAATCTCGGTTCGCCTGGGTCTGAGATAACCCTCGGATCGAAATCTGGCGGATTCTGGTTATCTGATACCCACGTGTGATCGTAGACCCAGCCAACTGCAGGATGGCTGGCGCCAACAAACCAGATGAGCCCCCCGAAGCCGGTTTTTGAGTTCACGGCGATTCTGAGAAAATTGTTTGGCATGCTGGTGTCGTTGGAGTGGCGCCTGTCGGAGAACATGAAGCATGCATCGTCGCCCGGAGTCCAGTAGGGATCGAAAGTTTCCAATTCCAGGCTGTTTATGACTTCGTCGATCAGGGACTCCATCTCGGCCCACGACTCTGCATAGTGCCACTCGCGGTTAATTACTGCATTGAGAATCAAATCTAATCCAACCCTGCTGAGGACTCAGGTCCTACTCCTACTATTTTCCGAGGAGTATCCCCGCCGGGGGACCATACTTGCATGGTCCACCCCTTTGGAAGGATGCACTTGACTGACTCCTGGCATCCCATAGGAGGCCCGCACATGCCCTTCGGGTGATTGATGATAATATCCGCATCTTTGATGCTGTTTTCTTTCACCCATCGCGCAAACAATGTTTCGGTGTGTGCAACGGGCGGATACGGCCAATTGCGGGGGTTCTCTGTTGGCGTGCGCCACCTTAGGAAAGTATCGATTTTTTGGTAATGCAAAATATGTCCCGCTATCAATGAGGGACCTAAGTTCGTTTCCATATTCATTGGAAATGCGCCACTCGTGAGCCTGATTCGAAGGTCGCTCATGATTTCTTTGGCGAACGCCAGGCAAATATTATGGGTTAGTACTGGTGTGTCACCAGCGAGCATGTAGAACGTGTGCAGGTCCGCGACGGTGAGGTTGTGCATGGCCTGGCGGCCGGCCACCTCGTGGACTGCTGAAACGGTGGTCTCGTGATCGTTTTCGGTTGTGAGGGCATGGCCCGGCTGGAGGTCGCCGCCGGGACCCACTTTTGGGCAGTGGCATCCCAGAAGGGGTGCTCGGACGTGGTGTGGATGGTTTCCTCGCCACTGTCCGACCGAACAGTGACGCTGACGAGATCGTCGTCGTCATGAGTCCAGGTCGCGGTGACGGTTCGGCTGCCGATTTCACCACTTTGTGGGTCTGCTGCCTGCACTTGGTCGCCGGGTTTGATTTCGCCGATTTCTCGGGAGCTTCCGTCGGCAAGGAGGACTAGCGTTGCCCTCCGAAGGCTCCGATGCCACTACGCTGACCTGGAACGATCAGGGCGGTTCGCATATCGCGCGCACGGAAGGCTGAGTGGAACATGCCGGGGATGCCCAAGCGAATCGGCCGGTTCACCGTGTCACGGAGGCTTGGGTTCGGCGGCATGGGCGAGGTCTTCCTGGCCTACTCCCCAGCCGGCGACCTGGTCTCGATCAAGGTGATCCGCACCGACCGACTCGATTCCGTGACCTGAGCCTGTTTCGAGAAGGAAGCTCAGGCCGCGCAGAAGGTGGTCGGCACCGGCCGGGCCGTGCGGTTCCTCGACGCGGATCCTTATCCTGAGCAGCCCTGGGTGGCGATAGAGTACGTCCCCGGGCGAACCCTGCTGAATACCGTGGACGACGGGCGGCCTTCTCGGACGGGTCGAGCCCCCGGCTGGGGTGGTAAACCCCGGCCCGGCCGCACGCATCGGCACACCTCACTCCGGCTACGACGAACGCCGGTCTCCGAGACAAGTCTCGGAGACCGGCGGCACCCACCGCAGGCGATCAGTCACAATGGCCAGAGCGGTCGATTTATCCAGCAGTTTCCATTAGCGCATCTGATCTAATGGCTCATTCCAAGAACATTGAATGCGACGTTCTGGGCCAGCGAAGAAATCTGACCTTTCGCTAGAACCGGAACCCTATACTGCATTCCCTTGACGTGCTCCAAGAATTTCGAGTCCAAGTGAAGGTGGTACCGGCCTAGATAGTAGGGGAGATCGAGGCGCCAAATCCACGAGCCGTCTGAAAGGATAGACGAGCAGCCTGCAATGTATTTATCGTGCGAGATTACATCCTGCCCGGCCTCCATGATGTCGATCAGTGGGACTCCCTGGTGGAGGTAGTCGATCAGTTTCAGCTCATCCAAAATCGGCTCTTCGGATATCGCATCGTAGATGCTTCCGTGATACAGGCCGGGCCTACCGGGGCCAAGCTCGCGATAGAACCCAACGTGAGAAATCGACACGACTGCCCTCTCTAGCCCCTTGGATAGAGCCACTTCCAGGATCCTCCGTTGTCTATGATCGGAGTCTGGCCTGGCCCTAGGGAAGGGATTGTACCAACTCGATCGGTAGGTGCCAGTACGGGTACGCCAAGCTCGTCTGCCACCTGCTGCCCAACGCCCGATACGCCGGAGTGGCAAACCATGAGTCGACATGCCTGGCCATCCGGATAATGCGGGTTGGATCGGATTGCCTCGACGAGCTGACCTCCATTTGTCAATTCCCCGTCCAGGGAAATGTGGCCATCGCGAGTCCCGTGGGCAACTACGTCATGCAGGCCTTCATTTAGCACGTTATTGAAGTTATTCATTGTTTGCATGTCACTGCCGACGGCAGTGCCGGTTGGACTATGCGTTACAGCATGCCCGCCAGGGGTGTAACTGTCTGCCGGACAATTGTGAACCAAGACCGGCGTGGACCCCGCCAGCACGTAGTACGTGTGGATCTTCTCAACCGTGAGGTTGTGGGCGGCGGTCGGATCTGCACTGTAGTTGTGAATCAATGCGACGGTAACTGTGTCGCCCGAGAGCGTCAGGAGCTGATCGCCAGCGTTGATGTTTGCTGCATCTGTCCACCGCTGGTTGGTGACGTCCCAGTATGGGTGGTGCTGGGTCGAGGTTAGGGCGGCGACTGCCGATGCGGTGGCGCTACCGGTTACAGCCGACGGATTTGCTTCGGTGGAGACGGTCAGCTGGAGGTCGGTGAACTCCTGGTCGTCGGGGGTGGTGATGGTTTGCGTGACACTTTCCCCAGTGGTGTTGCCGGTCTGGGGGTCAGTTGCGGTGACTTTGTCACCGGCGGTCAGTTGGTCAATTGACTTGGCGGTTCCGTCCGCGAGGAGAACTACGGTTCCCGCAGGGAAGCTGTAGCACGGCATCCCACCAGGCGCCCCCGGACTAGCGGCGTAGGCGTCTCCTATCGAAGCAGGGAGATATGTTCCCGAAGCAAAATTTGCACTGTGCGGGTCGAGGCCCTGCCCCATGGCCCAGCTTACGTAGGAATCCATTGGGCCGGGCTTGCTGTATTCGTGATCACCCAGATGAATAATCGTGTGGGCGAAGTCGATCGGTGCAATCGCGACTGCACCAAGGCCGAAGAGGAAGTCCCTGTTGTTGCCTTCGTGACCTTCCTTGGAGTTCGGGTTGCATCGACCGTTGCTGCATTTGACTGAATATTGTTCTCGAACTGTCTTGTGGGTCCTCCAGTAGGTGTAGGCAGAGTATGCTTGGAACTTTTCTGTCGTTTTGTTTTCTTCTACGATCTTGTCATAGTCGCGCCCCTTTTCAATTGGCGTGATTCCGCCGCTGCATGTGTACATCCCGTTGCCGCACTCTTCGAAGTGCAGGCCTGAGGGGTCCGAGAGATTGACGGGGTTGTTGTTGCTGTAGGCGTAGCCGTTCCACTGCTGGGGGCTCGCTAGGTCGAGGATGGGGTCGGGGTTGATGAAGCGTCCGTGGACGGGGTCGTATTGGCGGGCGCCGAGGTTGGTGAGTCCGGTGGTGTCGTCCTTGCTGCCGCCGATGAAGCCCTTGGTGCCGGCCCAGTCAGAGGTGGCGGGCTGGGTGCCGCGGGGGTTGCCGAACGGGTCGGTGGGGCGGCGGGTGACGGTCTGGTTGGCGTCGGTGTTGATCTGGAGGCCGTTGGTGCCGTGCGGGTCGGCGGCCTGGATCAGGACGGTGCCTCCGCCGATGGCGGCGGTGACGCGGGTGTAGGTCAGGCCGCCCGGGGCGGGGATGGAGCGGACGTTGCTTGTGGAGCCGCTGGCCGTGTCGAGGGTGAGTTCGTCGGTGGGCAGGTTGAGCGTGGTTTTGCCGGGGTTGCGGCGGATGAGCTGATTGCCGTCGGCGTCGTAGAGGTAGGTGGTGGCGGCGGCCTGGCCGGTCTTGGTGAGGGAGTCGAGCTTGTCCTCGCCGTTCCAGGTCAGGGTGGTGGTGCCGCCGGTGTCCGTGATGGCGGTGGTGTTGCCCTTGGCGTCGTACTGGTAGCTGACGGCCTTGGTGCCTGCGGGCCCGCTGGTGGTGGAGGTGAGCAGGGCGTGGGGCCCGCCGGTTCCGCCGCCGGTGTTGGGGGCGCTGGTGGGGGTGTTGCGGCTTTTGGTGGCTCCGAAGGTCTGGGTGGTGGTGATGTCGTTGAGGCTGTTGCCGGTGATGTCATGCTGGACGAGGCCGGTGCGGTTGCCGGTCGCGTCGTAGGTGTAGGTGTTCCAGTAGGGCGCCGGGCCGCCGACGGTCCGTCCGCCGGGGTTGACGGTGGCCGGGCCGTTCGCGTTGTTGCAGCCGCCGATGCCGGGCACGGTGGTGGAGCTGCCGGTGCCGTGGACCTCGCCGGAGGAGTCGGTCCAGTCGGCGGTGGTGGCGGTGCCCGCGGTGTCGGTCCAGGCGCCGGTCAGCCGGCTCAGGTGGTCATAGGTGAAGCACTGGGTGTCGGTCGCCGAGGCGTCCTGGACGGTGGTGGCCGAGGTGATCCGGCCTGAAGGGGTGTAGGTGTAGCTGGTCTGGTCGACCGAGACGGTTCCGACCTGGCGGTCGACGAAGTTGTTGATGACCCGTCCGGTGGCCCAGTCGTACTGCTGGGTGGAGACGACCTGTGTGCCGTACTGGCCCACCGTCGTCCGCACGGGGCGTGCGAGGGCGTCGTAGTCGACCTGGGCGACGATGGCCTGCTCGAGGCTGGCGGATCCGTAGAGCAGACCGGTGATGGTCTGGGCGTAGGTGATCGATTCGGCCGGGAGCCCGCCGGCTGCGGGGATGTCGGTCTCGGTAACAGTGCCGAGGACCGGGCTGTAGGTGTTGGTCGTCGTGTAGGTACCGGCGAGTGCGCCCTCGGCGGACGGGATGGTGATTGATGAGCCGAGCGGACGGTAGGCGGTGTCGTAGTTGGTGACGGCCTTGATGTATGCCGTGCCGCCTGCTCCGCCGACGTAGCGGGTTGAGGAGGTGGGCTGGCCCTTGACGAGGGTGTCGTACGTCCAGGAGGCCAGCTGGTTGGCCGGTGCCACGGTGCCGTTGAATGTGCCGGTCTTACGGCCGAGCAGGTCGTAGGTGTAGGAGAGAGTGTTGCCCTTGGCATCGACAGTGTGGTCGATGCGCGAGTTGACGTCGTAGTACGTCTTCGTGACGCCGGTGTCCGGGTCGGACGCCGAGACCTGGCGGCCGTGGAGGTCGTAGGTCTTGGACCAGGTGTTGCCGCTGCCGTCGGTGTGCGACGCAGGTTGGCCAGTCGGCGTGTAGGCGTAGGTGGTGATGTCCGCGTCGGTGCTGTTGCCGGTCGCGGTAGGTGTGCGGTACTGCCAGAGGGCGGTGGTGTGGTCCCGGGCGTCGGTCACGGACGAGATTGGCGCGCCGCCGCTCGGCGGGGTGGTGTCGGTTCTGTCCGCACCGGGGTAGGCGGTGGTGGTGGCCCACTGGAGGTTGCCGTAGGAGCGGAACTCCGCGCGTACGACGCGTCCGTTGCCGTCGTAGGTGTTCCAGGTCTGGCCTGGTATCTGGCCGTCACCCACCGGGACGAAGATTGATTCGGTGGGGAAGGAGCTCTTCTCGTAGTACGGTGCCGAGGTCTTGATGACCCAGCCGTGGGTGTCGTAGACAGTATCGGTGATGAGGCGCCCGGTGGGCTTGGCGGCGCTGGTGCTCTGGCTCTGGCGGGGGCGACCCAGACCGTCATAGATACTGATGTTCACCGAGTAGGTGGCCGCGTCGTCGTTGAGCGACTCGGTCTTAACGATGGACGGGCTTTGGGTGCCATTGAGCGAGTAGGTGAACTGCTTGCTCGGGAGTTGGTTGGTCGGGCGGTCCGGTGCCCAGACGGCTGTGAGCCGGCCGAGGGCGTCGTACTGGGCGGTGACGACGCGGCCGTTGGCATCGGTATTGGTGAGTGCGGAGCCGCGGGCCGGGTCGAGTGTGGTGCTGGTGGTCCAGTCTGCGCCCATGGGTCCGGTGGTTCGTACCTGGGTCGGCAGGGCACCGGAGGCCGGGGTGAGAACGACCTTGGTCGCTGCGGGGGTGATCGATGGGCCGGCCAGCACGGCACCGGAGGCGTTGTAGGTGGAGCCGTCGGTGGTCGCTGTCGTCAAGCTCCGCCCGTAGGCGTCGAACGTCGCGCTGCCGGTATGGGCGTAGACGGCGTTGCCGGTCTGGTCGAAGCGGTCGAGGACCTGGTTGCTCGTAGGGTCGCCGGCCGCGCCGGCTTTCCCGAAGGGCTTGCCGTCGTAGAGCGTGCGGCCGCTGGACAGGGTGTTGGCCGAGGTGGCTTTTCCTGTGCAGGATCCCTGGAAGGCGGTCTTCTCCGAGACGAGTGTGAGCAGCTGCGGGTTGTCGCTGGCCGCGTAGCTGGTGATGGCACAGGTTTCCGGGGTGGCGGCGGTGCCGTCGCCCTTGTCGTCGACCTTGACGACGCGGTTGCCGTTGGCCGGTTCCGTGGTGGTGACCACCGTGGTGGTGCGCCAGCTGCCGTCGGAGAGCTTAGCCTTGGCGATTGAGGTGGTCTCGGAGTCCGGACGCCAGGCGTAGATCTTCGGGGCGCCCGCGCTCTGGGCGTGGGTCGCGGACGTCGTCTGTCCGGTGTAGGTGCTGCCGGAGACCGCGGTGACTGTGCCGTCGGCTTTGTCGAAGGTCTCGGTGGCGACGACGCGACCGGCGAGCTGGGCGCTGTCGGTGACGGTGCCGCCGAGCGGGCTGGGGACCTGGACGCTGCGTTGGGTTGTGCCGTTGGCGAGGTAGTCGTCGTTCATGCCCCGCAGGTAGGTGACCTTCTGCTGGGTCTTGGGCGCTTCGCTGGAGCTACCGCTTCCGGTGGTGGTGGTCACCGACTGGTATCCGCGGAACTGGTCCCAGGTGCGGGTCTTGGGGTCGGTGAACTCGGCGTCGTTGCGGTGCCAGGCCGCGCCGCCGTTGTAGGTGTACTCGGTGGTCCTGCCGATGTTGGGTGTGCTGACGAGGTCCTGCTCGACGACGGTTTTGACGAGGGGCTTGTCGAACCAGTCGTTGACCGGGTCCTGGGAGGACTGGCCGGGCAGGTACCACTTGACGGGTATGCAGGCCATCGTGTTGCTGTCCTCGGAGGACGGCATGTGGTTGTTGACCCGGGAGCACTCGGGGTCGTTGTAGATGACGTCGATGCTGCCGCCCATCTCGGTCGTGATGTTCTGGATGCGCGGGCGCATGAACATCGGCGAGGCGGGGGCGAGGCCGTCGACGCGGTTGGCCCGCATCTGGTACTGGAACTGCACCGGGGGCAGGTTCTTGATCTCTGCCTGTCCGTTGCTCGGGACGCGCTGGATCGAGTCGAGCTGCAGGAGGCGCTTGGTGCCGTCCTTGGGGTCGGCGAGCTCCTGGTTGAGGTTCCAGGTGTCGACGGTACGTGGCGCGGAGTTGACCATGATCTGGGTTCTGATCGTGGTCAGGCGCTTGGTGGTGAAGAACGTCGGTGCGGAGTTGACGCAACTGCTGTCGGTGCAGATCTGGTCGACCGGCGTGTCAGGCCACGCGTTGGCGTTGCCGGCGCGCTTGCCCTCGGAGCAGTCGTTCGAGGCGTCGGGCATGCAGCGTTCGGTGACGTCGAAGAGGACCTTGGCTGCCGGGTTGGCGCTGCCCTTGGCGGCCTTCTGCTCGTCGAGACGCTGGCCGTAGGCGATCTCCTTGAGGTAGCCGGCCCGCTGGTAGTCGGCGAGGGTGCCGTTGCCGCCGCTCTGGACGGAGCCGCGCTTGTACTTGTTGCTCTCGGTTGCGTACCTGAAGGTGGTCAGGTTGCTGTGCGGGTCGACGATGTAGTCGAGCTGCCAGCGCCAGGCCATCTGGCACCATGAGTTCTTCCCGCTGCCGGAGTTGTAGCAGGGGTCGCCGTTGTTCGGTGAGTACACCGGCACCGTGAGGACGGAGTTCGCGGCGGGGTCGGAGCCGTCGCCACCGGGCAGGTGGTTGAGGCCGAAGTAGTACTGGACACCGTCGGACGTGGTGATCCGCCAGTACTCCATGCCCTGGTAGTCGACATCGCCCGCGACCTTCGGCGCGCCGGTGAGCTGCTCGACCTTGGAGCCGTCGTCGCTCTCGAGATGCCAGGTGCCGGTGGCGTCGTCGCGCACGATCTTGCCCGAATGGCCGCTGAGGGAAATCGTGGCGTTCTGCCCGCCCCAGCACTCGTCTGCGGAACCGGTGATGCCGGCTTTGTCGCAACTGCGGTAGGAGCGTTCGATGAAGCCGGGCTCGTAGCCCCAGCCGTCACCGATCCACGAGGGCTGGGCGTTGGTCGAGGAGGTCTTGCCGTCCACGTCCGCCGAGTTGTAGCCCAGCGACACGGTCGGAGCCGAGCCGCTGAGCGCGGGCGGTACCTCGATGGGGTAGCTGTATGTGAAGTTGCCCGTGTTGGACCCGGCGGACCAGGCCGAGGACGGGGACAGGGACGTCGCGGTGTAGTTGCCCATGGCGCCGGAGGGCGACGGCGCTGCGGAGAGCACCACCGAGCCACCGCTTTCACCCTTGTCGGTGGCGGCCACCGCCTGAGCGGGCGCTGCCGTCGTGGTGAACGAGGCCTTCACGGCTTCGTTCTGCCCCTGCTGGGGAGCTGCCCTGGGGGGCAGCGTGACGTCGGCGGTGATCTTGCCCTGCCCGTCGGTCTTCGCCGCAACCGGGTTCTGGGTGCGACACTCGGGCAGGTCGGGCGTGGTCAGTGCGCAGGTCGGCAGGGCTATGAGGTGGGCCCGGTCGGACCACCCGGCCGCCTGCAGTGCCTTCAGGTCCAGGGTGACGCTCGCGGCACGGCCTTCGCCGCTGGTGGGCGCTTCGGCGTCGCTCAGGGCGATGAGCGGGCCGGTGACGCCGGCCGCCTTGCCCGTCTCCGGCCCGGTTACCTGAACCGTGACCGTGTGTGCGCTTTCGCCCTTGCCGGTGCCGGGAGCGACCTGGACGGCCAGCGCCCCCGCCTTTGCGCCGGTCGCGCCCCCGGAGGCGGGCGAAGCGCCGCCGGTGGCGGCGCGCGCGGTCTGCGCTTCAGGACTGTCGGCCCCCAAAGCCACCGTCGCGGTGCCGGTCACCAACGGCGCCGTCGGCTCAGGCTTCCAGTCAGGAGCGTTGGAAGCCGGTTTGGACGCCGGCTTCGGGGCGTCCTTTCCCTCGACCGAGACGGTCGCGTCACCCAGCGGCGTGTGCGGGGGAGTCCAGACCTTCCCCTTCGGCGCGGGGTAGGTCCACGCCACAGCGGGCGGCGCGGTTATCCCGGTCATTGTCAGGGCGACCATCGCCGCCACAACAGACGAACGCCACCGGTTGCCTGGTGGTCTTCCAGCCCGTTTGTGGGCAGCCCAAAACATCTTCACATCGCTCCAATGATTATCGACATAACGTCAAAAAGGCATGGCAGTGCCATGGTCAGCGTGACGATAAGTGAAGAATCGAACACGCCACCAGGGTGTTCGGCCGCCGTGTATGAGAAATTTGCAAAGTCTTGGGAATCGCGATCGGTGCGTATCAGGACATGCCCACGCAAGGCGGTAATGGGTTTGACCTATCGACAGGCCAGGCCACATCGTTCCCATCCGAACGCAGACACAGCAGCGTCTGCCGACCGGGAGGGACTCACCGAAGATCCATGTCCACCACGTCACGGACAATCACGAGCACGCCACCGCCATCATCGACACGCAAACGTGTGACTCGCCTGACCGCGCTCGGAACCGGTTGCGTCCTGAGCCTCGGTCTGCTCGCCGCGCCGACCGCCCTGGCCGTCGAACCCGACGCCACGCCGACCCACGGCCCGGCCGGTGGGGCGGCGCCACTTCTTCCGCCCACACCCGCCCCGCCTCGTACACCTCTGCAGCAGGCGGTGCTGGACGCAGTCGCCAAGGCCAAGTCCACGGGCAAGCCGGTCGTCATCGACGCTCTGACCGACGTGGCGTCGAAGACCGTCGCCAACCCGGACGGCAAGCTGACGACCACTGACAATGCCCAACCGGTCAGAGTGAAGCAGGACAATGGCTGGGCCGACCTCGATGCCACCCTCCGTGAGAACTCCGATGGCACCGTCAGCCCGACCGTCGCGAGCACCGCCCTGGCCCTCTCTGGCGGCGGTGGCGGGCCGATGGCCACCGTGTCCACCTCCGACGGCAAGAAGCTCTCCGTCAGCGCACCGTTCGCACTGCCGAAGCCCGTCCTGAACGGGGCGACCGCCACCTACGCGAACGTGCTGCCCGGCGTCGACCTCCAACTGACCGCACTGCCCATCGGCGGCTGGCGCGACGTGATCGTGGTCCGCACGCCCGAGGCCGCCGTCAACCCCGCACTGAAGACCCTGCGCTTTCCGATCACCGCCCAGGGTTTGACAGTCACCTCCGACGACCAAGGCCGCATCGACGTCAAGGACGACAAGGGCGACCTGCGATTCCGCTCGCCCTCACCCTTGCAATGGGACTCCTCCACGCCGCCCGCCGCGTCCAAGACCGTGAAGTCCGCCATGGCAGCCGCAGCCGCGCCCGCAACAGACCCAGCACCTGCGGCCGGCATTCGCTCGTCCACAGAGGAGCCGGGCGACGGCGCGAACGTCGCCGCGATCTCCACCAAGGTCACGTCCTCGACGATCGAACTGACGCCGAACCAGGACGCGCTCGGCTCCGGCACCGGCCCGTGGTACCTCGACCCGTCGCTCGTGGCGACGAGCTCGGTCCAAGGATCGGTGGAGGTCCAGGAGAACCACAAGACGGCGGAGAACTTCAACAAGAAGAGCAACCTGGCCACCGGCTACTGCGGCTACCACAGCAGCGACCCGAGCCTGGACTGCGGTGACCTGGGCCGCCAGCGCGCC
This sequence comes from Kitasatospora sp. NPDC094016, assembly GCF_040304045.1. NCBI lineage: Bacteria > Bacillati > Actinomycetota > Actinomycetes > Kitasatosporales > Streptomycetaceae > Kitasatospora > Kitasatospora sp. NPDC094016. The sequence goes on from NZ_JBEOUK010000007.1 coordinate 13,414, forward strand.
TACTTCCAATTCGGCATCAACCCGGCGCTCTACACCAAGCCGAACGGTGCCGAGAGCCCGCCGAGCATCTTCAACTCCACCCTCAACTTCCAGGTCACCGGTGCCTCCAGCCCGGGCACCAACACACCACTCGTGGTGTACTCGGCGCCCAAGCCCATCCATGAGCACACCAGCTGGAACGACCAGCCCTGCGGGGACAGCAAGACCGTCGTCATGGAGAACTGCCCGACGGTCAACGGCCAGTGGATCATCGGCACCGGCCCGCTAGCCGTTGACGTGACCGACATGATGAAGCAGGCGATCGCCGGCCAGTGGCCGTGGTGGACCGTCGGCATCGCCCCGATGAACAACGAGTACGACAAGACTTTCCGGCACTACATCGCCAACAACCCGTACATCACCACCACCTACGACATCACCCCGACCGTCTGGTACCCGCGCGCCAGCCCCGTCCCCGGCTTCGCCTGGAACAACAGCACCGCCGAGTGCACCACCGGCGGCGCCCACCCCTGGGACAACCCCGGCTGGATCGGCAGCAACCAGAACATCTACCTGACCGCCAACAGCTACTCCCCCGCCGGCCAGTCCCTGTACACGAGCTACCGCATGTGGGACGACAACGACGGCAACTTCTCCTTCACGGACGGACGATGGGGCCGCAGCTACAACGACCCCGCCGAGCCCGTCACACCCGGTTCGCTCAGCGACGGTCACCAGTACGGCTGGTACGCCCAGTCCGGTGACGGCACTCTCAGCTCACCCGAAAGCGCCTGGTGCTACTTCCGCGTCGACCGGACCAACCCCCGCGTCAGCATCAGTTCCACCGACTTCCCGCCGTCCGGCACCCCGAACCCCACCCCGGCCAAGTACATGAACGACTGGGGCAGGTTCACGATCAACGCGGAGGACCCGGCCCCGGGCGCGGGTCTGCAGGCCTCGGGCGTCGCCTGCGTGCGGGTGAGCACCGACCCGACCCCGGTCGTCGGCTGGAAGTGCGGCCAGAGCGACACGCTCTCGCCGGGCCAGCCCTACGACTACCAGCCGCGCCAGTGGGGCACCAACACCCTGTACGCGTGGGCGATGGACAACGCCGGCAACTACAGTCAGCCGGCCCTCTACAACTTCTACGTGCCCTGGAAGCCCGGTACCCAGCCGCTGTTCGGTGACGTCACCAACGACCAGCAGCCGGACATCGTCCTCGCCGACAAGAACGGCGACCTGCGGATCATCGGCGGTACCGCCGACCCGACGAACTCCCTGGTCGCGCCCGCCGCCGCGGCACCCGGCAACCTCAAGTACGGGGCCACCTGGGCCGACTACCAGATCAGCCACCACGGCGCCCTCACCGCCGGACTGCCCGTCGACCAACTCGTCGTCCACTACACGGGCGCCGCGGCCGAACTCAAGAAGATCCTCTACGTCATCCCCAACGACGGCACCGGACGCTTCGACCAGAGCCAACCCCTGGCACCCAGCCGCCCCACCACCTGCAAGGTCTACGGCACCACCACGCCGTGCGACGGATACAACAGCGGCGACTGGAGCAACGTCTCCCAGGTGATCGCGTTCGGCACACCCAAGGGCGAGGCAGTCGGCCCCAAGCCGGGCGACCCGACGAAGACGGTCTTCACCACCCAGACGTCCATCATGACGCTGGAGAACAACAACCTCTACGTCTTCAACCCCGTCGGCAACCTTCTCAGCGGCACCACCCTCATCCCCACCCTCTCCGGCAGCTGGAACGACCTCGAACTCATCAACCCCGGCGCCGCCAACGGGCCCACGACCAACCCCGCCACCAAGGCGACCGCGAACCAGACCACGCTCTGGGCACGCAGCCGCACCACCGGCGACATCTACGCCTACCCCCTCGGCTTCAACGCCGACGGCACCGTCGACTACTCCGCCCTCACCAAGCCCGACGCCGGCACTCCCATCCTGACCGGCGCGAACTGGAGCGCCGCGGCCCAGCCGAAGATAGGAGCCGCGGACCTCAACAACGACGGCTACCCTGACCTCTGGGCCATCAACAACAGCAACGCCATCACCGTGTTCCCCGGCAAGAGCAGCACCGGTGCCACGAACAAGGTCGACGGCTTCGACAACTGGCAGTTCCTCGGCTACGCCGACGCCAGTGTCTCCGTCCACCCCAACACCGTGAACTCGCAGTGCATGGACGCCGTCAACGGCCCCCGCGACGGTGCCGAAGTTGCCATCTACAGCTGCTGGCAGACCGCCAACCAGCGGTTCAGCTTCGCCACGGACGGCACCATCCGCGCCGGCAGCTGGTGCCTGTCCACCAAGGACAACGCACTCGGCAACGGCACCCGCGTCATCCTCACGACCTGCACCGGCAACACCGGCCAGAAGTGGAGCATGCGCCCCGACGGCCGCATCTACCTGCCCGCAACCGTCGACCCCGCCAACAACCCCAACGGCCAGTGCCTCGAACTCCCCGGCTGGGCCACCGACCAGGGCACCCGCCTCGGCATCTGGACCTGCCCCGGCGTGCAGGCCAACCAGCAGTGGACCCTGCAACCCGAACGTACCCCGTAACGCGTCAGCCATCACCAAGGTGAGCTGACGTAGCAACCGCAGGGCGAGGGGACCGGCCATTCCGGGTCCCTCGCCCTGCTTGCATGTACCGGTATCGAGCGCCCTCCGGACGGAAAGCAGTCGTGCGAGGCAAGGGCGGCAGAGCCCCGGCGGTGAGGCTTGCGACACCACCGCCGGGGCGCTTATAACCAGGCCTTCCAACTGTTCGGTCGGGAGCGAGCCGGGCCTCGAACACCATCGCCTTCGACTGCATGACCGCTATGCAGGCTGTCGTCGACAGACCGCAGCAACCGACGCCTGTCGGGAGCGGGACGGCGGTTAGGCCACTAACAATTATGAGTATAAAATATAAGCGATAGATTTGTTCAACTAGTAGACAGGATAAGTAAGTTGCCATCCATGGCCATCAAGGCGGGAGGGCGTCGGTATCGGCACCTGTAGCTCAGGTACGTCACCGGCATCGACCTCAGCTGACACTGTGCCGTCGCTCTCCACGGCCGCTGCAGGCGCCTCATTGACGAGACCACCCGCCACGCCACCGTCGAACTCAACGAGTTCCCACACGCCCTCGCCTGGTACCTGTGCGGCGTCACCGCCGGCCCCTACCGCTGGGCCGACAACCCCCACCTCGCCCTCGAAGCAGCCCCCGGCCACACCCAAGACCTCACCGTCCAGGACCTCACCGTCCACCTTGACGGCGTCCGCCCCATCCCCTTCACCGACGCCGACATCCCCGCCGACGACCCCCACGCCGACGACCCGCTCTTCCGCACCTGCCGCAACTGGCAGTTCGCCCACTACCTCCGGGCATGCGGCGTCCCCCATGTCCACGGCGACCGGCCCCGCATCACCACCCTGCGGCCCGGCAACGGCCAAGGTGAACTCCTCCCGAAGCCGCCCCGTATCGTCGCCGCCACGGACAAGGAGACTGGCGCCCCCGGTAGCGGGCACGCTCGGTCGAACGGAGAGCCCCAGGAGCAGTCCGGGCCCGTCCCGCATCAGCTGCGACTCGGCGCAGTAGAGCTAGCGCAGGACGTACCGGGTCGTGCGGTTCGGGGCGACCGGCTGCGGGCCCTGGAAGGCCACGGCCAGGGCGGCGGCGAAGCTCCGGAGAAGTCCGGGAAGAAGAGGGCCACGAAGGGGGCTGAGGGCGGCAAGGGCAAGAGCGGCAAGTAGCGGGCGAACCTGCGGGTACCATCACCCCGGGAGAAGGGGTCAGCACTTCGGCGCAGGCCTCCTTTTCGCGTGCTACCGGAGGAAGTTGGGCCGGTCAGCCCCTGCGCGCCCGGGTCGGACCCGTCTCTTATGCTCCAGACGGCCTTGACGACTGGTCAGCCCCTGCGCACCCGGGTCGGACTCGGTACCCGTGATAGCGCGCACGATCGCTCCCGGTCAGCCCCTGCACGCCCGGGTCGGACCCTTCATGAACTGGGGTTCTGCGTGGGCTTTGCGCATTCTTTGCCCTCTGTGGAGTTGTGGTCCGAGCGCGGTTGGGTGGGGGGCTGCCGGGGGATTACTCCCGCCGAGGTGACCCGTCGCCTGGTGGCGGTGGGCCTTCCCGCGTCAGCGCGGCCAACACCGGACGGGACTTCCCGGCGCGCTCCCGGTAGTACTGGATGCGCCGGCCAACGGGCAGAGCGGGATCCACAGCCATGCCATCAGCGTAGGACCGCCGGGTCGATCAAGGCAGCCGGAGAACGGAATTGGGCACGCCTCGGATCCAGCCGCCCAGGGGAGTCCGCCACAGCGACTACAGTCTCGCCGTGACCGACTCCCCGCACGAAGCCCTGGCCCAGCCGCTCACCGCAGCCGGCGTGCTGTTCTTCGATGAGGAGAACCGCATCCTCCTCGTGAAGCCGACCTACAAGCCCGGTTGGGAGATCCCCGGCGGCTACCTGCATGAGGGCGAGACCCCGAGCGAGGGCGCGGCCCGGGAAGTCAGGGAAGAACTAGGCATCACCGCGCCGATCGGCCGCCTGCTCGTCGCCGACTGGGCACCCTACCCCGCCGAGGGCGACAAGTTCCTCTTCGTCTTCGACGGAGGGATTCTCCCGGCCGCCGAACTCGACCGCATCACCGTCGACCAGGTCGAGATCGGCGCGCACTCCTTTCACCACGTCGACCAACTCGACGCGCTCCTCATCCCCCGGCTCGCCCGCCGAGTCCACGCCGCATACGCCGCCCGGGCACAGGGCGAGACTGCCTACCTTGAGCACGGCGCGCCGCACGCGCAGCCAGGGATCCTCTGACGGCACCCCCAGCAACCACTGGATGCGAGTAGGAGTGTCGTGCGTGCCGACCTGCGGCACCGAGCCGTCGCGACTCCATACAGCAAGCTCGCCGTCCGCCCCGAAGTAACCACGCCGGTCGTGGCCATCGACGAGTGGCCATGACTGGCTCGGTCATCGTTCGAGGCCCGGCTCGCACAAAGGCAGGAAGTGGATGACCGGTTCCTCATACGGATGAGCCGCGCGCACCGCTCGCAGCACAGCCTCAGCCTGCTCGGCATCGCAAACGGATTCGACCCTGCTCTCCTCGCCCTGCTGCACTTCGCCCACTTCACCGTCGTAGGGCCGAGAACCAGGCAAGGGCTTCCATGTCCCCGTGACTCGCCAGAGGCTGGCGCACCGGGCGTAGTCGCCCACCCGCCCCGCGCCGGCCGCCTGGAGAGCATCGATCACCTTCTCGACATGACGCTCCGGGACGGATATCCCGATCTTCAAACGCGCCATGCCCGGACCCTGACAACCACTGCCGGCCAACACTTTCGCAACAGGCCCTGGATCCCGAGATCCAGCCGTCCTGCGAGGCGGCGGCTCCGCACCGCGTCGTCACGCGCCGTCCGCGAGGTCGCGCAGCGCCTGCCGCCGGACCCACCAATCTTCGGCCGAACCGTATCCCCCGTCACAGCGGCGATGGAAAACGTTACGTACTGTGCTGACAGGCGAGTTGACGCTGAGTCAGCCAGCCGAACGCAGGACACCTAACGAGATACGAGGAGAGGGTCTGACATGTCCCGACCAGCACACATCGCCATGGTGAACATCCCGGCGCACGGCCACGTCAACCCCAGCCTGGAGGTGATGCGGGAGCTGGTCGCCCGCGGCCACCGGGTCAGCTATGTCAACGACCCGTCGTTCGCCGAGCAGGTCGAGTCCACCGGCGCCCGACTCGTACCCCACGACACGACCCTGCCGATCGTCAAGGGCGGGGTCGACCCCAACATCGGGGCCGGCGTGCACACCATGATCTTCGAGGAGGCGCAGGCGATGCTGCCGCGACTGCGCGAGGCCTTCCACGACGACCGGCCCGACCTCGTCCTGTACGACTTCATGGCGTACGCGGGCCGGGCGCTGGCCGACGGCTGGGGCGTGCCGTCCATGCTGATCTCACCGTCCATGATCATCCGGGAGGACTCCCACCTGGCGCGCTTCGAGATGGCGCGGGAGGCCTTGGAGGAGGAGAAGATCCCGGAGCGGTTCGCCCAGTGGCTCGCCGACAACGGCGTGCCGGCGAGCGAACCCTTCGGGTACATGCTGCGCCCGGATCGCGGGCTGGCGCTCATCCCCCGGGTGCTACAGCCCGAGATCGAGCTGGTCGATCCCCAGATCTTCTCCTTCGCCGGGCCCTGCCTCGGCGCCCGCGAGCACCAGGGCGGTTGGACCCGCCCGAAGGACGCGCAGAAGGTGCTGCTGGTCTCGCTCGGCTCCACCTTCACCCACCAGCCCGACTTCTACCGCGCGTGCCTGGAGGCCTTCGGCGACCTGCCCGGCTGGCACGTCGTGCTCCAGGTCGGCCGGGCAACCGACCCGGCCGACCTGGGTACGATCCCGGCCAACATCGAAGTGCACCAGTGGGTGCCGCAGTTCGCCGTACTCCAGCAGGCCGACGCGTTCGTGACCCACGCCGGAATGGGCGGGTGCAGCGAGGGCCTGTACTGCGGGCTGCCGATGGTCGCGGTACCGCAGGCCGCCGACCAGTTCGACAACGCCGACCGGCTGGTCGAACTCGGCGTCGCCCGCCGGCTGGACACCCCCCAGGCCACCCCGGAGGCGCTGCGCTCCGCCGTACTGGAGCTGACCGGCGATCCGGCGGTGGCCGCCCGGCTGGCCGAGCTCAGCCGCGAGGTCCGCGCCGGCGGCAGCGCGGCCAGGGCCGCCGACCTGGTCGAGGCCGCGCTCGTCTGACCACCCGTCCGCCACCGCCCCGACACCCGGGGCGGTGGCGGACGCCGCACCGGCCACCGGGGCGCGCACAAGGCGACCGGCCCGCACCGCCGTTCCCTCCTCACCCAGGAGACCTGTTGACCGAGATCATCCTCATGTCCGACCCGCAGGTGGCCGCCGTCCCCGTCCAGGACTGCGGCGACCGCCTCCTGGACGTACGCGAGCACGAGCTCCTGCTGGACGGCCGCAGGCGCGACGACGCCGGAGCCTTCGCCTACCTGCGGTCCGGCGTCCGCGAACTGCCTGCTCGAACTGGGTGACCCGCTCACGGCGGTGGCCATGTTCGAGGCCGAGCTCCGGGCGCTCCCTTCGGTGTACCGCAACGACCAAGGCGTGTACCTCTCCCGGTTGGCCCGCGCCTACGCGGTGTCCGGCGAGCCGGAGCAGGCTGCCGCGGCGGCGGACCGCGCGCTGTCGATCGCCATCGACACCGAGTCCGCGCGGGCGATGGCGGAGCTGTCCGCCGCGGACAAGGCCCTCCAGCGGTGGAACACCGTGGCCGAAGTCGCCACCTTCACCGGCCGATTGAAGCTGATGAGCGGCACGGCGCCCTCTCGACCTGCGACAGGATGATGAGAGAGGGTGAGGCCATGGACGCACTGATCACGGCCGCCACCTCCGCAGACGAACGCCGGCGCGGCGCCAAGATCGCCGTACTGCCGGTCGGCAGCTTCGAGCAGCACGGCGACCATCTGCCGCTCACCACCGACACCGTCGTCGCCGGCCTGATCGCCCAACGGATCGCCGCCGACTACGGCCTGTTCCTCCTGCCGCCCATCACGGTGTCCTGCTCGCACGAGCACGCCCACCTGCCCGGCACCGTCAGCATCAGCGCGGCCACGCTCTATGCCGTCGTCAACGACATCTGGAAGTCGCTCCAGGCGTCCGGTGTTCCCGGCCTACTCATCGTGAACGGCCATGGCGGCAACTACGTCCTCTCCAACGTCGTCCAGGAGGCCAACACCTCCGGCCCGCGTGTCGCCCTCTTCCCGGTCCGCGAGGACTGGCACCAGGCCCGCGAGGCGGCAGGCCTGGTGAGCAGCGGCGCCGAGGACATGCACGGCGACGAGTTGGAGGTGTCGCTCCTCCTTCACGGCGCCCCGGAGCTCATCCGCGACGGCATCGAGCGGGATGACCACTCCGCCCCCGAGCGCCCGCACCTGCTGACGCTCGGCATGGCCGGCTACACGAAGAACGGCGTCATCGGGCAGCCCTCCCTCGGAACGTCGGCGAAGGGCCGCGCCCTCCTCGACAGCCTGTCCCGGTCTGCCGCCGCGCATCTCTCGATCCTCGCGGGCGGCTGAGAAGCACTTCGGGCCCTTCCCCAGCTGGGGAAGGGCCCGAAGGAAAAGAGGAGACAACCGCAGGGTGGCCTGGGCGTCAGGCCTTGGGGCCCGCGGACTGGACGACCTCGAAGGACCAGAGGGTGGAGCCGGAGGCGGCGGGGCGCTTGGGGGCCTCGCCGTCCGGGGCAGCGGGGCGGTGGGCGGCCTGCATGGGGCCCTCCATCCACGCCTTGAAGTCCTCCTCGCTGCGCCAGCGGGTGTAGACGAGGTACTGGTCGGTGCCCTCGACGGGGCGGAGGAGCTCGAACCACTCGAAGCCGTCCGAGTTCTCCACCGCGCCGGCGCGGGAGGCAAAGCGCTGCTCCAGAACCTCCCGCTGCTCGGCGGGAACCGTCAGTACGTTGATCTTGACGACGCTACTCACATGACACCTCTCATCGTTAGGCCCTCTACCTGGGCGCCTAACCTTGACCACGTGCGAGCAGTCTCCTACATACGACCGTCAAAGAAGCGTGAGGACGGCTCTCAAGCTTCCCCGGCTGCCCAGCGAACCAAGACCGAAGCCTGATCATCGCGAAGGGCCGGGAGAACAACGGCCACTTCGAAGACGTCGGCAAATCGGGTTGGGACCCCGACGTCACCCGACCCGGGTTCGAGGAGATGATGGCGGCCGTCCGCGCGGGCCGGGTTGACGCCGTCATCGTGGTCTCCCTCTCCCGCCTCACCCGGCAGGGCGCCTTGGAGGCCATGAGGATCAACGAAGAGCTGGCCCGGTACGGCGTGCGCCTGGTCCCGGTGAACGTCACCCGTCACCACCGGGGCCCCTCTGGCCTCCCCCTACTGGTGGGACCGGGAGCACCGCGCACCCTGCAGATGGGGAACCGGCGGACTGAGCACCCGGCCTCTCAGGCTGTTCTGCCCGTGCACCGCGCGCCCTCTCGGGGGTGACCGCCGGAGTCGTGAGGCAGAGCGCGGGGACCGAGCCGCCCATGAACAACGGTGTCCACCGGGGCGCCCCGAAAGGGGTTACGGCTCGGGCCCCTCACCGGTTGGCTGTCAGATCATCCGTGCGATCCTGTCGCGGGCCCCCAGGATGAACCGCGCCAGCCACAGTTTCAAGCGGGCGTCCATGCGGCGGTCAATCACCCACCAGGGCACCGCCGACAGCCCGGCTTGTGCCGCTGCCACGTTCGTGCGGGCCCCGGCCGGCAGCGACTCCATAGACACGGTTCCTCAGTTTCAGGAGATGGTGTAGGTCTCCTTCCGGCTGGCCCGGTAGGGATCGACCGTCCCGGAACACCACGTGCTGACGCGCAGTTCCAGCTTCTCTCCCTTGCTCAGGGCCCCTGAGACCTTCACGGGCGCCGCATTCGGCACCGATCGGCAATCCGCCTCATTGGACTGCTTCCAGCTCTCGCCGGCGCCTCCGTACTCAAGCCATGCGGTAAGGCGGGTGGTCAGGGACCGACAGCGGGCCTGAGCCTCGCCCTCGAAGGTGTAGCCGCCTTCGCCGTCCCACGACAGGGTTCCGTCGACATATCCGTACTGCTCGCTGTTGAACACGGACATATGAACGGGCGTGGACCCTGCGGCCACCGAGTTCGACACCGCCCCTGCCGGCTGGACGGTCCCGACCACCGCGCAAGCAGTGAGCAGTACGGCCGGGACCGCGCGCTTGAGCTGCTCCAACAGCAACATGAGCAATCTCCTTCTTTCGCAGATTTTTTGGTTCGGTCACAAGCTAGATGACTCATGTTCCGCTCGGCTATCACCCACACGAGCGACCGGAGTTCACTCAAGCTGACGGCATTTCCGAGGGTCGCCTTGGATCAACTGATGGAGGCGGGGCATGCGCTGTATCGCCTGTTCGGAGCCGACGACCCATCGGGGCCGCTGCGAGGCGCACCATGCGGCCCACCAAGCCCGCCCGGCCGTACGGGCGCACCGACGGCTCCAACGACTGGTCCGGTGCCGCTCCAGTGGCGCGGAGAGGCTTCGCCGGCTGGTCGACCGGAACGGCTCCGCTGTCTGCGGGCTGTGCGGTGGCGACTTCCCGGCCGATCGGCCCTATCGGCCGAGAAGGCACGGCCCGAACGACCACCCGGGCAGCAACAGTGGGCAGTCCACGCCCGCATGACCCCGGGAACAGCCCCGTCCATGCGTCGCCCCCCGTGGCGCATGGGCGGGGCTTCGCCGTCCGGCGGCACTTCCCGCGACGGCCGGTCAGCGCTTATGCGAGTGGCTTGACACATTCGTCGATCTTGACGACGGACATGCCGCTCCTTCTGCTCCGCCGGGGCCGCGGGTGCGGCCACCGGTCCGGTGACTGTCTGCGGTCAGCAGTCTCCTGCACCTCACACCGCGCGGGTCGGGCGATCCGGGGTCTGCCGATCGTGGCGCTCCGCGGCAACTGGCCCGAAGTGCAGGCGGAGAGGGGGCGTGCAAGCCTGGTTGGAGAACCCGAAATCCAACCGAATGGGGCACAGCCATGGGTATCGGCGACAAGTTCCGGGACAAGGCCGAGCAGTTGGAGGAGGAGGCGAAGTCGCGCCTCGGCAGCAAGCCCCCGAAGGGGGACGACGCCCAGCAGAAGGCCGCCCAGACCCAGCAGCAGGGCCAACAGCAGGGTCAGCAGAACCTGGACGACCTCCAGGACGACATCGACGACCGGCAGTAGCGGCGAAAGCCGGGCGGGGGCGGCCGCGGCAAGTCCTCGACCGTCCCCGCACCCCTGCCCGGACCGCCTCGCGGGTCAGGCGATCCACGGCGGGAGGAGGCGCTCGGCGTCGCGGGGGGCGAGGCCGCAGGCGCCTTCGGGGGTGACGGCGTCGGGGTTGTAGGCGTGGGCGGGGGACGGGCCGGCGACGATGGCGGTGAAGCCGTCGGCGGTGGCGATCTGCCGGGCGAGGGTGTCGGGGAGGGCGAGGGTGTCGCCGGCGGTGAGGGGCACCGGGCCGTCGGGGAGGGTGACGGTGGCGGTGCCGGTGAGCAGCGTCCAGATCTGTTCGACGTCCATGGCGTGCGGCGGGCCGCTCCGCCGGCAAGACCGTCGAGAACCTGGAGCAGCTCGGCTACGTCGAGCGCGGCGGCGACCCGGCCGACGCCCGCCGCAAGGTGGTCCGGCTGACCGCCCGCGGCGTGGACTGCCTGGTCCGGTCAGCCCGGATCTTCGACGAGCTGCGCGCCGAGTGGTCCGCCACCCTGGGCGAGGAGCGCCTGCGCGAGGTGGAGACGGCCCTGCGCCTGCTCGCCCCCGGCGACCCGTTCCGCCTCGACACCCCTCGCTGGTTCGGCGGTCCGTGAGGAACAATCAGGAGTGGTAGGAGTCATGAGGGGGCAGCGGATGAGACGACTGGGGCGGACGGTCGCGGCGGCGGCCGTACTGGTGCTCGCGGCGTGCTCCTCGCCGGCCCCCGAGTCACCGACTCCCGGGTCACCACCCCCCGAGCACATGTCCCCCGAGGCCCGCGGCTACCTCTCCGAGGCCCTGGACCTCATCCAGCAGAAGTCCCTCAACGCCGCGAAGGTGGACTGGCCGAAGCTCCGCACCCAGGCCTTCGCCCAGGCGGCCGCGGCCCGCACCCCGGCCGACACCCACACCGCGATCAGGGCCGCCGTCACCGCCCTCGACGACCACCACAGCCGCTTCTACCCACCCGACCAGGCGGCGGGGGTCGACGCCGACCCGGAGGCCGCGAACGCCCCGACCGCCCGTCAACTCCCCGGCCGCATCGCCCAGTTGACCCTCCCGGCGGTGAACGGGTCGGAGCACACCTACGCCGAGTACGTCTCCCGCGGCCGCGCCGCCGTCGCCGAAGTGAGCGCCTGCGGCTGGGTGGTGGACCTGCGCGGCGAGACCGGCGGCGGGATGTGGGCCCCGCTGGCCGTCGCGGCGCCGATCCTCGGCGACGGCCCGCTGGGCGCCTTCGTCACCGCGGACGGCACCCGCAGCACCTGGTCGGTCCGCGACGGCGTGCCGTACCTGGACGACGCCCCGCAGGCTTCCCCCGCCACCCACCACGACGAGGCGCCCACCCGCCACGACCAGGCGCCCGAAACGCCCGTCGCCGTCCTCACCGGCCGCGCGACCGGCAGCGCGGGCGAGGCGGTCGCCATCGCCTTCATCGGCCGCCCGGCCACCCGCAGCTTCGGCCGGCCCACCTACGGGGTGCCCACCGGCAACGCCGCCCACCGGCTGTCGGACGGCGCCGTCCTGCTGCTCACCGGCGCCGCCGAGGCCGACCGCACCGGCAGGGTCCACGAGGGCCCGATCGAGCCGGACGAGGCGGTCGACACGGCCGACCCCCGCAAGGACGACGATCCCGCGCTCGCCGCCGCCGTCACCTGGCTCTCCGACCAGACCCCCTGCAAGGCAGGCTAGGCACTGCCCGACCGGACAGGGCCTAGAACGACCGCCCCTCGCCCCGGTACGGCGGCTCGTGGGCCGCACGGTCGGGGCGGTCTCGCCGGTCGGCGCAGAGGGTGGAGCTGAGGCGGGTGAGCAGGTAGGCGAGGTCGGCGTACTGCTGCTCGTCCCAGTCGCCGAGCAGGTCGGCGAGTTGCGCGCGCCGGGCGGCGACCAGCTTGACGGCCGCCTCCGCCCCCGGTTCGGTGAGCCGCAGCGGCAGCCCGCCGCTGCGGGCGGCGAGGCCCCGGCCCTCGACTTCCCGGACGGCGCTCTCGATGACGGCGATCGGGATGATCCGCCGCTCGGCGAGTTCGGCCGGCTCGACCGAGCCGTGGTGGTGCATCTGCAACAGCAGCCAGCTGGAGGCGGGTTGGAGGTCCAGCCCGGCCCCCTCGGTGATCCGCCGGAAGAGGTCGCGCCGGGCCTCGCGGGAGCTCAGTACCGAGAGCGCGCGGGCGATCTCGTCCAGCGACGAGCGCTGGACGGGGTTGACGCCGATGGATTCGCTCAGGTCGGGTGCGGTGACGGTGGAGCGCAGCTTCTGCTCGCGCAGGAACAGCGACAGCACGAAGGCGACCAGCGCGACGGGCACCGCGTACAGGAACACCCTGGTGATCGACTCGGCGTACGCGTGGTGGACGGCCTCCTGGGCGACGACGGGCAGCCTGGCGATCACCCGCGGGTCGGAGGTGATGGCCTCGGGGTGGAAGCCGGGCGGCAGCGGCAGGCCGGTGAGGGCGTCGGCGAGCCGGCTGCGCAGCCCGCTGGCGAACAGGGTGCCGAAGACGGAGACGCCGAAGGAGGCGCCGATGGAGCGGAAGAAGGTGGCGCCGGCGGTGGCGACGCCGAGGTCCTGGTAGCCGACGGAGTTCTGCACGATCAGCACCAGTACCTGCATGACCAGGCCCAGCCCGAGGCCGAAGACCAGGAAGTAGAGGCTCATCTCGGTGGTGCTGCTGTGCTCGTCGAGCCGGGAGAGCAGCAGCAGGCCGACGGTGGTGACGGCCGTCCCGGCGATCGGGAAGATCCGGTAGTGGCCGGTGCGGGCGACGATCTGGCCGGAGCCGATCGAGGTGAGCAGCATGCCGAGCACCATCGGCAGCATGTGGATGCCGGACAGGGTGGGCGAGACCTGCATGACGACCTGGAGGAAGGTCGGCAGGTAGGTGAGGGCGCCGAACATCGCGAAGCCGACCACGAAGGAGATCACCGCGACCAGGCTGAACGTCCGGGAGCGGAACAGCCGCAGCGGCAGCACCGGTTCGCCGGCCGTCCGCTCGACCAGGACGAAGGCGACCAGCAGCACCAGGCCGAGCACGCCGAGCCCGACGATCTGCCAGGAGGTCCAGCCCCAGGTGGTGCCGCCGAGGGAGGTCATCAGCACCAGGCAGGTGGCGACGGCGGCGATCAGCACGGTGCCGAGGTAGTCGATCCGGTGCCGGCGCCTGACCTCCTGCCCGTGCAGGACGGCGGCGATCACCACCAGGGCGACGACGCCGATCGGCAGGTTGATGTAGAAGACCCAGCGCCAGCTGAGGTTGTCGACGAACAGGCCGCCGAGCAGCGGCCCGAGGACGCTGGTCACGCCGAAGACGGCGCCGAAGAGGCCCTGGTACTTGCCGCGGTCCCGGGGGGAGACGAGGTCGCCGACGATGGCCTGGGTGAGCACGATCAGCCCGCCGCCGCCCAGGCCCTGCAGCGCGCGGAAGGCGATGAGTTCGCCCATGTTCTGGGCGATGCCGCAGAGTACCGAGCCGAGCAGGAAGATCACGATGGAGGCCTGGAAGAAGCGCTTCCGGCCGTACATGTCGCCGAGCTTGCCCCAGAGCGGGGTGGCGGCGGTGGAGGCCAGCAGGTAGGCGGTGACCACCCAGGAGATGTGGTCCAGGCCGCCGAGGTCGCTGACGATGGTGGGCAGCGCGGTGGAGACGATGGTCTGGTCGAGGGCGGCGAGCAGCATCGCCAGCAGCAGGGCGCCGATCGGCACCCAGAGGTTGGGGACGGTGACCTCCGGCGGGCCGGGCTCGTGCGCCGGGCTGCGGTCGGACGCGGCGCGCGAGTCCGTCATGGCGGCTCCGTAGGGTCGCGGGCCCCGGCCGAGGCGGCGGGCCCGTGCGGATGATCACTCCCAGCTCACCATGCTGTCAGAAATGCCCCGGTTTGCTCCCTCGGGTTGAGCCGAACGTAGCCGCCGGACCCGCGACCCAGGACGCACCGAGCCGAGCCGACCGCACCCGACGCACCGACCCGACCGCCGGCACCGGGGACATCCGCCGCTCCCCGAGCGTTCCTCGGGAAACAACCGCCACCAACCGGCACAACACCCCCGCCCGGGTCCGGACGCCCCTGTCCCCCCTCCGGGACGTCCTGCATAATCAGGCGCGATCGTGAGCCCGGGAACCTCCCCGGGGCGCGGAGACCACCCGAGAACCGAGGAGGGCCGGCCGATGCCGGACCAGCACTGCCCGACGTGCGGCACCGCACGCTCCACCGGGTGCGGCTGCGTCCCGGACCCGAGCCTCACCGAGACGGCCGTCCTCCCGCACCTCGAAGGCCCGCCGCTGGTCCGCCCGTACGTGCCGCAGGCGGTCGGCCAGGTCGCCGAGGAGCCCGTGGCGGACGTCCCCGCCGTCGACCCGTTCGCGACCACCGTCCTGCCGCCGGTCGCCCCGGGACAGCCTGCCCCCGTCCACCCCGCCGCGCCCCCGCCCGCGGTTCCCCCGCTGGGACCGGACGCCGACGCCTACGCCACCACCGTGCTGCCGCCGGTGCCCGCCTCCGGGCCGGGCGCCTACGCGGCGGCGACGGCCCCGCAGGCCGCGTCCGGCGGCGACCTCGGGGTCTTCCCCTTCGACCACGCGACGCCCGGGCCCGAGCCTGAGCCCGTCGGCGGCCGGGCCGCGCGCAGAGCCGCCGAGCAGGCCGCGCAGAACCCGCTGGCCCGGCACAAACTGCTGCTGGCCGGGGTGGGCGCCGGCCTGGTCGCGCTCACCATCGGCATCGCGTACGCGGTGACGCCCTCGCCCGCGCCGACGACCCGGCAGGCGCAGCCGCTGCCCACCACCCTGGCGCCCGCGCCGGTGGAGCCGACCGCCCCGGCACCGACGGACCCGGTCACGCCGCCGCCGACCAGCGAGGCGCCGAGCCCGACGTCGCCCCCCACCCGCAAGCCGAGCCCGACGAAGACGGCCACCCCGGCGCCGACGCAGACCACCCAGGCCCCGGTCGCCGCTCCCCCGGCCCCGGCCTCCGTCCCGAGCCCGCCCCCGACACCCACGCCCACCCCCACCACCGCGACGCCCACCCCGACCCCGACGCCCACCCCGACGCCGACCCCGACCACCCGGGTACTCCAGTTCGGGATGACCGGAGCGGACGTCAAGGACATGCAGCAGCGGCTGTGGGCGGCCGAGTGCGGATACGTCGACAAGTCGCTGATCACCGGCAACTTCGACTACTGGACCGGAACGGTGCTCAGCGACTACCAGACCAGCAACCGGATCAAGGGTGAATTCCGCGTCTACGGCCCGAAGACCCGGGCCGCCCTGGAGGCCGACCCGGGCTGCTGAGCCACGGCCAACAGGGGTCAGCCGGTGATCGCCCCGAAGATGCTGATGCCCGCCAGCACCACCATGATCGCCGCCGCGACCCGGATGATCAGCTTCATCGGCACGTACTTGAGCAGCTTCTGCCCGCCCACGATGGCGAGCCCGCCCACCGCGCACAGCGCCAGCCACGCGCCGAGGCCGACGGCCAGCGGATCGGCGTACTTGGCGGCCAGGTTGGCGGTCATGATCTGGGTCAGGTCGCCGAACTCGGCGACCGCGACGACCACGAAGCTGGCCCCGGCCACCTTCCAGAAGCTGTTCGAGGACGGCTCCTTGGCGGCGTGCCCCTCCTCGTCGTCGCCCCCGCCGTGGAACAGCAGCATGGCCGCGCCGGCCAGGAACAGCACGCCGGTGACGCCCTCCACCCAGCGGTGCGGCAGCAGCGAGAGCAGGTGTCCGGCGGCGAGCGCGAGGACGACCTGAACGCCCATCGCGGCGGCGACACCCGCGAAGACGTAGCTAGCACGGTACTTGGTGCCGAGTACGAGGCTGGCCAGCGCGGTCTTGTCCGGCAGTTCGGCCAGGAAGATGATGCCGAACGTCAGCGCGGCCACGGTCAAACTCATCAGAAAGGGTCCCTCGGTCGGGCTGCCCGGCCTCCGCAGGTCCGTCAGGGGACGCTTCGGCCCGACAGCACTGGTGATGGTCACAGCACTGCGGCCGAAGGTCTCGCCGGCACCGACCCCGGAGGATCGGGTGCCCCGGGCGCCGGGCCCGTGAGGGCCAGTATGTCGACGGTCCGGTGGAGGGCTACTCCCCTTCAACGTGCTCAAGGGTACCCGACCGCGTCCGGTCCCCAAGGCGGCCCGGTCCCCCAGCACTCACCAGCCCGCGCTCACCGCCCCGCGCTCACCACCCCGTGCTCACCAGCCCGCGCTCACCAGCCCCCGGCCGACCAGCTCCAGCACCACCACGATCGCCACCGACTCCACCGCCAGCAGCCCGACCAGTACGAACAGCTGCACCGCCCCCGCCTGGACGGGCGAGGCGCCGCCGAGCAGCATGCCGACAAAGGCGCCGGGGAGGGTGACCAGGCCGACCGTCCGGGTCTGGTCGAGGGCGGGCACCAGCGAGGTCGCGGCGGCTGTGCGGCAGATCTCCAGCCGGGCGTCGCGGTCCTCGAAGCCGAGCGCCAGGGCCGCCTCCACCTCGCCGCGGCGCTGCCGCAGCTCGTCGAGGGCGCGCCGCCCGGCCAGCGAGGTGGCGGTGAGCGCGCCGCCGATCAGGATGCCGGCGACGGGGATGACGGACAGGCCCTTGGCCGGCAGCAGCCCGACGGCCAGCAGCAGGGCGAGCACCGGCAGCACACCGGCGCCGATCGGGGCGGCCGCCCAGACCCAGCCGGGGCCGGGGGTCATCCGCCGCCCGGCGGTGCGCACCGCGACGCTGAACATCAGCAGTACGAACAGCGCCGACCACCAGAGCGAGCCGACCACCCAGCTGATCACCGCGGCGACGGCGGCCAGTTGCACCACCGCGCGCAGTCCGGCCCGCAGCACCGCGTGCCCGTGGCCGAGCAGGCCCCGGCCGGCCACCGCGACGGCGGCCAGCAGCAGGGCGGCGGTGACCACCCCGAGCATCGGGGTGACGGGCAGCAGCTGGCCGCCCGCGGCGGACAGGGTCACCGGTGTCAGATCCAGCTGGTGAACCACATCCGGTCCTGCCAGGACGTCATCGGGATCACCTCCGCCGTGTACAGCGGGTAGAAGAAGGCGAAGCAGGCGACGATGGCGAGCACGATCAGCCCGGCGCCGGCCGCACCGATCCGGCGGCGTTCGGGGCTGCACCCGGCCGGGCCGAGGATCGCCCCGAGCATCTGCGCGACGGCCAGGCACAGGAACGGCACCAGGACGACCATGTAGAAGGAGAAGACGGTCCGCTCCTGGTACTGGAACCAGGGCAGGTAGATCCCGGCGACGGCGCACAGCACGGCGCCCGAGCGCCAGTCCCGGCGGAAGAACCAGCGCCACAGCAGGTAGACCAGGGCGAAGCAGGCCGTCCACCAGAGCAGCGGGGTGCCGAGGCCGAGGATCTGGGACGCGCAGCCGCCGGTGGCGGTGCAGCCGTGCTGCCCGTTCGGGACCTGCTCCCAGTACATGGAGACGGGGCGGCCGACGACCAGCCAGCTGAAGGGGTTGGACTGGTAGGTGTGCGGGGTGCTCAGCCCGGTATTGAAGTCGTACATCTGCGAGTGGTAGTGCCACAGGCTGCGCAGCGGCGCGGGCACCCAGCTCATCGACACCTGCGGCAGCGGGACGCCGAGGAAGGTGTCCGGGGACAGGCCGGGGCGGCCGTCGGCCCAGTGCCGGTCGTACCCGCCCTCGCCGTTGCCGCCGCTGGCGAGCCACCCGGCCCAGGCGCCGACGTACACCACCAGGGCGGAGCCGACCATGGCGAGGAAGGCGGGGACGGCGTCGCGGCGCAGCATCGAGCGCCAGGGGCGGCGGGCGCCGGCCCCGCGGCGGCCGGACTGGTCCCACAGGACGGTCAGCAGGCCGAAGGCGGCGAGGATCATCGCGCCGTTCCACTTGACGGCGCAGGCGGCGCCGAGGAGCACCCCGGCGGCGATCCGCCAGGGGCGCAGGCCGAGCCGGACGCGGTCGCCGTCGGTGACGCCGGCCAGCCGGGCGCGGACGTGGTCGCGGTCGATCAGGAGGCTGCCGAAGGCGGCGAGCACGAAGAACATCTGGATGCCGTCGAGCAGCCCGACCCGGCTCATCACCAGTTGGAGGCCGTCGACGGCCATCAGCAGGGCCGCGGTGCAGCCGACCAGGGTGGAGCCGAAGAGCCGGCGGCCGATCCGGGCGAGCATCAGCACGGTGACGGTGCCGAGCAGGGCGGTCATGAACCGCCAGCCGAAGGGGTGCAGGCCGAACAGCTGTTCGCCGACCGCCATCACCCATTTGCCGAGCGGCGGGTGGGCGATGAACTCGGGCGCGGAGGTGAGCGGGATGTGCTGCGGGACGGCCAGGACGTCGGCGTTGGCGTGGTCCGGCCAGCTGCCCTCGTAGCCCTGCCGCAGCAGCGACCAGGCGTCCTTGGGGTAGTACGTCTCGTCGAAGACGAAGGCGTTGGGGTAGCCGAGGTTCCAGAACCGCAGCAGGCCGGCGAAGAGCGCGACGCCGATCGGCCCGAGCCAGCCGGACCAGTCGGCCGGCAGGCGGAGCAGCCGGCCCCGGGCCGGTGCCGGGGCGGCGGGGGCCGGGGCCTGGGCCGCCGGGGGGTGCGTGAGCGCCGCTTGCGTCATTGCCTCGCCGATTCGCCTGTCTCCTGTGCCGGCCGGGTCTCCTGTACCGACCGGGCCGGGCGGCCAACAGCCACTGACACTATGTGGCGGTGGTCGCGAAGCCAAGCGCGACGGGCGCCGACCAGGTGACCCGGTCGGCGCCCGTCGGCACGCCTGTTCGATCGGCGGTCACGCCGCCGTCTGCAGCTCCCGGACGACCGTGGTGCGGACCACGGCCGGGGCCGCGTTGTCCTGCTCCGGCGTGAGGTACGGGCGCAGCCGCAGCGCCAGGACGACGACCAGCAGCGTGGAGCCCGCCATGGCCGCGAGGTAGAGCGGCCAGGTGCCGGAGCCGACCAGCAGCACGCCGACGGCCGGGCCGACCGCGATGGCGATCTGCTTCACCAGGGCGTACCCGGAGTTGTAGGTGCCGAGCAGCCGGGCCGGGGCGAGGTCGGCGACGATCGGGCCCATGGTGGGCGCGAGCAGCGACTCACCGACGCCGAACAGGGCGTAGATCGAGACGATCGCGACCGTGGCGGCCATGGTCTCGGTCCGGATCAGGCCGGCCACCAGGGCCATCGCCCAGGCGCCGAGCCAGACCACGCCGGCCGCGGCCATCGCGGTGGTGCGGCGGCGGCGCGCGGTGATCCGCACCATGAACATCTGCAGGACGACGATGGTCAGCGCGTTGGCGCCGATCGCGAAGCCCAGGGTGGAGGGCGCGGTGCCGACGGTGTCGGTGGCGAAGGCCGCGACGCCGGACTCGAACTGGCCGTAGCAGGTGAAGAAGATCAGCCCGGCGAGCACGCAGAGCCGCAGCATCGCCTTGTCGGCGACCAGCGCGCGCAGGCCGGTCGGGCCGTCGCTCTTCTCCTGGAGGGGGATCAGCGGGTTGGCCGGCATCCGGGCGGTGCCGGTGACCAGGGCCAGACCGAGGAAGGTCGCCGCCTCGATGGTGAACAGCCGGGTGAGGCTGGCCGGGTCGGCGACGTTCACGATCTGGCCGCCGACCAGGGCGCCGATGCCCATGCCCAGGTTGACCAGGGTGAACTGGAGCGCGAAGGCGTGCGAGCGGGTCGCGGCCGTCGAGCAGCGGACGATCATCGTGGCGAGCGCCGGCTGGCAGGTGGTGACACCCGCGCCGAACAGGAAGGAGGAGACCAGCAGGGCCGGGGTGCCGGTGGCGTGGCCGAAGGCGAACGCGCCGGTGGCGGCGAGCGCCGTGCCGGCCAGCAGGACCGGGCGGGGCCCGTACCTGTCGATGCCGCGACCGGTGAACGGGAGGACGACGAGCGCCGCCAGCGCGAAGACGGTGAACACCATCCCGGCCGCCAGCGAACCCAGCCCGCGTACCTGGTCCACGTACACGAACATGTACGGCATCGTGAAGCCGCTGCCGAACGCGCTGAGCGCGTTGCCGATCTGGACGCGGCGCAGCGGGCCGCCCGCCCCGCGTCGCTGCTGCCTCTGCTGCTTCACCGTGCCGGTCACCGTGCACATCCCTTCCTGGATTCAACTGGATACTCTTAAGGTCCAGAAGATTTCAGAGCTAAAGTTTGACAAGATAAAGTCTTAGCACCGGAAGAGTGTCGAGTCAAAGGCTTAAGGGATGCACGCCTCCGTGCGACACTGGTCCGCATGACTACGGACAAGCCCGCGCCGGCCACCGCCAGGGAGCTGGGCATCGCCGAGCAGGTGGCCGTCTACCAGCGGGAATTCCCCACCGTGGACCCCCAGGTGGAGACCATCGTGCAGACCCTGTCCCGGGTCGCCCGGCGGATGGGCGTGGCCTACGACCGGCAGCTGACTGTGCTGGGAATCACGGCCGCCGAGTGGGAGGTGCTCAAGGC
Organism: Kitasatospora sp. NPDC094016; assembly: GCF_040304045.1. Classification (NCBI taxonomy): domain Bacteria; kingdom Bacillati; phylum Actinomycetota; class Actinomycetes; order Kitasatosporales; family Streptomycetaceae; genus Kitasatospora; species Kitasatospora sp. NPDC094016. The sequence continues at coordinate 34,577 of NZ_JBEOUK010000007.1, forward strand.
GCTGGTGGTCTCCGGCAGCCCGTACCGGCTCGGGCCGGGTGAGCTGGCCAAGCGGCTCGGGCTCACCCCGGCCGCGATGACGCACCGGATCGACCGGATGGTGGCCGAGGACCTCGTCACCCGGGAGCGCGACGAGACCAACCGGGTCCGGGTGATCATCGAGCTGACCGAGAACGGCCGCGACAAGTGGCTGGAGTCGATGCGGATGGCGGCGGTGTTCGAGGAGGAACTGCTCCAGGACGTCACGGGCGAGGAGCGGACCGTGCTGTCCGCGATCCTGGCGCGGATGCTGCGGCGGATCGAGGAGAGCCAGCCGGACGCGCTCGGGCGCACCGCCGACCTGGCCTGAGCCGCGTGCCCGGATCACGCGCCCGGGCCGCCCGCCCGGGTCACGCGCCCGAAACGCGACGAGTCCGAAACGCGACGAGTCCGGCCCGCCGGGGGTGCTCCCCCGGCGGGCCGGACTGCTTGGTTCAGGTGCTGCGAGGGTCCGTCAGGCCCTCAGCTCATGCTGCCCGAGGGGTCAGCAGGCGCCGTTGTCGGTCCAGACGCCCCACTGGCCGCTCTGGCTCGGGTCGTCGCCCTTGGTCCACCACTTGTTGGTGTAGTAGTGGCCCTTCCACGAGACCTTGGTGCCGCCGGCCGCGTAGGTGGTGTTGGCGTCCCAGCTCGGGGCGGCCGGGCAGCCGGCCGGCGAGGTCGGGGTGCCGGTCGGGGTACCCGTGGGGGTGCCGGTCGGCGTGCCCGTGGGCGTGCCGGTCGGGGTCTGGGTCGGGGTCGCCGTGCTGCTCGGGGTGCCGGTCGGCGGGGCCGGGCAACCGGCGGCGGAGCCGTTGGTGGCGTTCACCATCGTGTCGAACAGGCCGGTCTTGGTGCCCAGGTCGTACAGCGAGAAGGCGAAGGAGCCGCCGAGGCCGTTGCAGTGCGCGTAGTCGAGCTTGGCCTGGATCGACCGGGTGTCCTCACCGCTCCAGAAGGTGTTGCCGTCGTAGAAGTACGTGGCCTTGGCGTCGTCGTCCCAGAAGGTCCTGGACGGGTTGTCGACGAAGCCCGCGAGCTCCTTGTACATCTGGATGCCGGGGACGTTGCCGGACATCGCCGCGCCGGTCGCCGGGCTGGCGGCGGGCTGGAACAGACCGTTCTTGCCGTTGTTCTGGACGCCGGTCCAGCCGCGGTAGTAGAACGGCACACCCATGTTGATCTTGTTGGCGGGGAAGCCGCCGGGGATCCCGTAGTCCGCGTCGCCGACCGTCCACGCCTTGATGGCGTTGTCGATCGAGTACTTGCCGTGGCCCGGCTTGACCGGGGTCGACGGGTCGTTCGGGCCCGCGTAGAGCGCGGCCTGGTGGTTGGTCGGCCCCTGGGCGTCCCAGCCGCCGTGCATGTCGTAGGTCATGACGTCGAGGAAGGTGAGGTACTGACCGATCTTGTCGGTCTCGACGTTCATGATCTTGTCCTGGCCGGCGCCGACCGCCGCCGACAGGGCGTAGGTCTTGTTGTCGGCCTTGCCCTGGGCGTCCAGCTGGGTGCGGAACTCCTTCAGCAGCGCCGTGAAGTTCTGCTTGTCGGCCGGGCTGGAGACGTTGCCGGTGTGGCCGCCGCCGCCCGGGTACTCCCAGTCGATGTCGATGCCGTCGAAGACGCCGGCGCCGGAGCCCGGGCCGCCGTAGCCGGCGTCGCTCGGGAGGTTGCCCTTGATGAACATGTCGAGGCAGGACGAGACCAGGTGCTTGCGCGAGGCGTCCGTGGCGGAGGCCGGCGAGAAGTACTTGGAGTAGGTCCAACCACCGATCGAGAGCAGGATCTTGAGGTTGGGGTTCTTCGCCTTCAGCTTCTTCAGCTGGTTGAAGTTGCCCGCGATCGGCTGGTTCCAGACGTCGCCGACGCCGTCGACCGAGATGTCCGCGCCGAAGCTCTTCTGGTAGTCGGCGAACGCGTCGGCCGCGCCGTCACCCGCGTTGGGGTTGTTGTCGTTCGTGTCGGCGGCCTTGGTCGCCTCGAAACAGCCCAGGTCGGACGGGTGGATGTTCGCGAAGTCGTAGATCAGGTAGTCGAGCTTCCCGGCCACGCCGGTGTCCTGGATCGTCTTCGGGTAGTACGCGTTGGCGTAGACCGACCACTGGTCGTAGTAGGCGACCTTGATGCCGCCGCTGGTGGCGGCCGCGCCGGTGGTGTTGGTGGTCGCGGCGTTGGCCGCGGCGCCGCCGGTCAGCGCGAGGCCCGCGCCGAGCAGCACGGAGGCGGCGGTGCCGGCCGCGACGGCGGCCAGGCTCTTCGGGCGGCGTCGACGGCCGCCCGTCGGAGCCGGGGTCCCGGCCCTTTCAATGCGTGAACGCAGCATGGGTGCGTGACTCCTGGTTGTGGGGGATTTCCGTCGTCCCGTGGGGGTGCGCCCGAGGTGGGGTCGGGCGACCGGGACATGACAGCTCAGTGCGGGGAATCGTGCGGGGAAGTCGAGCGGGATCAGCGGGATCGGGCCTGGACGGACACCGGGATGTGCCGAACCGGCGCCCGCGGCACGAGGCCGTTGACGCCGGTTCAGGGGCTCCCTGCACCTGGGCAATAAAAATGGACTAGACCAACTCCCCCGTCAAGGGGTCCCGTTGGGCCTTGAGCCGCGCTTAAGGTTCGGCCCCCGCCCGACACCCGCGCTGACCTGGGAACCAGCAGCGGAGAACCAGCAGCGGGAAGTCAGTAGCGCAGCGCGTTCGCCACCACGGCCTTCAGGCTGCCCGAGAGGTCCCGGTTGCTGCGCGCGGTGGCCTGGGCGCTCCGGCCGGCCGCCACGTCCTGGACCGTCACCGCGGTCGCGTCCTGCACCGTGCCGGAGTCGTCGGTGAAGTCGACCTGGATCACGTACCGGTACGACTGCTGCCCGTGGTTGGTGATGGTCAGGTCCACCTGCGCCCTGCCGTCCGAGCCGGTGCTCACCGCCCCGACCGCCACGTCCGCCTTGGCGTCCAGCCCGCCCTTGATCCCGGAGACCGCCGAGGAGGCCGCCGACACCGCCGCCGAGGCCCGTGCCTCCGCCGAGGCGATCACCGCCCCCGCCCCGCCCGCCACCGAGGCCAGCGCCGAGGCGGCGGAGGCCGCGGCCGAGGCGCCCCGCTCGATCGCGGCGGAGGCCGAGGTGGCCACGCTGCTCGCGCTCTTTCCGGAGGAGCAACCCGCCAGCGCCGCCGCGGCGACCATGGTGGCGGCCAACACCCCGGCCACCGCCCGGCGTTGACGGCGCACCGGCGGCGCGTCCAGGTGCCGCGCGGTGACCCGCGGCCTCGCACCGGTCCGGGTGAGCGGCTGGCTGTCCATGCGGTCCAGGCGGTCCATGCGGTCCCTCGTTTCTGCCCCGGCGCCGGGCTGCCCGGCACGCCTCCCCGACCACCCTCCGAGGGCCGCCCGGGAGCCGCCAGCAGGACTGGTCCCTCCGAGTGACCGGGGCGGGCAGGGCCGGACCGGACCTGGGACCGCCCGGGAGCCGCCGACGCCTCAGGACAGTCCCGAGCCCTCCTGCTCGTCCGCCTCCATCGCGGCCCGCTCCTCGCGCAGCCGCACCACGTGCCGGCGCCGCGCCACCACGCCGTACGCCCCGGCGACGGACCCCGCGAAGGCCACCAGGCCCATCCACGGCTGGTCGAGGACGTGGCAGGTCAGGTGGTCCAGCGAGTACCTCCCCGGACCGGCCAGGCCGAGCGCCAGCCCGGCCGCGCCGAGGAAGGCCGGGTACTCGTAGCCGCCGGAGGTCGCGAAGAAGCCCCCGGGGGTATGCACCGCCACCGCGCCGGCCATCGTCCCGGCCACCACCGCGCCGGCCGCGCCGGTGGCCAGCCCGGCGACCAGCAGCACGCCGCCGCCCGCCTCACCGGCGCCCGCCGCGATGGCGCTCTGCCGGCCGGGGTGGAAGCCCATGTGCTCCATCGCCTGGGCGGTGCCCTCCAGGCCTCCGCCGCCGAACCAGCCGAACAGCTTCTGGGTGCCGTGCGCGATGAGCACCCCGCCGACCGCGCCGCGCAGGGCCAGCAGGCCCAGGTCCTTACGGTTCAGACACATGTCGCATCCTCGTTCCCGGGGAGGTGATCCGACTTCCATGGGAGCCGAGAGCGCGCACCCGTTCGAGCCGGGGCGGCCATCCGGGCGAATTCGTCGGCGACCGGGAATGAACCGCCCCCGGGCGAGATTCGCGCCACGCCCGACCGCGGGGCGTGGCGTGGCGGAGCGGCCGCACCGGCCGCCGCGGTCATGCTTGGCGCATGTTCGTCTTCAATCTGAGCAGCGCCTTCATCACCTTCTTCGCCGTGGTCGGCCCGCCCAAGGTCCTGCTGGCCTTCGCCCGGCTGGCCTCCACCCGGAGCACCCGGGAACTGCGACGGCTGGCGGCGTGGAGCACGATCATCTCGGCGGTGATCGGCCTGGTGCTCGGCTTCACCGCGGACGAGGTCACCACGCTCTTCCACATCAGCGACCAGTCGCTGCAGCTCGCCGGCGGGACGATCTTCTTCATCTACGCGGTCGCGCTGGTCTTCGGCGTCCACCTCGGCGGCGAGAACGAGGACGACGACCACCTGCCGAACCCGATGGTGGACGGCATCCGCGAACTGCTGCTGCCGTACATCGCCAGCCCGCTCGCGGTCAGCGCCGTGCTGGTCGCCTCGCTCGCCCGCAACGACTGGAGCTGGAAGGCCACCATCGGCGGGGCCTACCTCGCGGTCGTGGTGATCAACTACGTCTGCGTGGCCCTGCTGGCGCCGCTGATGCAGCGCACCCACCGCACCTCGCTGGAGGTGCTCTCCCGGCTGCTCGGGCTGCTGCTCGCGGCGGTCGGCGTGGAGCTGTTCCTGACCGGCCTGGCCGGGCTCGGGGTCCACCTGCCCGAAGGGCACTGAGCCGGGCCGCCCGGCGGGCCGCCACTCGTCAGACCGCGGCCGCCGCCAGCCGGGCCAGCACCTCGCCGATCCGCTCCCGCACCAGCGGATCGGCGACCAGCCCGTCCGGGCCGACCGCCCCGCGGTCCAGCGGGATGCGAACGCAGGCGCCGTCCACCACGGCCGCACCGGTGTAGCCGAGGACGGTCCGCAGGGTGGCCTCGGCGCCCTGGCCCCGGCCCGGGCCGGCCGCGTTGATCCAGCCGGCGGGCTTGTCGGCGATCTCCGTCCCGCCGACCGTCCAGTCCAGCAGGTTCTTGAAGGAGCCGGGCAGCGTCCCGGCGTACTCGGGGGTGCAGACCAGCAGCGCGTCGGCGGCCTCGACGGCGGCGCGCAGGGCGGCCACCGGCCCGGGCAGCGGGTCGGTGTCGTGGTCCGGGTTGAAGTGCGGCAGGCCGGCCAGCCCCGCGTAGTAGGTGGCCCGCAGGCCCGGGGTGGCGGCGGCCACGGCGGCGGCGGTGCGCAGCACGGTCTCGTTGGCGGAACCGGCCCGCAGGCTCCCGGGCAGCAGCAGGATGTGACGCTCGTTCGGCATGCCGAGGAACCTACCGTTCCGGCCCCGGGCCGCTCCTCGGTCGCGACGGCGCCGCGCCGCGCCGGGGCGACGGCTCCCCGGCGCTACGTCCCAGCGGGCGCGACCACCGGCCGCCAGGGCACCGGGCTGGAGAGGATCATCGAGCTGGACGGTTGGCCGTAGCCGCCGAGCCGGTCGCACAGGGCCTCGAAATCGGCCATCGTGGGCACCGCGACCAGCAGCGCGCAGCAGGCCCCGCCGGTGACCCGGTGCAACTGGAGCACCTCCGGCCAGGCGGCCACCTGGGGGTCGCGCAGCACGCAGCGCGGGCCGTAGCACTGGATCTGGACCAGCGCGGTGATCGGCAGTCCGGCCCGGCTGAGGTCCACGTGGGCGTGGTACCCGGTGATCACGCCGTCGGACTCCAGTCGGCGGACCCGTTCGGCCACCGCGGGTGCGGACAGGCTCACCCGGCGGGAGAGTTCGTTGTAGGAGAGTCTGGCGTCGGTCTGCAACTCGGCCAGCAGGCGGCGGTCGACGGCATCCATGACGGCTCCCGGAGTGACTGGAACGGGTGGTTTCGCGATCGTAAAGCGAATCGGCCGAACGCCTCGCGAACGACAGCCCGGATCGCGGTTGCGGTGTCCGTCGACCATTCAACCGGGGGGTCGCACCGCCGCACAATGGGCACCCCGGTGGAACCAGGCCGTCCGTCTGGTCGCCGGTCCGGGCGACGGGCCCGGGTGGATCAGGAGGAATCGGGATGGGGCACGACACGGTGGAGACGCCCAGCCTGTCGTTCGATCGGCACGGGGAGCCGGATCGGGGCACCCCGTACGCCCGCTACGTGTGCCTGGACGAGCTGCACAGCCTGCAGCACCCGCGCAGCAAGGTGCCGGCCGAGCTGTCGTTCATCGTCACCACGCAGGTGATGGAGCTGCTGTTCGACCTGCTGCGGCACGAGTGGACGCTCGCCCAGCGCGCGCTGCGCGAGGACGACCTGCCCGCCGCACTGGCCGCGCTGCGGCGCGGCACCCACGTCCAGGACGTGCTGGTGGAGTCCTGGGACCTGCTGGCCACCATGACGCCGCAGGAGTTCAACGGCTTCCGCGCGGCGTTCGGCCAGGCCTCCGGCTTCCAGTCCGCGGCCTTCCTGCACCTGGAGTTCCTGCTCGGCAACAAGAACGCCGCACTGCTCGCGATGTACGACGGGATGCCGCGGACGCAGGCCGAGCTGACCGAGGCGCTGCGCTCCCCCGGCCTGTACGACGACGCGCTGGCCCTGCTGGCCCGGCGCGGCCTGCCGCTGCGCCCGGAGCCCTCCGAGCAGCGCTACCGCGCCGGCGACGAGGTCGCCGCGGCCTGGCGCCTGGTCTACACCGACCCGGAGCACGCCGACCTGCAGCCGCTCGCCGAGGCGCTGCTGGACGTCGCCGAGCGGGTCACCCGCTGGCGCCAGCGCCACCTGTCCGCGGTCAAGCGGACCATGGGCGGCAAGCCCGGCTCGGGCGGCTCCAGCGGGCTGAGCTGGCTGCGCAGGTCCGCCGAGCAGGACGTGTTCCCGGAGCTGTGGACGATCCGGGACGAGCTGTGAACGAGGGGATGGGCATGGTCACGCGCGAGGAGTGCGCGGCGCTGGACGCCGTCGACCCGCTGGCGGCGTTCCGCAAGGAGTTCGCCCTGCCGGACGGGGTGGTCTACCTGGACGGGAACTCGCTCGGCGCGCTGCCGGTGCGCACCGCGGAGCGGGTGCGGCAGGTGGTCGAGGAGGAGTGGGGCCGGGAGCTGATCCGCAGCTGGAACGACGCCGGCTGGTTCGAGCAGCCGTACCGGCTGGGGCGGCGGATCGCCCCGCTGGTCGGGGCCGGGCCGGAGGAGGTGGTGGTCTGCGACACCACCTCGGTGAACCTGTTCAAGGTGCTCGTCGCCGCGCTGCGGCTGCGCCCCGGGCGGCGCACGGTGCTGGGCGACGGCGAGGCGTTCCCGACCGACCTGTACATCGCCGAGGGCGCCACCGGCCTGGTCGAGGGCGCGCGCAGCGTGCTGGTCCGGCCCGAGGAGCTGGACCGGCACCTGGACGGCGACGTCGCCGCGGTCGTCCTCTCGCACGTGGACTACCGCACCGGCGAGCTGCTGGACCTGCCCGGGATCACCGCCCGGGTGCAGGCCGCGGGCGCGCTGATGATCTGGGACGTCTGCCACTCGGTGGGCGCGCTGCCGGTCGAACTCGGCGCCGCGGGCGCGGACTTCGCGGTCGGCTGCACCTACAAGTACCTGAACGGCGGCCCCGGTTCGCCGGCCTTCCTGTACGTCGCCGAGCGGCACCTGGCGGCCGGCCCGCGGCAGCCGCTGAGCGGCTGGTTCGGGCACGCCCGCCCGTTCGCCTTCGAACCCGGGTACGACCCCAGGCCGGGCATCGGGCGCTTCCTGACCAGTTCGCCGTCACTGCTCGGGCAGGCCGCGCTGGGCGCGAGCCTGGACGTCTGGGAGCGCGCCGACCCGGCCGCCGTCCGGGCGAAGAGCCTGGCCCTGACCGACCTGTTCATCGGGCTGGTCGAGGGGCTGGACGGGATCGAGGTGGTGACCCCGCGCGAGCACGCCCGGCGGGGCAGCCAGGTCGCGCTGCGGCACGCCGACGGCTACCCGGTGGTGCAGGCACTGATCGCGCGCGGTGTGATCGGGGACTTCCGCGCACCCGACCTCATGCGGTTCGGCTTCACCCCGCTGTTCCTCTCGTACACCGACGTCTGGGACGCGGCCCGGGAGCTGGCCGAGGTGCTGGCCGGCGGGGAGTGGCGGGAGGAGCGGTTCGCCCGCCGCGGCGAGGTGACCTGAGGCCCGGCGCCGCGGCGAGGCCCGCCACGGGACAGTGACGCACGCCATGCCCAGGTCAAGTTCGACTCCCATCGCCCTCGGGAAACCTCTCGATTGACTCATCGTCAGTCACAAGGGGAGGTTTGCGTGAACATCGAACTCGGACCACTTTCGCCCGAACCCTTCATGCTGGCCCTGGGGTTGACCCTGTTCTTCCTGATCACGTGGACGCTGGGCCACCGCATCCTCCCCCGCGTCGAGCGGGTCCAGACCGAGCGGTGGGACGCGACCGAGGGCCGCACCGAACGCGCCGAGGCCATCCGCGCCGAAGCGCCGCCGACCGGGCCCAGGCCGCCGAACAACTCCGGCAGGACGTAGGGGAGTTGGCTGTGACGCTGGCCGGCCGGGTGGGCGGTGAACCGGTGCACGCCGTCGCCGCCGGCCGCCGCACGGTGGACCGCTTCTTCCGCTCCCGCTGAGCCGCCGTCGGCCCCTCGCCCGTGCTGGGCGAGGGGCCGACGCATGTCTGGGCCGTTGTTGCTGTTGTTGCGGTTGCTCGTTGCCCCGGGCAGGACCTAGCTGTGGCGGCCGCGACGGCGGGCGGCCAGGACGGCGAGACCACCGAGGCCGAGCAGGCCGACGCCGGCCAGACCGAAGACCATCGGGGCGTTGCCCGCGCCGGTGGAGGGCAGCTCACCACCGCCACCGGGGTGGTGACTGGTCGGGTGCTCGGACGGGTGGTGGCTGGTCGGGGCCGGGCCCGAGCTGGACGGACTGGCCGAGGGCGAGGAGGACGGGGACGACGACGGCGAGGAAGAGGGCGACGACGACGGCGAGGAGGACGGGGAGGACGAGGGCGACGAGGAAGGCGAGGAGGACGGGGACGACGACGGCGAGGAGGAGGGCGACGACGACGGCGAGGTGGACGGCGACGGGCTCGGCGTCGTCTGGCAGTCCGGCAGGTCCCCGTCGAACGGGTAGCTGTGGATCTCGTAGCCGCCGGTGCCGGTGTGGATCAGGTTGCCCGCGAGGTACACCCGGCCGTTCATCCCGGGCTGGGCGATGGTCGTGGTGCCGCCCGGGTTGCCGGCCAGGACCGAACCCTGGAACTGGGCGCTGCCGAGGATCTGCGCCGAGGTCGCGGTCGGGAAGTTGTACATCAGCTTCGACCGCATGTCGGTGGTCTGGTCCCCGGGCTGGCCGGTGCCCGTGTAAGTGTTGATGATCGGGCTGTCCCCGAGCATGTTCACCACGACGGTGGCCCCGGCCGGAATGTTGTTGAAGACCAGTCCGATCTGCCCGCCGCTCGGCGAGGCCAGGTTCTGGGAGACGTTGAAGACCTGTTTCAGGCTGGTGCCGTCACCGGTGAAGGTGGCCTCGCTGTTGGTGACGGCGACGGTGCCGGTCGCGGCGGCCTTGCCGACGCAGTCGGAGATCTCCTCGATCTGGGTCAGTACGTCCTGGTAGGGGGCGGCGGCGTTCGGGTCCTGGATCGACTGGCCGGTGGGGTCGATGTTGACGGTGCCGGTGACGCTGCCCGCGTGGCGCAGGTTGCCGAAGGCCGGGCCGTGGGAGTCGCTGCCGCCGATCAGGATCGAGTTGCCGCTCACGGCGTCGACGTTGCCGCCGGTGGTGACGAAGTCGCTGCCGTTGGGCGGCACGACGCGCGAGCCGACGCCGACGACGCCCATGTTGTAGATGCCGCCGCCGTTCTTGTCGACGGTGAGGTTCCCCAGCGCGACGATCTTGCCCTCGGCCTCGGCCGCACGGCCGTTGACGGTGTAGTTGCCGCCGGTGAAGACGTTGATGCTGGCGTCCCGGCCGGGGAAGTCGCCGTTGTTCGGCGGCGGCCAGGTGGCGGGGCAGTCGGGGCCCGTGCAGGCGCCCAGCGGCGGGGCCAGCGGCGCGGCCGAACCGACCGTCAGCACGGCCGCCAGCGGCAGCACCGCGACGACGGTCGCCACGGCGACCCGGACGGTCCGGCGCCTGCGGGTGGCGGGTTCTCTTCTCACGGCGGTCGTTCTGTGATCCGGCGTACCGGTGCCCTGACCCATCGACACATTCCTCCGCGCATAGGAAAAGGAGCAGGTATGCACAACCTGCCCCGTTCGTACTATCTGCTGGCGATCCCGCAGATCCGGGACATCCAACCTTAAATCGGGCGATTCCTACCCTACAGATCCTCAGATCCGATCCGAGAATCCACCGCGCGGCGCAGCAGTCGCCTCCCACCGGCCCTGCCCGGACGACCTCCGCGCCGCCCCCGCCCGACGTCCGCGCCCGTTAGGTTGGAGCAATGACCTCCGAGGCCCAGGACCAGAGCACGCCGCTCGTCGCCGTCGCGTCCGCCGACGCCGTACTGCGGCACCCCGAAGCGGGCGAGCACCTGCTCACCCCCCTCGAACTCGAACGCGCCGCCCGCTTCCGGCACGAGTCCGGGCGGATCGACTTCACCGCCGGCCACGTGCTGGTCCGGCTCTGCGCCGCCCGGCTGCTCGACGTCCCGGCGGCCTCGCTCACGCTCGCCCAGCAGTGCCCGGACTGCGGCCTGGCCGACCACGGCAAGCCGTACCTGCCGGACCACCCCGAGGTGCACGTGAGCCTGTCGCACACCCGGGGCGTGGTGGCGGCCGGAGCCGGCCGCCAGCCGGTCGGGGTGGACGTCGAGCTGGCCGCGCGCGGCGGATCGCTGGGCGCGGTCGCCCGCCGAGTGCTCTCCCCCGCCGAACTGCGCCTGGTCGAGGCGGCACCGGAGCCGGACCAGGCGTTCCTGCGGCTGTGGGTGCGCAAGGAGTCGCTGATCAAGATCGGGCGGGCCACCCTGGACACCCTGGCCACCGTCGACCTGTCCGACCTGCCCCTGGACGTCCCGCCCGGCGCCCCGCTGCGCAGCCGCCACCAGGACCTGCACCTGCTCGACTGGGCCGACCCGGAGCACGGCGCCGCCGTCGCGGCGGTCAGCACCGCCGCGCCGAGGATCGTCCAGCTGACGACGGCGGGCTGACCAGGGCGCGCTGACCAGGGCGGAGCTGCGCCGCGCTGCGGAACGAGCACGCCCACCCGCACGGCGAGCCCCCGGATAAGCGGTGTTAGCGTGCCTGATCGCGGGCGCGCCGCCACCGGACGCCCGCCGCACCAGCTGCCCACCGCCGGATTAAGGGTGTCCCCGCCATGGCCAAGTTCCTGCTGAGCCTGCACGTCCTCGCGTCGGTCCTGTTCATAGGCCCGGTCGCGGTGGCCGTCAGCATGTTCCCGCGCCGGGCCAAGGCCGCGCTGGCCGGCGGGCCGGACCAGGCCTCGGACGCGGGCGTGCTGCGGATCCTGCACCGGATCACCCAGGTCTACGCCCTGCTGGGGGTCGCGGTGCCGGTGATGGGCATCGGCCTCGCCCAGGTGATGGACGTGCTCGGGCAGTCCTGGATCATCGTCTCGATGGTGCTCACCGCGATCGCCGCGCTCTCGCTGCTGCTCTTCGTCCTGCCCGGGCAGCAGGCCGCGGTGGACGCGCTCGGCGCCGACACCGCGCCGGAGCAGCACGCCAAGGCCGTCCAGGGCCTGCGGCTGCTGCCGATGACGGCCGGGGTGTTCAACCTGCTGTGGGCGGTGGTCGTGGTGCTGATGGTCATCCGGCCGGGGTCGAGCACCGGCGTCTGAGCCGGGCCCCCGAAGCCGTACCGAAGCCGTAGCGAACGAGGGACTCCGCCGCCCGGCCGTGCCGGCCGAAGCCACGCCGACCGGGCCGAAAGGCCCTCTCCCCCGGAGCTGGCCCGGTCCAGTACCGTCCTGGCCATGACGATCATGGCGGGCATGGGCAGCCCGACGGGTACCGGAGTCGGTCCGCTGCTGCGCGGCTGGCGCGAACGGCGGCAGCTCAGCCAGTTGCAACTGGCCCTGCGGGCGGACTCCTCGACCCGGCACCTCAGCTTCGTCGAGAACGGCCGCTCCCGGCCGAGCCGGGAGCTGGTGCTGCGGCTCGCCGAACACCTGGACGTCCCGGTCCGCGAGCGCAACACCCTGCTGCTCGCAGCCGGCTACGCCCCGCACTTCCCCGAGACGCCGCTGGACGACCCGTCGATGGACGCGCTGCGCGGCGGCCTGGAGCGGCTGCTCGCCGCCCACGACCCGTACCCGGCGCTGGTCGTCGACGGGACCTTCCGCGTGCTGGCGGCCAACCGCTCGCTCGGGCTGCTCCTCGACGGCGTCGCCCCGCACCTGCTGGAACCGCCGCTCAACGCGATGCGGATCGCCCTGCACCCCGAGGGGCTGGCGCCGCGCATCGTGAACCTGCCGCAGTGGCGGCGGCACCTGCTGGAGCGGGTGGAGCACCGGATCGAGCTGCTGCGCGGCGAGGCGCTGCGGCGGCTGTACGAGGAGGTCGCCGGCTACCCGACGACGGCGGACGCCCCGGGCCCGGGCGGGGAGCAGGCGGACGGCGCCGGGCTGTTCCCGTTCGCGCTGCCGATGCGGATCCGGCACGAGGGGCGGGTGCTGTCGTTCCTGTCCACCATCACGACCTTCAACACGCCGCTGGACGTGACGGTCTCCGAGTTGGCCATGGAGACCCTCCTGCCGGCCGACGCGGAGACGGTGCGCTTCCTCCAGGACGCGGTCGGCCCGGAACGCTGACCCCGATTCAGGTGCGGCGCCCCTCGGTGCCACCACCGACGCCCCCGGCCCGACCGTCGCGGCCGTCGCGTCGGCGCAGCGCGGTGAACTGGAGGACGACGAACAGGGCCACCACCACCGCCTGCAACGGGATCCAGACGACGCCGGCCGTGGTCGGCTCCAGCCAGGCCGCCATCGCCACCAGGCTGAGCACCACCCAGACGGCGTTGAGGTCGATCACCGCCCGCACCGCGAGCCGGGGCGGCCGCCGGCGGGCGGCCAGGGCGCCGACCCCGAGGGCGTAGCCGGTGAGGAAGAGCCCGAGGGCCGGCAGCACGCCGCGGCCGACCCCGAGCAGTTCGCCGACCGGGCCGGCGAAGCCCAGGTAGACGAGGCCGTTGCCGCCGGTGACCAGGGCGTCCAGGGCGAGCACGCCGCGCACCGTCCACAGGGGGGAGGCGGGGCCGGGGCGGGCGGGCGTGAGGGTGTTCGCGGACATGGCGGATCAGCCTCCTGACGGGGACGGGGACGGGGCCCGGCGGCGGTGACGCCGGCCGGGCTCCCCACCCTGCCCGCCCGGCCGCCGGGCGTCGATTACCCCGCAGGTAAGGGCCCGCGGCCGAGACCGGTCGCCGGGGTGCCCAGGGCCGCGCCCCCGGCGACCGGCCGACTCAGCCCGGCAGCCCGAAGAGCGCGGCGGCGTTGTCGTGGCAGACGGCCCGCAGCCACTCCTCCCCCAGGCCCACCCCGGCCAGCGCCTCCAGCTGGTGCACGTACCGGTACGGGATGTTGGGGAAGTCGCTGCCGAGCAGGACGCGGTCCCGGAGGGCGCGCAGGCGCGGCAGTTCGGCGCGCGGGAACGGGACGTCGGCCTCGGCGAAGTCCGTGAAGGCGATCGTGGTGTCCAGCCGGACGGCCGGGTGGCGCTCGGCGAGGTCGAGGAAGTCGCGGTACTCGGGCATGCCGAGGTGGGCGACCACCAGGACCAGTCCGGGGTGGCGCTTCAGCACCTCGCCGATCGGGCCGGGGCCGGTGAACTCGCCCGGCACCGGTCCGGACCCGCAGTGGGTGACCACCGGCGTGCCGGTCTCGGCGAGCAGCCCCCACACCTCGTCCAGCTGCCGGTCCGCCGGGTCGTAGCCGCCGACCTGCACGTGCGCCTTGAACACCCGGGCGCCGTCCTCGATCGCGCGGGCCACGTAGCCGGGCGCCTCGGGCTCGGGGAAGAACGTCGCGGTGTGCAGGCACTCCGGGGTGCGGACGGCGAAGTCAGCCGACCAGGCGTTCAGCCAGCCGGCCATGCCGGGCCTGTGCGGGTAGAGCATCGAGGTGAACGCCCGGACGCCGAAGTCCCGCAGCCGCTGGACGCGCTGCTCCTCGGCCTCGCGGTAGGTGATCGGCCAGGGCCGGTTCACCAGCGGGCCGGCCGCGTCGAAGTACGCCCACACCTTGTCGAGGACGTTCTTCGGCATGAAGTGGGTGTGCACGTCGATGAGGCCCGGCAGGCCCAGGGCCTGCCAGAACGCGCGGACCTCCTGGGATTCGCTCACGCCGGCACCGGGCGGGCCCGGTCGATGATCCCGGCGGTGTCGACGCCGGACGGCAGGGTGCCGAAGGCGGAGCCGCGGTCGCCGGCGAGGCGGGTGGCGCAGAACGCGTCGGCCACCGCCGGGCTGCCGTGGCGGACCAGCAGCGCGCCCTGGAAGGCCAGCGCCATCGACTCGACCAGCCGGCGCGTCCGGTACTCCAGGTCGGCCTGGTCGGTGAGCTGCTTGCGCAGGTCGGCGACGGCCGCGTCCAGCCGGCGGTCCGCCCCGGCGGCGGCGTCGAGCTCGCCGAGGAAGGCCTCGACCGTCTCCGGGCGCTTCGCCATGGCGCGCAGCGCGTCCAGGGCGGCGACGTTGCCGGAGCCCTCCCAGATCGACACCAGCGGCGCCTCCCGGTAGAGCCGGGGCATCCCGGACTCCTCGACGTAGCCGTTGCCGCCCAGGCACTCCAGCGCCTCGGCGGCGTGCGCCGGGCCACGCTTGCAGACCCAGTACTTGGCCACCGCCAGGCCCAACCGCCGTACCAGCGCCTCGGGTTCGTCCCCGGCCAGGGCCAGGTCGGTGCTCCGGGCGAGCCGCATCGCGACGGCGGTGGCCGCCTCGGACTCCACCACCAGGTCGGCGAGCACGTTGCGCATCAGCGGCTGGTCCACCAGCGGCCGGCCGAACGCGCGCCGGTGCAGGGCGTGGTGGACGGCCCGGGTGGCGCCGTAGCGCATGCCGGAGGCGGCGCCGACGGTGCAGTCCAGGCGGGTCATGTTGACCATCTCGATGATGGTCGCCACCCCGCGCCCCTCCTCGCCGACCAGCCAGCCGACCGCGCCGTCGTACTCCAGCTCGGCGGAGGCGTTGGACTTGTTGCCGAGCTTGTCCTTGAGGCGCATCAGCTGGAGGCGGTTGCGGGTGCCGTCCGGGAGGACGCGCGGCAGCATGAAGCAGCTGAGCCCGCCCGGCGCCTGGGCGAGCGTCAGGAACAGGTCGGACATCGGCGCCGAGGTGAACCACTTGTGGCCGGTCAGCCGGTAGGTGCCGTCCGGGTGCGGGGTCGCGGTGGTGGTGTTGGTGCGGACGTCCGAGCCGCCCTGCTTCTCGGTCATCGACATGCCGGCGATCAGCCCGCGCTTGGTGCGCGGCTCGCGCAGCCCGAAGTCGTACGTGGTGGCGGCCAGCAGCGGCTCCAACTCGCCCGCCAGGGAGGGGTTCGCGCGCAGGGCCGGGACGGCGGCGTACGTCATAGAGATCGGGCAGGTGTGGCCGGCCTCGACCTGCCCCCAGACGAAGAACTTGGCGGCCCGGGCGGAGTGGGCGCCGGGCCGCTCGTCCCGCCAGGGCGCGGCGTGCAGGCCGTGCGAGACGGCGGTGCGCATCAGCTCGTGCCAGGCCGGGTGGAACTCGACCTCGTCGACGCGGTGGCCGAAGCGGTCGTGGGTGCGCAGGACGGGCGGGTTCTCGTTGGCCAGCCGGCCCCACTCGGCGGCCTGCTCGGAGCCGGCCAGGCGGCCGAGCTCGTGCAGTTCGGACTCGGCCCAGCCGGCGCCGGCCCGGTGCAGGGCGGCGAGCAGGGTCGGATCGGCGGCGGTGTCGTGTCCGTACGGCAGGGGCACCTGGTTGGTGACCTCATGCGTCGCTGTCATCGCGTCCTCCCAGGGCACGCAGGGTGAAGGAGACCAGGGCGGGGACCACGTCGGTGGTGCCCGCCGACTTCGTGGGCGCGGCCGTCCGTGCGGGCGCGGCCGTTGGCTCAGGCGCGGGCGCGGCCGCGAGCGGGCCGGCCAGCGCCTCGCCGACCGCAC
The DNA here is from genome assembly GCF_040304045.1 of Kitasatospora sp. NPDC094016. Lineage (NCBI taxonomy): Bacteria > Bacillati > Actinomycetota > Actinomycetes > Kitasatosporales > Streptomycetaceae > Kitasatospora > Kitasatospora sp. NPDC094016. The sequence continues at coordinate 50,769 of NZ_JBEOUK010000007.1, forward strand.
CGACCAGCGCGGCGGCGGTCAGCACCGGGTCCTGCTCGGGGAGTTCGCCGCTCGCCACGGCGGCGGCGATCTCGGTGGCGATCACGTCCCGGAACGCCCGGCGGAACACCAGGCGCTCGCTGTCCACGACCGTGTCGGCCGGCTCGACCAGCAGCGCGTACGCCAGCCGGGGCGCGCGCAGGGCGCGGGCGGCGAAGGTCTCGACGACCGCGGCGACCCGCTGCCGCGGGCCCTCCCGGAGGGCGACGGCGGCGTTGACGGCCGCCATCTCGCGGGTGACCACCCGGCGGAACAGCTGCACGGACAACTCGGCCTTGTTGGCGAAGTGCTGGTAGAGGCTTCCGGTGGCGATCCCGGCGCGGTCCGCCACGGCGGCCATCGTGCAGCCGCCGTAGCCGCGTTCGGCGAGCAGCAGGGCGGCCGCCTGCAGCACGGCCTCGCGCTGGGTGTCCAGCCGGGCTTGGACGGCGGGCGTGCGTCGGTAGGCCATAAAAGTATTGAAGCACTGATTCAGTGCTTCAGACAGGGGTCGGCCCCGCCGTATGCGCGAGGAGGCCGCCCCCGACTGGGGACGGCCTCCTCCAAGGCGTCACACGGTGTCACGGCCCGCCGGTCACAGCGGGTGGCGCTCTACAGCGGGTGGCGCTGCGACTCCAGCTTCAGGCCCTCCTCGTCGAGCGGGCCGAACGGCGGGATCTGCTGCTTCTTGCCGAGCGAGCGGGCGGCGTCCTGGTCGCCCAGGCCGGCCCACTCCAGCACCTTGGCGGTCGCCTCCGCCGACTGCGCGGCCGGCAGCTGGCCGATGTTGGAGCCGTGGTTGCCGCCCGGCACGGTGTAGACGTAGCTGTCGTCACTGCCCCGGCCGAGCTTGAACGGCTTGGCACCCCACGGGTCGTTACCGCCGTAGACGTACATGATCCGCTCGGCGTCGTGCTTCACCCAGCGGTCGATGTCCCGCATCGTGTTCGGGTTGAAGGAGACCGGGATGTCCTTCGGCACGTACGACCGGGCCGAGTACAGCTCCTTGTAGTCGTAGTGCAGCACGCCCTTGAGGTGCGAGACGTCGAAGAACGGCGCGCCCAGCTCGGTCGCGGCCTGGTAGTAGTACGCGGTGTACTTCGCCAGCGACTGGTCGCTGTTGCCGGTGATGCCGGACTGCGAGTCGAACCACGCGTACAGCGCGTCGTCGGTCGCGGTGGCCGCGGCCGGGACCTTGGCGCAGTCCGCCTCGGTGCTGTACTGCCAGAACGCCCAGACCACGTCGAGCACGCCCGCCTCGTACGCCCGGTCCGGCGTGCCGAGGGTGTTGAAGGTCGAGCCGGCGGCCTTGTTGTCGGCCACGTAGCGGGTCTCCAGGCGGTCGCGGCGCACCAGCAGCTCGCGCTGGGCGGCGTTCAGCGCGGCCCGGCACTCGGGGGTGCCGACGGTGCGGAAGAAGTTGGTGTAGGCCGCGTAGTCGTTGACGTCGGTGTTGTTCGGCGCCACGTACGCGATCGTGCCCGCGACGTCGTCCGGGTAGAAGCGGCGGAAGTAGGTGGAGGACATGCCGCCCTTGCTGGCGCCGGTGGAGAGCCACTCCTGCTGGTAGATCCGCTTGAGCGCGGTCACCAGCCGGTGCGAGTCGGCGGCCTGCTGGCGGATGCCGGCCTTGGACCAGTCCGCCGGCTCGGGGCGCGACGGGGTGAAGTACCGGTACTCGATGGACACCTGGTTGCCGTCCACCAGCCGGGTCGGCTCGGTGCGGGACGGGTTGGTGCCCAGCGTGTAGCCGTTGGTGTAGAAGACGGTCGGGCGGTCGTAGCCCCGGTGCAGCACGCTGAAGCGCTGCTGGAAGGTGCCCAGCCAGGGGCGGAAGTGGTCGATCGGCTGGGTGTAGGTGAGCAGGAAGTAGCGGTGGCCGGTGGTGGTCGGCTTCTCCTCGGTGATCTTCACCCCGGGGATCGCCGCCAGCCGGTCCTTGATGTCGGCATTCGGGTCGTCGGCGGGGCTCCGGCCGTGGGCGGCCCCGGCGGCGTCGGCGCCCTGGGCACCGGCGGCCAGCGCCGGGGTCGCCAGGCCGCCGAGCGCGAGCAGCGGTATCAGCAGGACGGAAACCAGCAGCCTTCGCAGCGTGGTGGTCATCAACTCTCCATTGGTCACACGGATATGACTGCCGCCCTGTCGGGACCGACAGTGCGGCGCGGGTGGTGCGGCGGCCGTCCGGTGGACGGCCGAATGGGCCACCCGCCGTTCATGGGTGGCCCATCGGGGATCGGTGCTGGTCAGCGGGGTCGCCCCGGTTCCGTCACGTCGTGACGGTCGGGCGCGGGGTGGCGGTCGGCTCAGGCCAGCTCAGGCCAGCTCAGGCCAGGACCGTCGCGGCGATCGGGTCAGGCCGTCGCGACGGTCGGGTCAGGGCCGGACCAGGGTGCAGCCGGGCAGGGTGAGGTCGAAGCGGTTGCCGGCGGCGAAGCAGGCCGGGATGCCGTAGGTCTCCTGGGCGTAGCCGATGCCCTGGTGCACCGTCACCGAGCCGTTCTCGTCGACCTCACACGGGTTGTCGAGGGTGCAGGACTCGCCGTTCTCGTTGATCGTGTTGTTGACCGCGACCACCTGCCCGGTGTTCGCGTCCACCACCGGCGAGCCGGAGGTACCACCGATCACGTTGCAGCCGGAGGTGTAGCGGACCGAGTCCTTGAAGGTCCAGTCGGCCTCGTTCAGCTGGTAGGCGAAACCGTCGATCGAGCAGGAGTAGATCTTCTTCCAGTAGCCCGAGACGACCTTGATCGAGGTGCCCTGCGTGGGGTGGGCCGCGGAGATGGTCAGCGGGGCGATCCCGTACCGGGACTGGATCGAGGCGTAGCTGGTGTTCAGCTGGTAGATCGACACGTCGGTGTCGGTCATGGCGCCGTAGACCACCTTGGTCGCGCGCAGGGTACCGAGCCCGCTGCCGCTGGAGCTGAGCAGGGTGAAGGTCCGGCTGGAGGGCTGGTTGAGGATCACCTCGCCGGGGCCGGGCATCCCGGACTCCAGGCAGTGGCCGTTGGACAGGACGAGGGCCGGGTCGCTCGCGGCCGAGCCTGGCATCCGGACCAGCGAACCGGAACAGTTGTTGAGGGCCACCGTCCCGGCGAAGTTGACGGCGCGGGGGGCCGCCTTGCTGTCGGTGACCTGGGCCTGGGCGCTCAGGGACTGGCCGTCCTGGGCCGCGGCGGACACGGCGGCGGGGGCCTCCGCGGTGGCGGCCTGGGCCGGGAGGGCGCCGGCGAGGGCGGTTGCTCCGGCGACCAGGACGGTGGCGAGCATGCCTATGAGCGGCTTCTTCATGAGAGACCTCTCGGTGTGGGGGTGCACCAAAGCTGTCGCGGACATGACTCACTGTCAAGAGTCAAGACGACACCAAGAAAGCACTTCGGCCGCAATGGCTCGTTCGCGCGGTGGCGGCGGTGCGCCGGCCCCTCCCTTCGCACCGCCGATCGCGTCAACCCGCCCCACGGCCCCCGTCCGCCACGTACTGTGGCGACATCGGACGGGTGACCACAGGGGGCAGGAGTGACTACCGAGTACCGCAGCGACGCGCCGTCGGAGCCCACGGGGGCGGGTGGGCGGTTGCTCGCCGTGAGCGACCTGCACATCTCCTACCAGGAGAACCGCGACCTGGTGGAGAAGCTCCGGCCCACCAGCCCCGACGACTGGCTGCTCGTCGCCGGAGACGTCGCCGAACTCACCACCAGCATCGAGTGGGCGCTCGGACTGCTCGCCGAACGCTTCGCCCGCGTGGTGTGGGCCCCCGGCAACCACGAGCTGTGGACCCACCCCGAGGACCCGGTGCAGCTGCGCGGCGTGGCCCGCTACGACCACCTGGTCGACCTCTGCCGGAGCCTCGGCGTGCTGACCCCCGAGGACCCGTACCCGCTCTGGCAGGGCGCCGGCGGACCGGTCCGCATCGCCCCGCTCTTCCTCCTGTACGACTACTCCTTCCGCGCGCCGGGCACGACCACCAAGGAGGAGTCCCTGGCGGCCGCCTACGAGAGCGGCATCGTCTGCGCGGACGAGCGGATGCTCCACCCGGACCCGTTCCCGGACCGCGACTCCTGGTGCCGCGAGCGCGTCCGGCTGACCGAGCAGCGGCTGGCGGCCTGCGACCCGGACGTACCGCTCGTCCTCGTCAACCACTACCCGCTGGTCCGCCACCCCACCGAGATCCTCTGGTACCCCGAGTTCGCCCAGTGGTGCGGCACCGAACTGACCGCGGACTGGCACCGCCGCTTCAACACCGCGGCGATGATCTACGGCCATCTGCACATCCCCCGCAAGACCAGCTACGACGGCGTCCCGTTCGAGGAGGTCTCGCTCGGCTACCCGCGCGAGTGGCGCAAGCGCGGGCTGCCGGAGCCGCTGCTGCGCGAGGTCTTCCCGCAGGCGTAGGTACGCGCTGCCCCGCCGCCCGAGCGTCCGGCGGCGGGGCGGATCTCCGACGGATCAGGCCCCCCGCGCCTGCTCCCCCGCCTCGTCCCCTACCTTCTCCCCTGCCTTCTCCTGCGCCTTCTCCTGCGCCTCCTCGAAGGTCGCCGACGCCTCCGGCCGGGCGAGCGTGACCACCAGGTCGCCGTCGCTCACCTCCGCGATCAGCGTGTCGCCCTCCCGCACCGTGCCGTCCAGCAGCAGGTTGGACACCCGGTTGTCCAACTCCGACTGGATCGTCCGGCGCAGCGGCCGGGCCCCGAACTCCGGCTGGTACCCGCGGTTGACCAGCCACTCCTTGGCCGCCTCGGTGACCTCCAACCGCACGTCCTGCGCCTTGAGCCGCCGCCGGCTGCGCTCCAGCAGCAGGCCGACCACCGACAGCAGGTCCTTCCGGGTGAGCGCGTGGAAGACGATCACCTCGTCGATCCGGTTCAGGAACTCCGGCCGGAACTGCTGGTGCAGGTCGCGCATCAGGTCGCCGCGGATCTCGTCCACGTTCCCGGCGTGGTCGAGGATGCGCTGCGAGCCGATGTTGCTGGTCATGATCACCACGGTGTTGCGGAAGTCGACCGTACGTCCCTGGGCGTCGGTCAGCCTCCCGTCGTCCAGCACCTGGAGCAGCAGGTTGAAGACGTCCGGGTGCGCCTTCTCCACCTCGTCGAAGAGCAGCACGCTGTACGGCTTGCGGCGGACGGCCTCGGTCAGCTGCCCGGCCTCGTCGTAGCCGACGTACCCGGGCGGGGAGCCGACCAGCCGGGAGACGGTGTGCTTCTCCTGGAACTCGCTCATGTCGAAGCGGATCATCCGGTCCGGGTCGCCGAACAGCAGCGCCGCCAGCGCCTTCGCCAGCTCGGTCTTGCCCACGCCGGTCGGCCCGAGGAAGAGGAAGGAGCCGGTCGGCCGGTCCGGGTCGCCCATCCCGGCCCGGCCGCGGCGCACCGCCTGGGCGACCGCGGTGACCGCCTCGTCCTGGCCGATCACCTTCTCGTGCAGGTGCTGCTCCAGCTTGAGCAGCCGCTCCCGCTCGGTCGCGTTCAACTCCGCGACCGGGATGCCGGTCCGGGACGACAGCACCTGCGCGATGTCGTCGGCGGTCACGTCGACGACCTCCTCCCGGGACTCCGCGACGGCCGCCAGCTCGTCCTCGGTCTGCCGCAGCTCGGCCTTCAGGTTGGCCGCCCGCACGAACTCCTCGTCCGAGACGGCCTCGTCCAACTCCCGCTTCAGCTTGGTGATCCGGTCCTGCACCCCGGTCGCCTCGGTCGAGCCGCTCAGGCTGCGCAGCCGCACCCGGGCACCGGCCTGGTCCAGCAGGTCGATCGCCTTGTCCGGCAGGAAGCGGTCACTGACGTACCGGTCGGACAGCGTCGCCGCCGCGTCCAGCGCCTCGTCGGTGAACCGCACCTGGTGGTGCGCCTCGTACGCGTCCCGCAGCCCCCGCAGGATCTCGACCGTCTCCTCGACGCTCGGCTCGGGCACCAGCACCGGCTGGAAGCGGCGCTCCAGCGCGGCGTCCTTCTCCACGTGCTTGCGGTACTCGTCCAGCGTCGTCGCACCGACCACGCTCAGTTCGCCGCGTGCCAGCGCCGGCTTGAGGATGTTGCCGGCGTCCATCGAACCCTCGCCGCCGGAACCCGCGCCGACCACGGTGTGCAGCTCGTCCAGGAACAGGATCACGCTCTTCTCGGCCGCCGTGACCTCGTCGATCACCTTCTTCAGCCGCTCCTCGAACTCGCCCCGGTACTTGGAGCCGGCCACCAGGGCCGTCAGGTCCAGGGTGACGACCCGCTTGTCCCGCAGGCTCTGCGGCACGTCCCCGGAGACGATCCGCTGCGCCAGCCCCTCCACGATCGCGGTCTTGCCGACGCCCGGCTCGCCGATCAGCACCGGGTTGTTCTTGGTCCGGCGGGAGAGGATCTCGACGGTCTGCTCGATCTCCTCGGCCCGCCCGACCACCGGGTCCAGCCGTCCCGAGCGCGCCGCCTCGGTGAGGTCCAGCCCGTACTCGTCCAGCGTCGGCGTCTCGCTCGGGTGCGCGCCCGTACTGCTGCGCTCCCCACCGACGCCGCGCCCCTCCAGCACCGTCTTCAGCGCCTCCTGCGAGGGCGCCGCGTTGCGCAGCGCCGTCCCCGCCCCGGACCGCTCCTGGTCCAGCAGCGCGCCGAGAATGTGCTCCGGCCCGATGTACGAGGCCCCGGCCGCCTGCGAGCGGGCGTGCGCCGCCAGCAGCGCGCGCTTGGCCGACGGCGTCAGCGCGGGCTGCCCGTCGTCCACCGCCGCCGGGTCCCCGGACGGCAGCGACCGCTCCAGGTCACCGGCCAGCTGGTCCGGGTCGATCCCCGCCCGCTCCAGCATCCGGCGCGACGGCTCCACCCGGGTGGCCGCCCAGGCCAGGTGCCCGGTGTCGAGGTCGCTGGTCCCGTCCTCGCCGGCCCGGTGCGCGGCCAGCCCCAGCAGCTCCTGCGAGGACTCGCTCAGCAACCGCCCGATCGGCACCCGCTGCACGGCGGGCGGAGAGGCCATCGGGCTCATCCCGAAGAAGCGGCTGAGCAGATCGGAGAACGGATCGCTCGATCCGAACGGGGGCATGGTCACGGAGGATCACCTCTCCCAAGCGGTGTGCAGCCACCCAAACACAGCCCGCCCCACCCCGCCTCCCGAGCCGGCCCAGGACGACCTCACCCCGTGAACCGCTCCAGCAGCACGCCCCCGCTGTACGTCACCGCCATCGCCGCCAGCCCGCCCGCGACATTGCGCAGCACCGCCCGGCCCGGTCCGGCCCCGCCCAGCCGGGCACTGACCCACCCCGACAGCGTCAACGCCGCCACCACCGCCGCCACCGTGGCCGCCACCCGCCACGACTCCGGCGGCAGCAGCACCGCCAGCAGCGGCACCAGCGCGCCCAGCGTGAACGCGGTCGCGCTGGCCAGCGCCGCCTGCCACGGGTTCGTCAGCACCTGCGGATCGATGCCGAGTTCGCTCTGCGCGTGCGCCGCCAGCGCGTCCCGCGCGGTGAACGCCACCGCCACCTCGCGGGCCAGGCCGTCCGTCAGCCCGCTGTCCCGGTAGTAGTCGGTCAGCTCGTCGAGCTCCCCCTCCGGGTCCTCCGCCAGCTCCCGGCGTTCCTTCGCCAACGCGGCGCGCTCGGTGTCCCGTTGGGTGCTGACCGACACGTACTCGCCCGCCGCCATCGACATCGCCCCCGCCAGCAGCCCGGCCACCCCCGCCGCCAGCAGCACCGCCCGCGACTCGGCCGCCCCCGCCACCCCGGTCACGATCCCGGCCGTCGACACCACCCCGTCGTTCGCCCCCAGCACCGCCGCCCGCAGCCAGTTCAACCGCGCCGACAACTCCGCCCGAGCCTGCCCGCTCACCGCACACCACCCCTCGGGGCCCACCGTCTCCCCCGATCCTCACCCACCCCCACCACCCCTGCCACCCGCGACCGCCCGACGCCGGGCCGGAGCCTTCCCGGGCCCCGGACGGAGTACGGCCGGCCGATCTGCGGGGATCGGCCGGCCGTTGCGACAGGAAGCGAAGGTCACCGAGGGGTGATCTCGCCCATCTCCCCCCAGCCGTCCATGCCGGGGATCTCGGTCGAGACGATCTGCGGCTTGGCGGCCACCGCGTACGACATGTCCTCCATCGCCTTCACGAAGTGCGCGGACTCCACGTGCGCCTTGCCCGCGTCACCGTCGCGGAACGCCTCGACCAGGACGAACTCGTTGGGGTCGTCGACGCTGCGGGACCACTCGAAGAAGATGTTGCCGGGCTCGTCGCGGGTGGCCCGGGTGAAGCCGTCGACGAGGCTGAGCCATCCGTCGGCGCGCTCGGGGCGGACCGGGAACTTGACGGTGATGAAGATCATGGGACTTCCTTTCGTTCCACGTGCGCACGTGGCCATGCGGGCAGCGGCGGCCGTTCAACGAGCACAAGTGGCCATTGTCCCAGGTCAGACGAGGGGTCAGAGCTCGCTCTTGTGATCGGCGGTTCGCGGAGTCCACCGGGACGCGGGGAGGTACCCGCGGTCCGCCTCCTCCCCGGTGGCGGACCTGCGCATGGCCGGTGCCGTCTGTGCGGGTGAGCGCGGCGGGCTCCTCCCGCAGCTCCAGCGCGGCCAGGCGCCTCTCGACACGCTCGGCGAACGAGTGCGGGTGGTACGAGCCCGTTCTCGATGCGGCCGATCGTGGTGAGACCGTCCGCGCGTGTACCGAAACTGCGAGCACGACCGCGGCCCAGGTCGGGATCATGATCCTGACCTGGGCCGCGGTGGACGTTTCAGCTGTTCACGGGGTGGGCGCGGACGGTTTCGAACCGCCGACATCTGCTTTGTAAGAGCAGCGCTCTACCACTGAGCTACGCGCCCCCTGTCGTGGCCCGGTGGGGGCGCGACGACTGCCTAGGGTACCTGGTCCCGGGGGGTGCTGTGGTGCGGGTGGTCGGGGAGTGGGACGGGTGGGGGTGCCGGTGGGGTGGGGTGATCGGGAAGAATGGGGGTGGATCAGCGGGTCGGAGCAGGGAGCGCGCAGTGACGGTGGCCGGCGGGAGCGGGCGGGGGTGGCGTCGGGCGGGGAGTGCGCTGGCCGACGCACTGGTGGTGCCGGTGGTGCTGGCGGGTGCGCTGGGTGCGCTGGGGCTGGCCTCGGCCGGGACGGGCGGCTGGTGGGGCCGGCGCGGCGGGGAGGGCGGGCGGGCGGACGCCAAGGCGGCCCGGGACGCCGCGCAGGAGGCCTTCTACGAGCTGGACTCGACGCAGCGCGAGGTGCAGTTGGCGGTGGAGACCGTCCGGGCGGCCGAGGACGAGGCGACGGCCCGCCGGGCGCTGGCGGACCTGGCGGGGATCACCGGCCGGGTGGACCAGGTCACCGTGAACTACCTGGCCGCGCTGGACGCGTACAACCTGGACGACGAGACGCTGGACGCCGGCACCGCGGCGCGGGCCCGGCGTCAGCTGGAGGACGTGAAGGGGCAGCTCGGCTCGGCCCGGACGGAGCTGAACGACTTCCTCCAGCGGCTGCAGCCGATCCTCCAGCGCGCCGAGCAGCAGCTGATGCGGGTCACCCCGGCGGTGGAGCAGGCGAAGCGCGCGCTGCTCCAGGCGAGCAACGCGCTGGACGCGGTGCGCGGTGCCGGGCTGCGGGCGGACGACCTGGCGGCCCGGCTGGCCGAACTGGCGCCGGAGCTCGGGCTGCTGAACGAGGGGCCGGCCCGGCACGGGGTGGCGCCGACGCTGCGGCGCGCGGACGACGTGCGGCAGCGCGCCGAGGCGATCGCGGCCGACGCCGGGCAACTGCCGGAGCGGGCACGGGAGATCGACCGGCGGGTGGCGAGCCTGCGGACCCGGATCCAGGCGCTGGAGACCAAGGCGGAGACGGTCGAGCCGGCGCTGAGCGAACTGCGCCGCCGGTTCAGCGCAGCCTGCTGGCAGGACCTCCAGCGGGTGTCGGAGCAGGTCGCGGAGACCGGGCGGGCGGCGGAGCGCAAGCTCGCCGAGGCCGCCCGGGCCCGGGACGAGCAGCGCTGGGCGGACGCGACGGGCGCGATCGGTACGGTGCGCGCGCTGCTGGACACCGCGGACGGGTCGGTGGTCGCGGTGAACGAGCGGCTGCGGCAGCTGAACGAGGTGCAGCACGACCCGCACCGGGAGGTGGAGCGGGCCCGGTTCGCCCTGCGCGACGCGCAGCGGCTGGCGATGACGGGCCGCAGCGCGCCGGACCCGCGGCACGCCGCCCCGCTGGACGAGGCGGTGGCGCGGCTGGACCGGGCCGTGGCCACCCTGGAGGCGGCCGGCCGGCACCCCGACTACTGGCACTTCCTGACCGAGCTGGCGGGCGTGCGGGAGACGGCGGCGCAGGTGATCGGGCTGATCCGCGGCGATCTGGGCGGGCACCGGTAGCACCGGCCGGGCAGGACACCGGCAGCACCCGCCAGCAGAACACCGGTAGGGCGCAGGCGGGGCACCGCCTGGGTACCCTGCCGGTATGCCACGCTACGACTTCCGCTGCCGCTCCTGCGGCGCCACCTTCGAACTCCGCCGCCCGATGGCGCAGGCCGGCGCCCCCGCCGTCTGCCCGCAGGGCCACGAGGACACCGTGAAGCTGCTGTCCGCCGTCGCCGTCACCGGCTCCGCTTCGGGCGGCGCCCCGCGCCAGGCCCCCTCCGGCAACGGTGGTGGCGGAGGGGGCTGTTGCGGCGGCGGCTGCTGCGGCTGACCGCTCCCGCTTCCGCTCAGGAAGCGACGGGCGCGGCGGGCGCGGCGGGTGCGGCGGCCACCCGGGCGAGGAAGCGTCGGACGATCTCCTCCCCCGCCGCCACCCCCACCTCGTCGAGGGCGGTGACGCCGGGGGCGGTCCAGCCGCCGTCGGCGAGTTCGCCGTGCCCGGGCCGCCAGGCGGCGTCGGCGGCGAGCAGCAGGTCGGCGTCGAGCAGCGAGTCACCGGCCGCGAGCACGGTGCTCGCGCCGGTGCGCCGGACGGCTTCGGCGAGGGCGGCGCTCTTGCTGAGCGGCCCGGGGACGGCGTAGACCTTGCGGCCCTGGAGCGAGACCGCCCAGCCGCGTTCGGCGCACCAGCCGGTCAGCTCGTCGAGCCAGCCGGCGGGCAGCGCGGCGCGCTCGACGACGAGGTAGGCGAACAGCCCGTCGGCGACGCGGCGCTTGTGCGTCCACTCCGGGTCGGCGCTCAGGGCGAGCTGCCGGACGACCTCCTCCAGCGGGGCCGCGCCGGAGGCGAGCCGCGCGGTGATCTCGGTGCGCCAGTCCTGGTCGGGCACGCCGTCGACGAGCAGGTGCCCGCCGTTGCCGCAGATCGCGTACGCGGGGACCCAACCGGGCGTCGGGCCGGGCAGGTTGATCCGCTCGTACTGGGCGAGGGTGCGGGTGGTGGCGGGGACGAACCAGGCCTGCCGGACGAGTTCGACGAGCAGCGCGGCGGCCTGTTCGGTCATGAACGAGAGCGCCTTGCCGTCGTGCACCTCGACGGAGAGCAGCCGGGGCGCGAGCCGGTCGGGGACGTCCAGGGCGAGGGCCCGGTTGGAGTAGACGAGCGTCCGGTCGAGGTCGCTGGCGACGAGAACATCGGCGTTCATCAGGACTCCTTCACCACAACGGTCCTACCGGAGGCCCCGGTCGCTCCTCGACTGTAGCGGGGGTGGATGAGGCCGACGCACGAGTACGGCAGGCCGTCCACCTCCTCGACCTCGACGCCGCGCTGGGCGGCGAGCAGCCGGACGTGGTCGAGGTCGGCGCCGGCGCCGCGCCGGGCGAGGACCCGCCAGGGGACGCGGCGCAGCAGCACCCGGGTGGTCTCGCCGACGCCGGGCTTGACCAGGTTGACGCTGTCGATGCCGTACTCGGTGCTGATCCGTTCGACGGCGGCCCAGCCGGCCCAGTCGGGCGTGCGATCGGGGGCGGTGGACAGCCGGTCGGCGGCGGCGACGGCCTCCGGGCGGACGGCGTCGAAGTGGTCGGCTACGGTGTCGAGGAAGGCGGCGGAGACGTCCGCGCCGGCCAGTTCGGCGTAGTGCTTGGCGCCGTGGAAGTCGTCCGGGCCGATCAGGCCGGGCCGCAGCACGGTGCGCGAGACCAGGCCGGAGACGGTGGAGTTGAGGCAGGCGGAGGGGATCAGGAAGTCGTCCCGGGTGCCGTAGGTGCGCGCGCAGCGGCCGGGGTCGGCGAGGACGGCGAGGTCCGGGTCGAAGCCGGTGCCGGCCAGGGCCTCGGCGAGTTCGCGGGTGATCGCGCCCTTGCCGGTCCAGCCGTCGACGAACACCACGTCGCCGGCGCGGTGGTGGGCGGCCAGGTAGCGCAGCGCGACCTGGTCGATGCCGCGGCCGCGGACGATGGAGACGGCGTAGTGGGGGATGTCGAGTCCGTGGGCGTGGGCGAGCCAGCGGCGGATCAGGATGCCGACGGGCGTGCCGGCCCGGGCCAGCGAGGCGAGCACCAGGCCGGGGCCGCGCTCGCGCAGCAGGGTCTCGGCGACGGTGCCGGCGGCGAGCGCGATGCGGCGGGCGGAGGCGCGCAGCGCCTGGTGGAACAGCTCCTGGTACTCGGGGCTGGGCTGGTACTCGACCGGCAGCGACTCGGCGTAGTGCGCGCCGCCGTTCTGGACGGCCTCCTCGCGCTCCTCGGTGGGGGCTTCGAGCGGGACGCCGGAGAGGTCCTTGAGCAGCCAGGCCACCTCGTCGGGGCGGTAGGAGGAGAACGCCGGGCCGTACAACGGGGACGGCAGGTGGGGCGACTGGAGCGAAGGCCGGTGGGAGGGCAGCACCGCGAGCACCACCTGGTCGGTGACCTGCCGCAGCTGGCCGAGCAGGGCGCGCTCGCCCTCGCGCAGGGCGGGGGTGTCGGCGACGTCGTCGACCACCAGCACGACCGCGTCGAAGCGGCGGGCCGGGTCGCTGCCGGGGGCGACGTTGTAGGCGTAGCGCTCGCGCGAAGCGTCGTCCTGCGGGTCGTCGTGGGCGGGGAAGGCGAGGCGGGTGCGGATGGCGTAGCCGGGGTCGTCCACGGCGAGGACGGGCGAGCGGGTGGTGGTGGAGTAGCGGACGCGGTCACCGCCCAGCCGGTCGGCGAGTGCGCCGGCCAGCCGCAGCGGGGCGTACATCAGCTCCTCGAAGCCGAGGACCAGCACGCGCCGCGCCGTGGCGGGCAGCGTGTCGGCCAGTTGTCCGGCCAGGCGGGGCAGGGCGGCGTCCAGTCGGGCGCGGTCGTGGGCGGTGAACCCGTGCCGGCCGCCGTCGGGGAGCCCGGCGGGCCAGTCCAGGTCGACCCGGGCGAGCGGTGCGGGCGTTCCGGGGGGCGCGGCGGGGGCGGGGGCGGCCTCGGCTATCAGCCGCTCGGCGCGGTCCTGGAGGTCGGCGGGCAGCTGGACGGCGCCGCTGGCGGTGGCCACCAGGTCGAGCCGGACGCCGAGTTCGGCGGCGGTGTCGGCGAGCCGGCGGCGGTCGGCGGCGGAACGCAGGTCGACCAGGGCGACGACGACGTAGTGGTCGCGGGGGTGGCGGGCGTGCAGTTCACGGATGGTGTTGAGGACCGTGCGGCCGGTCGAGAACTCGTCGTCGACCAGCACCAACGGGCCTTCACCGGTGAGGAGTTCGGGATCGGCGGGGAGCAGTAGGTGCGAGGTGGCGTGCGAGTGCTCCTCCTCGAAGCCGCCGAGCGGGGGCACACCGGCCACCGGGCGGCGGGTGGAGTGCAGGTACGGGGCGTCGAGGCCGTCGGCGACGCTGTGGCCGAGGCCGGTGGCCGTCTCCGCGTAGCCGAGGACGACGGCCCGCGCGGCGGCCTCGCCACCGATCAACTCGCGGACCTGCCGACCGAGTTCGAGTCCGACGCCGTGGACGACGGCAGGCCGCTGCGGGACGTGCTTGCCGAGCACGGTGGAGACCAGCAGGTGGGCGCGCTTCGGGTTCTGGGAACGCAGGGCCAGGCCCACGAGTTCGGGGAGGCGGTCCGAGCCGGTCAGGGCGATGCCGGCCCGGTCGGCGACCCAACGGCCGGTCCACGTCTGCTGTGCTGTCACTGCTGGTCCTGCCTTCGCATGGTGCGGTGGTGCGGTCTTCGGATCAGTCGGATAGGTCGGACAGGTCGGGCCGTTCAGGTCAACCGCGCGCAGCCCCCTCACCCCCCGCACAGGCAGGCCGCGCGCAGCCCCCTCACCCCCCGCACAGGCAGGCCGCGAGCAGCTCCGCGAAGCTCACGTCCTCCCGGGCCACCCCGAACACCTCCGCCCGCAGCAGCACCCGCTCCGCCCAGGCCCGGTGCGGCCGGGCCTCGTTCATCTTGTTGGTGTACGCCGAGCGCAGGACCCCGCCGCCGTCCCGCTCCTGCCGGAGGATGTCCCGGGCGTCGCAGTACTCCTCGTGCGTGACCACGGAGAGGGCGTGCACGGCGGGGACGTGGCTGGGGTGGATGCAGGTCTTGCCGAGCAGGCCGTTGGCCCGGTCGAGTTCGACCTCCCGGATCAGCCCGTCCAGGTCGTGCTCGATGATCCGCCGGCGGACCTCCTCGCCGGAGGCCCGGGACGTCCCGGGGGTCTCGGCGAACGGCGTGCGGCGCAGCTGCGGCTTGAACATCCGCTCCTGGACCGGGAAGTACTCCCAGACCGGACCGGTGACGGTGTACCCGGTGCCGTCCGCCCGGCCGAGCACGTTGACCACGTCGCCGATCACCGCCGAGACCAGGGCGACGTCGTACGCGGTGAGGTCGGGCGAGCGGCGCAGGCCGTACGCGGAGCAGAGGTCGGTCACGCCGAGGCGGACGGCGAGCACCCGCTCCCGGTGCCCGGCGAGCAGGTCGGCGATGCCGAAGAGCTGCTGGCGCCTGGTCTCCAGGTGGGCGAGTTCGGGTGACTCCAGGACGGGCATGGCGAACAGCCGGCGCCCGGTGGCGGCCTCGGCGGCGGCCAGGGCGGCCAGGTACGCGCCTCCGGTCTCCGTGGTGAACTTCGGCAGGACGAACCCGCTCAGCAGCTCGACGGCCGGCCCGAGCCGCTCGGCCAGGTCGAGGATCTGGGAGGCGGCTCGAACTCTGATGAAGAGCAGGGGGTGGCCTTGTGTGCAGTCGGTGAAATCCCTGACCAGGTCATTCAACTGCTCGATCAGGTTCCGCTCCCCCGCGTCCACCTCGTGGTCGGCGATCGCGTCCTCCAGGCAGAGCACCATCGACACCACGCCCCGAGCAGCCTGTTTGCGGATGTCGGCGGCCAGCGCGGGCCGGGTGGCGGGGCTGTAGAGGGTGCCGCCGAGGGCGGTGGCCAGCACCGCGGCCTCGCTCCGCGCGGTGAACGGCCGGGGCGGTTCGAGGAAGAGGCGACCGCGTACGTCGTCGGCGAGGTGGCCGAAATGGCGCAAGGTGCTCTCCTCAGAGGTTTGACGGCCACCGGTCCGTTGCCGGGGCGCGCGGCGGCGCGGGACGACACCGCGATCCAGCGGTGCGACACCATGGTCAACCGGTCCACGGGGCTCCGTGGTTCCCGGACGGACGCCGGCGGGCCCCCCTCCGCCCGACCCCGGCGGGCCCGTGGACCGCCCATCGTACGGACGGATTCCGGCCGTCCCCGGTTCCTCGGCACTGAACTCCCGGAACATCGCCGTCCAGATCACCGACCACCGGTCGAGCACCGGCAAACCCCCGGCAAGCGCAAGTCTTGGCAAAGTTCGACCCGGTTCCGACGGTCCCGGTCACGTTGTCCGAAGGGGTGGCGAACGGGCAGGATGGTCGGCTATGACGCACGTGATGGCCAAGGGCGCCAACATCGCACTGCCGGCTGCGGCGGTCCGCGCCGTGCTGCGCTGGAGCGCCACGCCCGGTGCGCCGGACGTGGACGCGTCCGCGCTGCTGCTCGGCGCCACCGGCAAGGTCCGTTCGGATGCCGACTTCGTCTTCTACAACCAGCCGCGGCACCCCTCAGGCCTGGTGCGCCACCTGCCCAAGCAGCAGACCTCCGGCGGCGCCGAGATCATCGACACGATCGAGGTCGAACTCGCCAAGCTGCCCGCCGACGTCGACCGGGTGGTGCTGGCCGGCTCCTCCGAGGGCGGCTCCTTCCGCGCGGTGCCCGGGCTTCGCCTGCTGCTCTTCGACGCCACGGCCGGGGACGGCACGCCCGCACTCGCCGAGTTCGCGATCTCCGACGGCGAGAACGTCACCGCGCTGGTCGCGGGCGAGCTGTACCGGCGCTCCGGCGCCTGGAAGTTCCGGGCGATCGGCCAGGGCTACACCTCCGGCCTGATCGGCCTGGCCACCGACTTCGGCATCACCGTCGACGACGAGGCGGAGGCCGAGGCGGCCCCGGCGGCGGCCTCGACGGCCACCCCCACCGTCACCCCCACCGCCGCCGTCGACCCGCGCAGCACCCCGCTGCCCGCCCCGCGCCCGACCGCCCCGCCCGAGCCCGGCACCTTCACCCTGGCCCCGGCCGTCCCGCAGCCGCCGGCCACCCCCCGGCACCGGCCCCAGCAGCAGCCCGCCGCGGCCGCCCCGGGCACGGTGCCGCCCCCGCCGACCGCGCCGCCCACCGTTCCCCCGGCCGCGCCGCCGGCCCCGACCGCACCCCCGGCCCACCAGCCCGGCACCGGGTACGGCTACCCGCAGCAGCCACAGCCCCACCAGCCGCCCGGCACCGGCTACGGCTATCCGCAGCAGCAGCCCGGTACCGGCTACGGGTACCCGCACCCCACCCCCCAGCCGTACCCGCAGCAGCAGGGCACCGGCTACGGCTACCCGCACCAGCAGCAGCCCGCCCCGCAGCAGCACCCCGGCAGCTACGGCTACCCGCACGCCGGCACCGGCCAGCAGCCGCCGGCCCAGGCCCCCGCGCAACCACCGGCCCAGGCCCCGGCCCAGCCGCCCACCGGCGAGGAGTTCGCCCTGCCGCCGCAGGGCCCGCAGTTCCAGCCCCGCTGATCGGCGGGGCCTAGGCCCTGTCCGGCCGATCTTGCCGGACAGGGCCTAGTCGGAGCCGCCCTGGCTCTTGTACCCGCGCTGCCACTGCATCCCGAACCCGTACAGCCGGTCGATGTCCGCCTGGAACCCGTTGACGTACCGCACCTCACGGCGCACCGTCAGCTGGTTGTCCCCCGCGTTCTCGATCAGCACCACCGCGCACGAGCGCGCCGCCCGGGCCCGTTCGTCCAGCTTGATCTCGATCCGCGGCCCGGTCTGCGGCACGATCGTCACCACCGCGTGGGACTGCTCGAAGGCCGGCGTGCCGTCGTAGATGTAGACGAAGATCAGCAGCCGTTTGAACTTGTCCTTCTTCTCCAGGTTGACGTACATCGTCTCGCCGGACGGCGCCCCGTACTGGTCGTCGCCGCTGAGTTTGATGTACGGCGGTTGCCGGAGGTCGCCGAAGTAGCCGCCGAGCGGCTGCACCACGCCGCTGCTCCCGTCGGACAGTTCGTACATGCACGCCAGGTCGAGGTCGACGTTGACCTGCTCGTTCTGCACCGAGTCCGGCTCCAGCGGGCGCAGGATGCGGGGGCTGAAGAGGCGCTTGGCGCGTTCGCGGGCACTCGGCCGGACGGCCCCGGAGCGGGTGGTCCAGTGCAGGTTGACGTAGAGGTAGCCGGTGGTGGCCGCGGACCCGGTGATCGCGTGCTGCGGGGTCGACTTGGTGAGTATGACCTTGTGCTGACCGCCCGGGTTGTCGAAGGTGTAGTTCCGCTCCCCGCGCAGGTACTCCCAGATCGAGACCATCCCGCCCTCTCCCCCTGCTCCCGTCAGTCGATCTGACGGTCCGCCGCTCCATGATCGGGCATCAGCCCGGCCCTCGGATACCCAAACCTTCCCCTCCCCTACCCCGTCGGGCCCCCCGGCGCTCACCGCCGGGTCGACGAGTGGAGCGGCCGGTGGGTCGACTGGCGGGAGGAAGCCCCCCTCCCGTAACATGCCGCCCCTTCGGACGCGATATCGTCTAGCCGCACAGGTGTCCCGTCCGCCCCTGCGCGGGTGCGGCGGGTACGCCGTGCGGCGACGAACGAACCGTCAGGCGCGACCCGAGTACCGGGAGCTGACCGCCTGTGTCGCTCTGTGAACCCGTCCCCTGCGGAAACCCGAGGCCCGACCCGCAATGAACCTGACCTCCATACAGCTGGTCTGGACCGTCGTCGGCGGCGCAGCCCTGCTGTTCGTCGCCGTCCTGCTGGCGACGCTGCGTTTCAAGAACACGAAGAAGGAAGAGGCCGGCGACTCCTGGGAGCGCAGCGAGGAGCGTCGGCGGCGCAAGGAGATGATCTACGGCATCTCCTCCTACACGCTGCTGTTCTGCTGCGCCGGTGTCGCGGCCGCGCTGTCCTTCCACGGCCTGGTGGGCTTCGGCAAGGAGAACCTGGGGCTGTCCGGCGGCTGGGAGTACCTCGTCCCGTTCGGCCTCGACGGTGCCGCGATGTTCTGCTCGGTGCTCGCCGTGCGCGAGGCCAGCCACGGTGACGCCGCGCTCGGCTCCCGTCTGCTGGTCTGGGTGTTCGCGATCGCCTCGGCCTGGTTCAACTGGGTCCACGCGCCGCGCGGCGTGTCGCACGACGGCGCCCCGCAGTTCTTCTCCGGCATGTCGATCTCGGCGGCGATCCTGTTCGACCGCGCGCTGAAGCAGACCCGCAAGGCCGCGCTGCGCGAGCAGGGGCTCGTGCCGCGCCCGCTGCCGCAGATCCGGATCGTCCGCTGGCTGCGCGCCCCGCGCGAGACCTACGCGGCCTGGTCGCTGATGCTGCTGGAGAACGTCCGCAGCCTGGACGAGGCGGTCGAGGAGGTGCGCGAGGAGCGCCAGGCCAAGCTGGACGCCAAGGTGCGGGCCCGCACGGCCGACCGCCGCGAGCGGGCCGAGCTGAAGGCCATCTCCCGCCAGGGCGGCATGCTCGCCCGGGCCCGCGGCGGCCGCCAGGTGCCCGCGCTCACGGCTGCCGGCGACGGCCAGACCGCTACGGAGCCTGCCCTAGCCGCCGAGTCGGACACCGCCTCCTCGCACCAGGCCGCCTCGGGCCCGCTGGAGCCGGCCGCGCTGGACGCCGGCCGCCGCCCGCGTGCCGCCGTCGGCTCGTCGTACGCGCCGTCCTCCTCGGCGTCCTCCTCGTCCTCGTCCTACTCGTCGTCCTACTCCTCGTCCGCCGGATCGGCCTCGGGCTCGTCCTACCGCAGCTCGGCCATCGACCTGACGGCCGACGACGACACCCTGTCGATGCCCAAGCTGGACTCGCTGGAGCGCAAGCTGCGCGCGATCGAGCAGCAGCTCGGCTGAGCGGGCGCACCGCGACGCGAAACGGCCGCCCCCGGATTCCCGGAGGCGGCCGTTTCGCGTACCCGGCGGGCTACTCGCCGGTACTCGTACTCACCAGTTCCGGTTCGTCCCGCGCATCCTCGCGCCGGTTGCGCAGGATCGACGAGCCGAGCGCCAGCCCGATGAAGGCGACGCCGATCAGGCCGGTGACGATCTCCGGGATGTGGTACTTGATCCCGACCAGCAGGATCACCGAGAGCGCGCCGATCGCGTAGTGCGCGCCGTGCTCCAGGTAGACGTAGTCGTCCAGGGTGCCCTTGCGGACCAGGAAGACGGTCAGCGAGCGGATGTACATCGCGCCGATGCCCAGGCCCAGGGTGATCTGGAAGATGTCGCTGGAGATGGCGAACGCGCCGACCACGCCGTCGAAGGAGAACGAGGCGTCCAGGACCTCCAGGTAGAGGAAGAGGAAGAACGCGGCCTTGCCGCCGACCTGGAGGATCGACTTGCCGGACTTCTCG
Source organism: Kitasatospora sp. NPDC094016 (assembly GCF_040304045.1). Taxonomy (NCBI): domain Bacteria; kingdom Bacillati; phylum Actinomycetota; class Actinomycetes; order Kitasatosporales; family Streptomycetaceae; genus Kitasatospora; species Kitasatospora sp. NPDC094016. The sequence goes on from NZ_JBEOUK010000007.1 coordinate 70,453, forward strand.
GCCTCCTCCTCGCGCTCGGCGTCCTCCTCCAGACCCGATTCGAAGATCGAGGAGAGGCCGCCGACCACGAGGTAGGTGATCAGGCCGAGGACACCGGCGAGCAGAACGGTTTCAGCGTGCTCCCCGGCGAAGAAGTTGGAGGCCAGCACCAGCACGACCAGCGCGACGACGCTGGAGAAGGCGTCCAGCTTGCCGACCTTCTCCAGCGGGCGCTCGATCCAGCCCAGCCAGTTGTGCTCCTTCTCGTCGTCGAACACGAAGTCGAGGAAGATCATGAGCAGGAAGACGCCGCCGAAGGCCGCGATGGCGGGGTTGGCCGCCTCCAGGTACTGACCGTAGGTCAGGCCGGCGTGCGTCTTGTCGGAGTGCAGCGCGAGGTCGATGACCGTCGCGGGGTTGAGCTTCGCGGTGAGGCCGACCACCAGCAGCGGGAAGACCAGCCGCATGCCGAAGACGGCGATGAGCACGCCGACGGTCAGGAAGATCTTCTGCCAGTACGGGTTCATCCGCTTCAACACCGTGGCGTTGACCACCGCGTTGTCGAACGACAGGGAGATCTCCAGGATGGAGAGGATCAGCACGATGCCGAATCCTTGGGCCCCCCAGAGCAGTCCGGCCGCGATCAGGCCTAGGACGGTGATCGCGAACGACCAGCCGAAAGTGCGGAGGAACACGGGACTTGGTTACCTTTCGGGTTTCGGGCCGTGCCGGGGGCGGCCTCGTCCCGAGACGCCCTGACCGGGCCGGGCCCGGTCAGGTCACCCCCGCACTGCCTTCTGTTCTCATGATCGTAGGTTGGGTGCGATTGTTCTGATTTTCGCCTTTTCGCCCTTACTGTACGTTTACGCCGAAATCGAGGGCGATGCCGCGCAGGCCGGAGGCGTAGCCCTGGCCCACCGCGCGGAACTTCCACTCGCCCGCGTAGCGGTACAGCTCGCCGAAGATCATCGCGGTCTCGCTGGACGCGTCCTCGGACAGGTCGTAACGGGCGATCTCCTGGCCGTCGAGGGAGTTGGCGACCCGGATGTAGGCGTTGCGGACCTGCCCGAAGTTCTGCAGCCGCGCCTCGGCGTCGTAGATCGACACCGCGAAGACCACCTTGTCCGCCTGCGCCGGCACCAGCTCCAGGTTGACCAGGACCACCTCGTCGTCGCCGTCGTCCTCGCCGCCGGTGAGGTTGTCACCGGTGTGCTCGACCGAGCCCTCGGGGCTCTTGAGGTTGTTGTAGAAGACGAAGTACTCGTCACCGAGCACCCGGCCGCCACCGCAGATCAGGGCGCTCGCATCGAGGTCGAACGGTGCGCCCGTGGTCGAACGGGCGGACCAGCCGAGGCCGATCTGGACCTGCGTCAGGTTCGGCGCGGCCTTGGTGAGCGAGACGTTCCCGCCCTTGGCGAGCGTGACCACCATGACTGTTCTTCCTCCCTTGCCTTCTCCCGGGGCGCGCCTACAAGGTGTAGTCCCCCACGGCCCGGGCCGGCCCCGTTTGGCCGGCTGAACTTCCTGAACTCACATCCTCGCAGCGCACGGAGCCGACACGAAGCCGGGGCGGCCCCGGACCTCTGGAGGTCCGGGGCCGCCCCGTACAAGGCTCCCGCGCCGGGCGGCCGGCCGTCGTCCGCCGCCGCCCCGTGTCGCCCGGTGTCGGCCGGTGTCGACCGGTCAGACGTTGACGCCGAAGTCCTGGGCGATGCCGCGCAGGCCGGAGGCGTAGCCCTGGCCGATGGCCCGGAACTTCCACTCGGCGCCGTTGCGGTACAGCTCGCCGAAGACCATCGCGGTCTCGGTGGAGGCGTCCTCGGAGAGGTCGTAGCGGGCCAGCTCCGTGTTGTCGGCCTGGTTCACCACGCGGATGAACGCGTTGCGCACCTGGCCGAAGTTCTGGCCGCGGCTCTCGGCGTCGTAGATCGAGACCGGGAAGACGATCTTCTGCACGTCCGCCGGGACGCCGACCAGGTTGACCTTGATCGCCTCGTCGTCGCCCTCGCCCTCGCCGGTGCGGTTGTCACCGGTGTGCTCGACGGAGCCGTCCGCGCTCTTCAGGTTGTTGAAGAAGACGAAGTTCCCGTCCGAGGCGACCTTGCCCTGCTCGTTGCAGAGCAGCGCGCTGGCGTCCAGGTCGAAGTCCGTCCCCGTGGTGGTCCGGACGTCCCAGCCCAGGCCGACGACCACGGCCGAAAGCCCCGGGGCCTCCTTGGTGAGCGAGACATTGCCGCCCTTGCTCAGGCTGACACCCACTTGTCCTCCAAGAATCGGGAGGCACGCCCTGGTGCCCCCGTGGTGCGGTTCGAGGCGCCGGCCGGCGAGCGGCTCACGTGCCCCACCCGACCAACGGACCGAGCGTAGTGCGCGGTTCCCGTCCGGACGTGCGAACGGGTCCGGCGCGGCTGTTCGAAGTTCGCGGGGCCGGGCCCGCGGCCACCGCCACGGGCCTCCACGCGGGGCCTCAGAGGGCGCCGAGGGCCTTCAGGTACTCCTGCTCGTCCCGGGCGTCCGGCAGGTCGTTGACGACGCTCCAGCGCACCGTGCCCGCCGTGTCGATCACGAAGGTGCCGCGCACGGGGCAGCCCTTCCGCTCGTCGAGGACGCCGTAGGCGCGGGCGACCTCGCCGTGCGGCCAGAAGTCGGCCAGCAGCGGGAACTCCAGGCCCTCCCGGTCGGCGAAGACGCGCTGGGTGAACTGCGAGTCGCAGGAGACGCCGAGCACCTGGACCCGGTCGTTCTGCAGCTGCGCCAGCTCCCGCTGGATGGCGCCGAGCTCTCCGGTGCAGACGCCGGTGAAGGAGAACGGGTAGAAGACCAGGACGACGTTCCGCTCGCCCCGGAAGTCGGAGAGGCGGACCGCTTCGCCGTGCTGGTTGTTGAGCTCGAAGTCCGGAGCCTCGGTGCCGACCTCGATGGCCATGAACGTGACCTTTCTGACGCGACCGCGCCGCGCGGGCGGCGCGGCCAGCGCCATCCTCGCATCCGTTCGGGCACGTTCCGCCGAATGGATGAGGGCGGCACCCGCGTGCTCCACCGCTTTCGCCCTGGGCGAACGCGTTTCCGGACCGGCCCCGGGGGCGAACACGACCCGGGCGACCACGCTCCGTGACGACGAGGGCGACGCCGCCCCCGGCGCCGGACCCGGAAAACGATCGGGCCCCGCCGGAGGGATCCTCCGGCGGGGCCCGATGCGGGGCCTCAGAGCCCGCTCAGCGCTTGCCGGCCGGCTTGGCCGTGGACTTGGTGGCGAGCCGGGTGGCCGCCCAGTCCTTGGCGACCGCGATCGAGCTGGTCTGGGAGAGACCGGCGGTGCGGGCCGCGTCCGCGATGTCGGACGCCTCGATGTGGCCGTCGCGCCCGGTCTTGGGCGTCAGCAGCCAGATCAGCCCGCCTTCGGCCAGGTACTCCAGGGCGTCGACGAGGGAGTCGGTGAGGTCCCCGTCGTCGTCGCGGTGCCACAGCAGGACGGCGTCGGCGACGTCGTCGTAGTCCTCGTCGACGAGATCCGTCCCGGTGAGCTCCTCGATGCCTTCGCGGAGATCCTGGTCAGTGTCGTCGTCGTACCCCAGCTCCTGGATGATCTGGCCCGCTTCGAAGCCGAGACGGGTCGCCGGGTTGGACTTGTCCGCGGGGTCCGCGGTCGCGCTCACGGGAATAACCTCCAGTATTCGGCCCGGCGTCCATGCCGAGGCTGTGGCCGTAGTCCACACGGGCGCGGCGGTTCGCGCAAGTACCCGACCCCCGATCCCCCCCAAAGGTTGACGTGCCACAGCGGGGACACGCCGTTCGATGTGTCGGGAATCACACCGATTTGCCCTTCTCTGCATGAGACAAGGATGCTTCGGGTGGTCCCGGCCCACAGGGCGTACGGATGCCCGAGATACGAACGGCATTCGGGTCCGCGCGTGCGCGGGCGTAGAGTCTCCTGTTGGCCCTCACCCCGGCCGCCCGCCATCGGGCGGACGGGACACCAGGTCGGACCACCTCTGTACGTAGCACCCGGGGGTGTGCGGGGCGGGCGAAGTCGCCCGGACCGCGCACCGCCAGACCGTCCCGCCCACCAGGCGGAACGGTTACCGATCGGTAGAGATGACGGATCTCCGAGCGCGGTAGCACGATGGAGGCGGCGCGACACACCTCAGTTTCGACCGACAGTGAAGGAACAGCGTGGCTTCCGGATCCGATCGCAACCCGATCATCATTGGCGGCCTTCCGAGTCAGGTCCCGGACTTCGATCCCGAGGAGACCGCGGAATGGCTGGAGTCGCTTGACGCGGCCATCGACGAGCGGGGGCGCGAGCGCGCCCGCTACCTGATGCTCCGCCTGATCGAGCGCGCCCGCGAGAAGCGTGTCGCCGTGCCCGAGATGCGCAGCACGGACTACGTCAACACCATCGCGACCAAGGACGAGCCGTTCTTCCCCGGCAACGAGGAGATCGAGCGCAAGATCCTCAACGCGACCCGCTGGAACGCGGCCGTGATGGTCTCCCGGGCGCAGCGCCCGGGCATCGGCGTGGGCGGGCACATCGCCACCTTCGCCTCCTCCGCGTCGCTGTACGACGTCGGCTTCAACTACTTCTTCCGCGGCAAGGACGCCGAGGGCGAGTCCGGCGACCAGATCTTCTTCCAGGGCCACGCCTCCCCCGGCATCTACGCCCGCGCGTTCCTGCTGGACCGGCTGTCCGAGCAGCAGCTCGACGCGTTCCGCCAGGAGAAGTCGAAGGCCCCGTACGGCCTCTCCAGCTACCCGCACCCGCGGCTGATGCCGGACTTCTGGGAGTTCCCGACCGTGTCCATGGGCCTCGGCCCGCTCGGCGCGATCTACCAGGCCCGGATGAACCGCTACCTGGAGCACCGCGGGATCAAGGACACCTCCGACTCGCAGGTCTACGCCTTCCTCGGCGACGGCGAGATGGACGAGCCGGAGTCGCTGGGCCAGCTGTCGCTGGCCGCGCGCGAGGGCCTCGACAACCTGACCTTCGTGGTCAACTGCAACCTGCAGCGCCTGGACGGCCCGGTCCGCGGCAACGGCAAGATCATCCAGGAGCTGGAGTCCCAGTTCCGGGGCGCCGGCTGGAACGTGATCAAGCTGGTCTGGGACCGCAGCTGGGACCCGCTGCTCGCGCAGGACCGCGACGGCGTCCTGGTCAACAAGCTGAACACCACGGTGGACGGCCAGTTCCAGACCTACGCCACCGAGACCGGCCAGTACATCCGCGAGCACTTCTTCGGCAGCGACCTGCGCCTGCGCAAGATGGTCGAGAGCATGACCGACCAGCAGGTCCAGCACCTGGGTCGCGGCGGCCACGACCACAAGAAGATCTACGCGGCGTTCAAGGCGGCCCGCGAGCACCAGGGCCAGCCGACGGTCATCCTCGCCCAGACGGTCAAGGGCTGGACGCTCGGCCCCAACTTCGAGGGCCGCAACGCCACCCACCAGATGAAGAAGCTGACGGTCGAGGACCTGAAGCGCTTCCGCGACCGGCTGCACCTGCCGATCACCGACAAGCAGCTGGACGAGGGCTACCCGCCCTACTACCACCCGGGCCGCGACTCGGAAGAGATCCAGTACATGCACGACCGCCGCAGCGAGCTGGGCGGCTACGTGCCGACCCGCAAGGTGCGCCCGCGTCAGCTGGAACTGCCCGGCGACGACGCGTACAAGGCGGTCAAGAAGGGCTCCGGCAACCAGACCATCGCCACCACCATGGCGTTCGTCCGGGTGCTCAAGGACCTCATGCGGGACAAGGGCATCGGCAACCGCTTCGTGCCGATCGCGCCCGACGAGTACCGCACCTTCGGCATGGACTCGCTCTTCCCGTCGGCGAAGATCTACAACCCGCTCGGCCAGACCTACGAGTCGGTCGACCGCGACCTGCTGCTGGCCTACAAGGAGTCGCCGACCGGCCAGATGCTGCACGACGGCATCTCCGAGGCCGGCTGCACCGCCTCGCTGATCGCCGCCGGCTCCTCCTACGCCACCCACGGCGAGCCGCTGATCCCGGTGTACGTCTTCTACTCGATGTTCGGGTTCCAGCGCACCGGCGACCAGTTCTGGCAGATGGCCGACCAGCTGGCCCGCGGCTTCGTGATCGGCGCCACCGCCGGCCGCACCACGCTGACCGGCGAGGGCCTCCAGCACGCCGACGGCCACTCGCACCTGCTGGCCTCGACCAACCCCGGCGTCGTCGCGTACGACCCGGCGTACGGCTTCGAGATCGCGCACATCGTCCAGGACGGTCTGCGGCGGATGTACGGCACCAGTGCCGAGCACCCGCACGGCGAGGACGTGTTCTACTACATGACCGTCTACAACGAGCCGATCAAGATGCCGGCCGAGCCCGAGAACGTGGACGTCGAGGGCATCCTCAAGGGTCTGCACAGGTACGCGCCGGGCACCGCCGGCCAGATCCCGGCCCAGATCCTCGCCTCCGGCGTGGCCGTGCCGTGGGCCCTGGAGGCCCAGCGCATCCTCGCCGAGGAGTGGAACGTCAAGGCCGACGTCTGGTCCGCGACCTCCTGGAACGAGCTGCGCCGCGACGCGGTGGAGGCCGAGGAGTTCAACCTGCTGCACCCCGAGGAGCAGCAGCGCGTGCCGTACGTCACCCAGAAGCTCCAGGGTGCCGAGGGCCCGGTCGTCGCCGTGTCCGACTGGATGCGCGCGGTGCCGGACCAGATCTCCCGCTGGGTGCCCGGTCAGTACCAGTCGCTGGGTGCCGACGGGTTCGGCTTCGCCGACACCCGCGGTGCGGCCCGTCGCTTCTTCCACATCGACCCGCAGTCGGTCGTCCTGGGGGTTCTCACCGAGCTCGCCAAGCAGGGCAAGATCGACCGCAGTGCGCTGAAGGACGCGATCGACCGCTACCAGCTGCTCGACGTGGCCGCGGCCGACCCGGGCGCCGCCGGCGGCGACGCCTGATCACCCGCTAGACCCTGAAGGGCCGGGCCTCCGTACGGAGGTCCGGCCCTTCGGCGTATCCGGGCCCCGTCACCTGCCCGCGGCGGCGGATGACGGCACGCAGCGGCCCCGGACTCCATCGAGTCCGGGGCCGCTGGTCGTCGCCCGTCGCCCGTCGGTCGTCGGTCGCCGATCGCGCGGGGATCAGCCGTGGCGCGGGATCAGATGTGGACGGCCGGGCCCGCGTCGACGGTGCCCCGGCGGGTGAGCAGGCCGAGCACGGCGGCGCCGAAGGCCACCACGGCGGCGACCGCGAAGGCGAGCGACATGCCGCTGACGAAGGAGTCGTGCACGGCACCGGCCATCGCGTCCACCGCCTGCTGCGGGGTGCCGGCCGGGGCCGGCGGGGCGATGCCGAGCTGGGCGGCCTGCTTCAGGCCCTCGCCCGCCGCGCCCTCGACCGGCGGCAGTCCGGCCTTGGCCCAGTTGCCCGGCAGCACGTCGCCGACCTTGGCGGCCATCAGGGCGCCCAGCACGGCGGTGCCGAGGCTGCCGCCGACCTGCATCGCGGCCTGCTGGAGGCCGCCGGCCACACCGGACAGCTCCAGCGGGGCGTTGCCGACGATCACCTCGGTGGCGCCGACCATGACCGGGCTGATGCCGAGGCCCATCAGGACGAACCAGAGCGACATCACGCCGGTGCCGGAGCCCGCGTCCAGGGTGGACATGCCGAACATCGCGGCGGTGGTGATCAGCATGCCGGCCACGATCGGGATCCGCGGGCCGAGCTTGCCGATCGCGATGCCCGCCACCGGCGAACCGATGATCATCATGCCGGTCATCGGCAGCAGGTGGACGCCGGCCGACACCGGCGACATCCCGTGCACGTTCTGCAAGTAGAAGGTCACGAAGAAGATCGCGCCGAAGAACGCGAAGGCCATCAGCACCATCAGCAGGGTGCCCGCCGACAGCGGCACCGAACGGAACAGGCTGAGCGGGATCAGCGGCTCCTTCGCCCGGGCCTGCCAGAACGCGAAGAGCACCATCAGGACCACCGCGCCGCCCAGGAACAGCAGCGTGCGGGCGTCGCCCCAGCCCCACTCGGGGGCCTTGATGATGCCGAAGACCAGCGCGAACATCGCGACCGAGAGCAGCGCGATCCCGGGCAGGTCGAAGGACTTGGCGGCCTTCTCGGCCCGCACGTCCTTGAGTATCCACAGGCCGAGGCCGAGCGCGATCAGGCCGACCGGGATGTTGATGAAGAAGACCGACTCCCAGTTGACGTGCTCGACCAGCAGGCCGCCGACGATCGGGCCGGCCGCGGTGGAGGCGCCGATCACACCGCCCCAGATGCCGATCGCCATGTTGAGCTTCTCGGCCGGGAAGGCGCCGCGCAGCAGGCCGAGCGCGGCCGGCTGGAGCAGCGCGCCGAACAGGCCCTGGAGCACCCGGAAGGCGATCACGGTCTGGATGTTGCCGGCGAAGCCGATCGCGGCCGAGGTGGCGGCGAAGCCGACGGCGCCGACCAGGAAGGTGTTCTTGTGGCCGAAGCGGTCGCCGATCTTGCCGGCCGTGATCAGGAAGACGGCCAGGGCCAGCAGGTAGCCGCTGGTCACCCACTGGATCTCGGAGGGCGCGGCCTTCAGGTCCGCCTGGATGACGGGGTTGGCGATGGCGACGATCGTGCCGTCCAGGGCGACCATCATCACGCCGACCGCGACGGTCAGCAGGGTCAGCCAGGGGTGCCCCTTGAGCCCTCCCCCGCCCGGTGGCGTGCGCTGCGGCGGGACGTCCGCCTTGGCGTTCTTGACGACGGACTGGCTCATCTGGGGCCCTCCGGGGGCGTGGCAGAACGGAACGTGGGCGTGGCGCCGCGACCCACCCGTCCCCACGAGTGCCCGGTCGGCGAGCGCCACTTCCGGCAGATTATGTCAGCCACTGACATTCGGCAAACACTGACTTCTGACTCTGGCTGACATTTGTCAGAGCGCTAAGGTTGTGCTCCTCACCCCGCCCGCACGCGCTCGGAAGGCCCCGCCATGGCCGCTCGCACCACCACCCCCACCGCCGCCCCGGGCACCCCCGAACGGCTGCCAGGGCTGCGCGAGCGCAAGAAGCAGCAGACCAGGGACGCCCTCGTCCAGGCCGCGCACGTGCTCTTCCTCGGCCAGGGCTTCGCCCGCACCACCGTCGACGAGATCGCCTCCACCGTCGAGGTCTCCCAGCGCACCTTCTTCCGCTACTTCGCCAACAAGGACGAAGTCGCGCTCGCCGTGATGGCGGACGCCGAGGACTACTTCATCGAGTGCCTGTGCCGCCGCCCGGCCCACGAGTCCCCGCTCCAGGCCCTGCGCGCCGCGATCGTCCAGTCCTGGCGCGAACTCGGCGCCGAACACCGCAGCGGCCCCCGCTCGATCACCACCGCCCTCGAACTGATGCGGATGATCGAGGAGACCCCCACCCTGCTCGCCACCCACCTGCGCCGGGTCACCGAGCAGGAACGGGTGGTCGTCCGGGTGCTCGCCGAACGCGAGGGCCTCGACCCGGTCGAGGACCTGCGCCCCACCGTGCTCGCCGCCGTCTTCGGCAGCGTGCTGCGCGCCGCCCACCTGTCCTGGACCCCCGACCAGGAACCCGCCGGGCCCGAGGGCATGGTCGCCGTCATCGAGCGCCACTTCGACCAGCTCGGCCCGGCCCTGGCCGGCCACTGGCGCACCGGTCCGCGGTAGTACCGCGGGCACTACTCCCGGCCCCGGAACCGTGCCGGGAGCAGTAGTACCCGGGTAGCACCCCCTACTCCGGTAGCACTCCGATGTTCGACCCCAGTGCGACGACGGGCGGACAGCACCCTCCTAGGCTGGCCCGCGATGAAGACGATCACCACGACCGAAGTCCGCGCGCAGGCCCTCCGTCTGCTCCGCTCGCTCCGGCACCACCTCACCACCCCGACCGGCGGGTCCACCCCGCTGCTCGGGGACTCGCCCCGTGCCTGGCTGCGCCGGCTTCCGTACGTCGTCGCGCTGATCATGCAGGCCTCGCTGATCCCCACCGGGATCGCCGCCCTGGTCGACTTCTACGGCGTCGCCGTGCCCATCGCCGGCGCGCTCACCATCGCCCAGACCGCGCCCCTGCTGCTCGCCATCACCCGGCCGCTGGCCGCCTGGTGGATCAGCGCGGCCGCCCTCGTCACCACGGCCTCCATCACCGCCCGGCACCACCAGTTCGGCGGCACCTGGCCGTGGACGGCGCCGATGGTCCTGGCGTACGTCTTCCTGCTGATCGCGCTCGCGCTGCGGGAGAGCCGGGCCACCCTGATCGCGGTCTGGATCGCCACGATCCTGCTCACCCTCCTCACCACCACGCTCGGCTTCCCGCACGCCGACGACGGCACCACCATGCTGCTGGTCGCCCTCGGCGGCGCCGCCCTGCTGCTCGGCTGGGCCGTCCAGGACCGCACCGAGGCCCGCCGGCTGCTCGCCGAGCAGGAGCACATCAGCGAGGCCGAGCGCGAGCGGCGCACCCTGCTGGAGGAGCGCGCCCGGATCGCGAGGGAACTGCACGACGTGGTCGCCCACCACATGTCGGTGATCGCCGTGCAGGCGGCCAGCGCGCCGTACCGGATCACCGGCGTACCGGCCGCGGCCACCGAGGAGTTCACCGCCATCGCCGGCACCGCCCGCGAGTCGCTGACCGAGATGCGCCGGCTGCTGGGCGTGCTGCGCAGCGAGGAGTCCGCCGCCGAGAAGGTGCCGCAGCCCGGGATCGAGCAACTGCCGCAGCTGATCGAGACGGTGGGGCGGGCCGGGGTCCCGGCCGAACTGACGGTGGACCCGGGACTGGCCGAGGCGGTGCCGAAGGCGGTCGGCCTGTCCGCGTACCGGATCGTGCAGGAGGCGCTGGCCAACGTGGTGCGCCACGCGCCCGGTTCGCGGGCCCGGATATCCCTGGTCGACGAGGGCGCCACCCTGCTGCTGACCGTGGTGAACACGCCCCCGCCCCAGCACACCGAGTCGCTGGAGGCCTCCATGGAGGGCACCGGACAGGGACTGATCGGAATGCGGGAACGCGCCCGGCTGGTCGGTGGCAGGCTGGAGACCGGCCCGATGCCGGACGGCGGCTACAAGGTCGCCGCCGCCCTGCCCCTCGAAACCCCCCGGGAGAAGCCCGCATGACCATCCGCGTGATCATCGTCGACGACCAGGCCATGGTGCGGGCCGGCTTCGCCGCCCTGCTCAACGCCCAGAGCGACATCGACGTGGTGGGGGACGCGGCGGACGGCGCGCAGGCCCTGGAGGTGAGCGGCCGTACCCACCCGGACCTGGTGCTGATGGACGTCCGCATGCCCGTCATGGACGGCCTGGAGGCCGCCCGCCGACTGCTCGACCCCGCCGTCCCCGGCGCGCACCGGCCCAAGGTGATGATGCTGACCACCTTCGACGTGGACGACTACGTGTACGAGGCGCTGCGCGCCGGGGCCAGCGGCTTCCTGCTCAAGGACGCCCCGCCGGCCGACCTGATCTCCGCGGTCCGGGTGGTCTCGGCCGGCGAGGCGCTGCTCGCCCCCTCGGTGACCCGCCGGCTGATCGAGGACTTCGCCCGCAACCGGCCGGCCCGGCGGCGGGACCCCAAACTGCGGCTCAACGGCCTCACCCCGCGTGAGACCGAGGTGCTGGAGCTGATCGCCCGCGGCCTGTCGAACCAGGAGATAGCCGGCCGGCTGGTCCTGGCCGAGCAGACCGTCAAGACCCACATCGGGCGCATCCTCGCCAAGCTCGACCTGCGCGACCGCGCCCAGGCCGTCGTCCTCGCCTACGAGTCCGGCCTCGTGACGCCCGGCCAGTAGAACCCGTTCGGGCCGGTGGTCCCGGCCGCCCCCGCCCGGCCGCCCCCGCCCGGGCGGCACCCCCTGTGGTATCCGAGCGATACCCCGAGTAGTACCCCGGTAGCACCCGGGAGTTGGCCCCGCGGTGTGACGTCCGCGGGGCCGTCGCATTTCTACCTTCCTTTCCGTCGGAGTCGAACGGACGAGGGAGGGGCCGGACATGGGGAAGTTTCGGGTCAAGAGAGCCATCGCGGCCAGTACGGCGATGCTGGCCGCGGTGCTCGGTCTCGGCGGCTTCTCCACGGACGCCCAACAGGCCGTCACCGGCCCGCCGCCGGGCAGCGCCGCCTGGGTTGCCGACACCGCGCTCGGCGTCCACCCGCCCGACCCGACCACCGCCACCCCGGCCGAAGTCGCCTCGTTCTTCGCCGAGTTGACGCCCGCCCAGCAGGACGCGCTGGCCGTCCGGCACCCGCTGGTGGTCGGCAACCTGGACGGCGCCCCGATCCGACTCCGGTACCGGGCCAACACGCTGGCCCTCACCGCGGAGCTCGGCCGCGAACTCGCCCGGACCACCGACCCGGCGCTCACCCCGCAGGACCACGAGCAGGCCCGCACCCGCGCCGAGCGCTACCGTGCCCTGCTGGGCGGCGACCGCCGGATCCTCGTCTTCGACCCGCGCGGCCGCGGCGAGGTCGCCGAGGTCTTCGGCGACCTCGCCACCGCCCCCCGCACCGCCGTCGTCGTCCCCGGCTCGGACAACGACCTGCAGAACTTCGACCGCTCCCCCGGCTCCTACGGCACCCCCGCCGGCATGGCCCGCTCGCTCTACCAGGCCACCGACCGGCAGACCGCCGTGATCGCCTGGACCGGCTACACCACCCCGGTCGGGATCGGCCTGGGCGCCGCCACCGAGGACCTGGCCCGGGCCGGGGCCGCGCGGCTCACCCGGCTGCTCGACGGACTCGCCGTCAGCACCCGCCCGCAGGCCCCGGCCACGGTGTTCTGCCACAGCTACGGCTCGGTGGTCTGCGGGCTGGCCCGCCCCGGACCCGACCAGGCCTCCGGCGTGGTCGTCCTCGGCTCGCCCGGGATGGGCGTCGGCTCGGCCGCCGCCCTCGACCCGCGCGTCCCGCTCTGGGCCACCGCCCGCAACGACTCCGACTGGATCGGCCGGGTCCCCTACGTCTCGGTGCTCGGCCTCGGCCACGGCGCCGACCCCACCGCCCCCGGCTTCGGCGCCCGCCCACTGCCCGCCACCGGATCCGAGGGCCACGCCGGCTACTTCGCCCCCGGCACCGCCTCGCTCACCGCCTTCGCCGCCATCGCCCTCGGCCTCGGCCTCGACCGCTGACCGCTGACCGCTGACCGCTGACCGCTGACCGCCTCACCGAAAGGAGCACCGCCATGGCCCACCCGCTGACCGCCCTGCGCCGCGCCGCCCACCAGGTCGACGCCCGCACCCCCGAGACCCGCGACCGCGCCCTGGACGGGCTGCGCGCCCTCGCCCTGCTCGCCGTGCCGGTCGGGCACTGGCTGCTCGGCGGCTTCACGCTCTCCGCCGACGGCGCCCTGCACAACGCGAGCCCGCTCTCCTCACTCGGCGGCCTCGCCCCGATCAGCTGGGTGCTCCAGATGCTCGGGGTGTTCTTCCTGGTCGGCGGCCACTCCTCGGTCCAGTCGCTGGAGCGGGCCCGGGCCAAGGGCGTGACGTACCTGGGCTGGCTGCGCGGCCGGTCGGTGCGGCTGCTGCGCCCGGTGCTGGGGGTGACGGCCGTCTGGGCACTGCTGATCGCGCTGCTGCCCGCGCTCGGCGTCCCCGGGGACACCGTGCGGACCGGCGCGACGCTGGTGGTGCAGCCGCTCTGGTACATCGCGGTCTACCTGGGGCTGACCGCGCTCACCCCGCTGTGCGTGGCGGCCGGGCGCCGGCTGGGCGGCTGGTCGGCCGGCGTCCTGGTGGCCGCCGTCGCCGCCGTCGACCTGCTGCGGTACGGGCCGTGGGCGGAGGCGGTGCCGTCCTGGGTCGGACTGCTGAACATCCTGCCGGGCTGGCTGTTCGGCTACCAGCTGGGCGTGCTGTGGGCGCAGGGCCGGCTCGGCCGCCCGGTGGCCCGGGTGCTGCTGGTCGGCGGCGGCGCGCTGTTCGCCACGCTGCTGCTGGCGTTCCACTACCCGGCCAGCATGGTCGGGGTGCCCGGGATGGAGCGGACCAACTCGCACCCGCCGTCCCTGCTGGTGCTGGCCCTGGCGGCGACGCAGTGCGGCGCCGCGGTGCTGCTGCGGGAGCGGCTGGGCCGGCTGCTGACCCGCCGTCCGCTGCTGTGGCTGCCGGTGGTGGTGGTCAACCTCTCGGCGATGACGATCTTCTGCTGGCACCAGAGCGCGATGCTCGCGGTGGCGGTGCCCGGCGCGGCCGGCCTGGGTGCCGTACCGGGGCTGACCACCGCGCCGGACTCGATCGGCTGGGTGGCCGCCCGGGTGGCACTGCTTCCGCTGTTCGCGGCCGTGCTGGTGGCGATCGGGTGGTTCACCCGGCGGTTCGACGGGCCGTGGACGGCCTTCTCCCGGGCCGGGAAGGCGCTGGCCGCGGCGGGCGCGGCACTGTTCGCCGCGTACGCGCTGGGCATGGTGTGACCTGCGCCGGAGAGTGAGGCACGGGAGGGGCGCGGACCGATCGGTCCGCGCCCCTCCGAGCCCCCTGCCCGGGCCCGCGCGCTGTCGGCCCCCTGCCCTACGCTGCGGGCATGGTGACGTTCGAGGAGTTCCGCGCGATGGCGCTCGCCCTGCCGGAGGCCGCACAGGAGCCGACCTGGGACATCGAGACCCTGCGGATCCGCGGCCGGATCTTCGCGATGGGCGCGCCCGGGGGCCGGTCCGTCACCGTCAAGGCCTCCCCGGCGGACCAGGCCGAACTGCTCGCCGCCGAGCCCGAGGTGTTCTCCAGCGCGCCGTACGTCGGGCGGCACGGCTGGGTGAGCGTCCGGCTGGACCTGGTCGATCCGGAGGAACTGCGCGACCTCGTCATCGAGGCCTGGCGGCGCACGGCGCCCAAGCGGATGGTGCGCGAATTCGACGTTCGGGCCACCCTGTGACGCTGAAACGACACCGCCGGTTCATGTGAGCCATCCCACAGTTTGGGCGGGCGCGTCGCCTCTCCGGGCGCCCTACGCTTGCGCAGGGAAGCAGGCAGTCTTGTCGCACCCTCCGGGCACCGCCCGAGAAACGGTGACGGGCCCTAAGGGAGTTGGTGCGGTGCGCAACCGTCGGCGCTGGAAGCGGGTACTGATCGGGGCGTTCGCGGGCTGTGCCGTGCTCGCCGACGCCGGCGCCGCGGCGGCCCAGGCGGCCGCCTCCACCGAGCAGCTGGCGATCTCCACACCCCCGGCCGGCAGCGCCGCCTGGGTCCAGGACCACAGCTTCGACCGCACCCTGCCCGACCCGGCCACCACCACCCCGGCCGCCGCCGCCGCGTTCTTCGCCTCGCTCGCCCCCACCGAGCTGGACCGGCTGATCCGGGACTACCCGCTGGTCGTCGGCAACTTCGACGGCGCCCCGCTGGACCTGCGCTACCGCGCCAACAAGATCGCGCTGGCCGCCGAACGCGACAGCGCCCGGGCCCGCGCCGCCGACCACAAGCTCGACGCCGACACCCGCGAACTGGCCGTCTCCCGCGCCAACGACGTCGAGCACCTGCTCGGCCCCGACCGGCAGATCCTCGCCTTCGACCCGCGCGGCCGCGGCCTGATCACCGAGGTGTGGGGCGACCTCGCCGACGCCGAGCGGATCTCCGTCGTCGTCCCCGGCTCGGACGCCGACCTCGGCCACTTCGACCAGGCCGCCGAACCCCTGCGTTCCCCGGCCGGCATGGCCCGCGCCCTGTACACCGAGGAGCAGCGGCAGTCGCCCAACACCCGCACCGCGGTGATCGCCTGGACCGGCTACGTCACCCCGTCCGGCCTCGGCCCGGACGCCGTCACCTCCCGGCTCGCCGACGTCGGCGCGCCCCGGCTGCAGCGGCTGCTCGCCGGACTCAAGGAGACCACCCGGCCGGACGCGCCCCCGGCCCTGCTCTGCCACTCGTACGGCTCCGTGGTCTGCGGCAACGCCGCCCCCGAGATCCCGCGCGCGGCCGCCTCCCCCTCCGACACCTCCGGGATCACCGACCTGATGGTGTTCGGCAGCCCCGGCATGGGCGTGCAGAGCACCAGCGAACTGGGCACCGGCGTGCACGTCTGGGCCACCCGCAACCCCACCGACTGGATCGGCAACGTCCCGTACCTGGAGGTCGGCGGCCTCGGCCACGGCGCCGACCCGACGGCCGGCGGCTTCGGCGCCGAGCAGATCTCCTCGGCCCGCGCGGCCGGCCACAACGGCTACTTCACCGAGGGCACCGACAGCCTGCGCAACTTCGCGGCGATCTCGCTCGGCCACTACCAGGACGTCGTCCGGCCCGCCCCGAGCTCCTAGAGCCCGATCCGCTCCTGGCCCTACTCCTGGTACAGCCGCAGCGCGTCCGCCGCCGCCCGGGCCAGCTCGCGGCGGGCCGCAGGCGGGGCCAGCACCTCGGCGTCCGCGCCGAAGGCGAGCAGCGCACGGACGGCCGCCGGCGCCGGGAAGACCATCGCCACCTCGACCCACTCCTCGGCCGGCCCGGCGCCCGCCTCCGGCGGCGGCGCGGTGACCCGGCCGCCGTGGATGCGGACGAACATGTCCAGCCGCCCGCGCCGCACCCGCACCCGGACCGGCAGTTCCTTCGGCAGCCGCTCCACCTGCTCGCGCAGCACCGCCCAGGCGTCCCCGAGCCCCACTCCGGCGCGGCGGCGCACCCCCTCGTCGGTGGTCTCGGCGGCCAGCACCCGATCGGCCCGGAACAGCCGGGGCTCGCCGTGCAGGTCGGCCACCAGGTACCAGACCCCGGCCTTGCTCACCAGCCCGTACGGGTCCACGGTGTACTCCACCGGCGCGGGCGTGCCGCTGTGCCGGTAGCGCAGCCGCAGCCGCCGGTCGGCGAACACCGCGTACTGCAGCTCGCCCAGTTCGGGGCCGGTCGAGGCGCCTGCCGCCGGGCCGCTCTGCAGCCAGCGGGCCGGGTCGACCAGGATCCGCTCGGTGATGCGCTCGGCGGCCGGGCGGTGCGGGGCCGGCAGCGCGGCCATCACCTTGCGCAGCGCCGAGCCGAGCGCGCCGTCCAGTCCGAGGTCGCTGTGCGCGCCCTGGGCGGAGAGCACGAACAGCGCCCGGGCCTCGTCCGCGGTCAGTCCGGTGACGTCGGTGCGATAGCCGGGCAGCAGGCTGATGCCGCCGTGCCGGCCGCGTTCGGTGAACACCGGCACGCCGGCGGCGGACAGCGACTCCACGTCACGGTAGATGGTGCGGACGGACACCTCCAGGCGCCCGGCCAGTTCGGTGGCGGGCACCCGGCCGCGGGTCTGGAGCAGGAGCAGGATGGAGAGCAGGCGGTCGGCCTTCATGGCAGCAGAATCCCAGCAATCCTGACGGCGGTTGTCAGGTTTTACTGGGAGATTGCCGTTCGAGCCCGAAAGCCCGCACCACCCCAGGGAGCTGATTCCACGTGAACTCCGTCCAGGACGCCCGCCCGCAGTACCTGCTCGCCCTCGGCCAGCTGGAGAAGCTGTTCGCCGAGATCACCCCGGACGCCCTCGACCGGCCCACCCCGTGCAGCGCGTTCACCCTGCGGGAGCTTCTGAGCCACGTGGTCGGCGGCATCCACCGGTTCGCCTACCTGGGCGAGGGCGGCCGGGCCGAGGACGTCGTCGCCGCCACCGGGGACCTGGCGGACGACGCCTGGCCGGGCGCGCTGGCCCGGGCCCGCGCCCGGGCCGCCGCGGCCTGGGCGGACGGCGCCGCGCTGGACCGCCCGACCCACGCACCCTGGGGCGTGGTGCCCGGCCGGGCCGCGGTCGGCGGCTACCTGATGGAGACGGTCGCGCACACCTGGGACATCGCCCGGGCGCTCGGCTCCCGGCAGCCGCTGGACGACGCCTTGGCGCACGCCGCGCTGGCCGTCGCCCAGGCCGTCCTGTCGGCCGAGCACCGCGGCGGGCCGGTCCCGTTCGGCGAGGTCCGCCCGGTCGCCCCGGACGCCGACGTGCACACCCGGCTGGCCGCCTGGCTGGGCCGGGAGGTCTGAGCAGGCACCCGGGGCGGGGGGAGCGGCCCGGGCGGCCGCTCCCCCGACGCCGCTACTCCCGGCCGACCTGGGTGAGGCGCATGTCCGGGTAGCGGTCCCCGGCGACCTCGCCCGCCACCGGCTCCAGCAGGGCCAGTTCCTCGGCGGTGAGCCGCAGCGTGGCGGCCGCGGTGTTCTCGGCGAGCCGGCTGCGCTTGCGGGTGCCGGGGATCGGCACGACGGTGAGCCCGTGCACCTCGGCCCGCTGGTGCACCCAGGCCAGCGCGACCTGCGCGAGGGTCACCCCGCGGGCCGTCGCGATCTCCCGCAGCGGCGCCAGCAGTTCGACGTTGGCCGCCGCGTTGGCGCCGGTGAAGCGCGGCTGGGTACGCCGGACGTCGTCCGCCGCGAGCTGCTCGGCGGCCTGGAACGCGCCGGTCAGGAAACCCCGCCCGAGCGGCGAGTACGGCACGAAGGCGACGCCCAGTTCGGCCGCGGCCGGCACCGCCGTGCGCTCGACGTCCCGGGCGAACACCGACCACTCGGACTGCAGCGCGGCGATCGGGTGGATCGCGTGCGCCTCCCGCAGTTCGGCGCCCGTCACCTCGGACAGGCCCAGCCGGCGCACCTTGCCGGCCCGGACCAGCTCGGCCATGGTGCCGACCGAGTCGGCCAGCGGCACGGCCGGGTCGCGGCGGTGCATGTAGTAGAGGTCGATCTCGTCCACGCCGAGGCGGCGCAGCGAGGCGTCCACGGCGGCCCGGATGTACGCCGGGTCGTTGCGGATGCTGCGGCGGCCCGGGTCGTCCTCCGTGCGCTCCAGGGCGAACTTGGTGGCGAGCACCACCCGGTCGCGGTTGGCGCGGACGAAGGGGCCGATCAGCTCCTCGTTGCGGCCGAAGCCGTAGGCGTCGGCGGTGTCGAACAGGGTGACGCCGGCTTCCAGGGCGGCGTCCAGGGTGGCGAGCGCCTCGGGCCGGTCGGTCGGGCCGTAGAAGTCGCTCATGCCCATGCAGCCGAGGCCCTGGATGCCCACGAACGGGCCGTCGGTGCCGAGTCGGGCGGTGGGGAGGACGGGTGCGGTCATCGCTCTGCTTCTTCCTCTACGTGCGGCGTGCTGACGGGACTACTCGTGGCGGCGGACGGCCGGTTCGTCGGACGCGGCGATCCGGCCGGAGTACAGGTCGATCTTGTGGTCGAGGACGGCGAGGGTGGCCTGGAGGTCGGCGACCCGCTGGCGGACCTCCTCGCGCTGGTCGACCAGCAGTTGGCGCCGCGCCTCGTAGGTCCGCTCACCCTCGCGGGCCAGCTCCACGTAGCGGAGCATGTCGGCGATCGGCATGCCGGTCAGCCGCAGCCGGCCCAGGAAGGCCAGCCGGTGCAGGTCGGCGTCGCAGTAGCGGCGCTGGCCGCTGGCGGAGCGGTCGACCGGGTCGAGCAGGCCGATCCGCTCGTACCAGCGCAGGGTGTGCGCGGTGAGCCCGCTGGCCACGGCGACCTCGCTGATGGTGTGCCGCGGGGTCCGGTCCGGATCTCCGACCGGGAGCTGGTACACGTCGGCGCAGGTCCGCAGGTCGAGCTGGACGGGTGCGAGCGTGGCCATGATCGGTACCCCCTGTGGTGAGCGGTGACGACGACGCTATCGAGTTGGAGTGCACTCCAAGCAAGCCTCGCACCCGGGTGCTCCCGCCACCCCTTTTCGGGCCTTCGTTAGAGTCGGGCGCATGGAGAGCTTGCGGATGATCGAGAACTGGCCGGTGCCCCACGCCGCGGCGGCGGTGGTCCGGGGGGCGGACGGCGCGGTGCTGGGCACGTACGGGCCGCAGCAGCACCTGTTCCCGCTGGCGTCGGTGACCAAGCTGCTCACCTCGTACGCGGTGCTGGTCGCGGTCGAGGAGGGCGTCTTCGAGCTGGACGACCCGGCCGGGCCGGCCGGCTCGACCGTCCGCCACCTCCTCGCGCACACCTCCGGCCTGGGCTTCGACGAGGACCGGGTGTTCGCCGAGCCCGGCAACCGCCGGCTGTACTCCAACGCGGGCTTCGACGCGCTGGCGCGGGCGCTGTCCGACGCCGCCGGGATCGAGTTCTCCCGGTACGCCGCCGAGGCGGTGTTCGAGCCACTGGGCATGCACGACACCCTGCTCAACACCGCGCACAGGTCCCCGGCCGGCGCCGGCGGCCTGTCCACCGTCGCGGACCTGGTCCGGTTCGCCGCCGAGCTCCAGTCCCCGAAGCTGCTGGACCCGTCCACCGTCCGGCAGGCCACCCGCGAGGTCGCCTTCCCCGGCACCAGCGGCGTGCTGCCCGGCTACGGCCACCGCCGGCCGAACGACTGGGGTCTCGGCTTCGAGATCCGCGACGGCAAGGCCCCGCACTGGACGGGCACCGCCAACTCGCCCGCCACCTTCGGCCACTTCGGCCAGTCCGGCACCTTCCTGTGGGTCGACCCGGAAGCCGGCGTGGCCTGCGTCGCGCTCACCGACCGGGACTTCGGCCCGTGGGCCGTCGAGGCCTGGCCGGCCTGCTCGGACGCGGTCCTGTCCGAACTCGACAGCTGAAAGCAGGGACCTACCCGTACGAGACCGGCGAGTGCATCTCCCAGAGCAGGAGTTCGGCGCCGGTCTCGCCGGCCGTCGGGTCGGCGAAGGCGTCGCCGGTGATCCGCACGCTGTCGCCCGGGGCCATCGAGCGGCCGCCGCCCTTGGGCCCCGGGATCGTCCGGTAGCCGAGCGAGCCGGTGGTCAGGTGCGCGTACCGCCAAGCGGCCTCGGGCAGTACGGGCAGCGGCTGCCACGGCCCCGCCGTCACCAGCCACAGCGCGGCGTCGCTACGGCGCAGCCGCAGGGCGTCCGTCCCGGCGTCGCGCTCCAGCCCGGAGGCGAGCAGCGTCAACCCGCCGTCGGCCGGTTCCACCTTGCGCAGCCCGTACGCCGGGGGCGCGTCGA
The DNA here is from genome assembly GCF_040304045.1 of Kitasatospora sp. NPDC094016. Lineage (NCBI taxonomy): Bacteria > Bacillati > Actinomycetota > Actinomycetes > Kitasatosporales > Streptomycetaceae > Kitasatospora > Kitasatospora sp. NPDC094016. Next base: position 91,235 of record NZ_JBEOUK010000007.1, read on the forward strand.
ACACGTCCGGCTGGAGCCACATCTGGACGAAGCGGACCGGGCCGGCGGCCCCGCCGACGTTGCGCTCGGTGTGGGTGACGCCGGAGCCCGCGCCGAGGTGCTGGACCATCCCCGGGCGGACCACCCCGCCGTGCCCCTGGGAGTCCCGGTGCGCCAGCGCGCCCTCCAGCACCCAGGTGAGGATCTCGGTGTCCCGGTGCTTGTGCTCCTCGTACCCGGCGCCGGGGGCGAGGAGTTCCTCGTTGCACGCGAGCAGCGCGCCGAAGTGCGTGTTCTTCGGGTCGTAGTGGCCGGAGAAGGAGAACGCGTGTCGGGTCTCGACGCCCTCGGCCGGGGTGGAGAGGTAGCGCTCGGCGGTGCGGCGCAGGTCGGCGCGGGGGCGGGCGGCGTCGTCTGTCACGGGCCCCACGGTAGTGGGTGTGACCGGCACCACCGTGCCGCTGCACCGGGGGGTGTGCACGAGCAGTCACTCGCGTGAGGCAGTCTTGTCCTTGTGCCAGCCGCTTCCGCGAACTCCAAGAGCGAACCCAGTCCCACGGCCGAGCCGACCGGGAAGAGCCCGGCCCCCAGGGCCGGCCGCGACCGCCCCGGCCGGGCGGCGCCCCGCCTGACCGCGCAGGAGCGCAGAATGGCCGCCGAGCGGGCCGAGCGCCGGGCCGCGACGCTCAAGCGGCTGGAGAAGTCCTCGGGCAAGCTGGCCACCGCCGCGATCTCCCGGATGGACGACCAGCTCGGCTGGTACCGGCGGATGCCGCCGGAGCACCGCTCCTGGATCGGCCTGGTCGCCCAGGCCGGCATCGCCGCCTTCACCGAGTGGTACCGCCACCCGGACGCCGCCCAGGCGATCTCCACGGACGTCTTCGGCACCGCCCCGCGCGAGCTGACCAGGGCGATCACCCTGCGCCAGACCGTCGAGCTGATCCGCACCACGATCGAGGTGATGGAGGAGGCCATCGAGGAGGTGGCCGCCCCCGGCGACGAGGCGGACATGCGCGAGTCGGTGCTGGTCTACGCCCGGGAGATCGCCTTCGCGACCGCCCAGGTGTACGCCCAGGCGGCCGAGGCGCGCGGCGCCTGGGACGCCCGGCTGGAGGCGCTGGTGGTCAACTCGCTGCTGTCCGGCGACGCGGACGAGGGCGTGCTGTCGCGGGCCGCGGCGCTCGGCTGGGGCCAGCCCAGCCAGGTCCGGGTGGTGATGGGCAGCGCGCCGGACGGCGACAGCGAGCTGGTGGTCGAGGCGATCCGCCGGGCCGCCCGGTACGCCAAGCTGCACGTGCTGACCGGGGTGCTGGGCAAGCGCCTGGTGGTCGTGGTCGGCGGCGACAAGGAGCCGGTGCACGCGGCCCGGGCGCTGATCGGCCAGTTCGCGCCGGGCCCGGTGGTGGTCGGCCCGACCGTGCCGGACCTGCTCTCGGCGACCCGCTCGGCGCACGCCGCCGCGGCCGGCCTGCGCGCCTGCGCCGCCTGGCCGGACGCACCCCGCCCGGTGCTGGCCGACGACCTGCTGCCCGAGCGCGCGCTCGCCGGCGACCAGGCCGCCCGCCGCCAGCTGGTGGAGGAGATCTACACACCGCTGGACGAAGCCGGCTCGGCGCTGCTGGAGACGCTGAGCGTCTACCTGGAGCAGGCCTCCTCGCTGGAGGGCGCCGCCCGGATGCTCTTCGTCCACCCCAACACGGTGCGCTACCGGCTACGACGTGTGACCGACGTCACGGGGTACGCCCCGTCCGACGTGCGTTCGGCGTTCACGCTGCGGATCGCACTCGCCCTCGGCCGACTCACCGCGGCCGGGGAGCCGAGCTGAACCGCCTGTAGGGACCTTACAATCCCGGATGGTTTTCTTCGTTACCGTCGCCTACCCGCCCCTGGGCGCCTGGCGAGAGAGGGTTGAACCGTGCTCGTAATCGTCGCCCCTGGACAGGGTGCCCAGTCCCCCGGTTTCCTCAGCCCCTGGCTGGAGCTGGACGGTGTCGCCGACCGCCTCCACGGCTGGTCGGAGGTCGCCGGGCTCGACCTGGTGCACGCCGGGACCGAGGCCTCCGCAGAGGAGATCAAGGACACCGCCGTCGCCCAGCCGCTGCTGGTCGCGGCCGGTCTGATGACCGCCCGTGAGCTGTTCCCGGACGAGGACGTCGCCCGCAAGCTGGTCGGCGCCGTGGCCGGCCACAGCGTCGGCGAGATCACCGCCGCCGCCGGCGCCGGGGTGCTCAGCGCGCACGACGCGCTGACCTTCGTCCGCGAGCGCGGCCGGGCGATGGCCGCGGCCGCCGCCGTCACCGAGACCGGCATGATCGCCGTGCTCGGCGGCGACCCGGAGGTCGTCGCGGCGAAGCTGGCCGAGCACGGCCTGACCGCGGCCAACAACAACGGCGGCGGCCAGATCGTCGCCGCCGGCACGCTGGCCCAGCTGGAGACGCTGAAGGCGGACCCGCCGGCCGGTGCCAAGCTGGTCGCCCTGAAGGTGGCCGGCGCCTTCCACACCGAGCACATGGCGCCGGGTGTCGAGCGGCTGGCCGCGCTGGCCCCGACGCTGACCGTGGCCGACCCGCAGGTCCGCTACGTCTCCAACAAGGACGGCGAGGTCGTGGCCTCCGGCGCCGAGGTGCTCACCCGCCTGGTGTCGCAGGTCTCCAACCCGGTCCGCTGGGACCTCTGCATGGAGACCCTCGGGCAGCTGGGTGCGACCGCCGTCATCGAGCTGTCCCCCGCGGGCACCCTCACCGGACTGGTCAAGCGCAACCTCAAGGGTGTGGCGACGCTTGCCCTCAAGACCCCCGCCGACCTGGACAAGGCCCGCGCGCTCGTCGCGGAGCACGGCGGTCAGGATCAGGAGACCCAGGCATGACGAAGCCGCAGATCCGCCCGTCCGAGGGCGCGCAGTACGCGCGCATCCTCGGCGTGGGCGGCTACCGCCCGGTCCGGGTGATCCCCAACGCCGAGGTGCTGGAGTGGATCGACTCCTCGGACGAGTGGATCCGCACCCGCAGCGGGATCGCCGAGCGCCGCTGGGCCGGCCCGGAGGAGAGCGTCGCCGAGATGTCGGTGCAGGCCTCCGGCAAGGCCATCGCCCAGGCCGGGATCACCCCGGACCAGATCGGCGGCGTGATCGTCGCGACCGTCTCGCACCTCAAGCAGACCCCGGCGATCGCCACCGAGATCGCCGAGCGGCTCGGCTGCGGCACCGCCCCGGCCTTCGACATCTCGGCCGCCTGCGCGGGCTTCGGCTACGGCCTGGGCCTGGCCGACGGCATGATCCGCGGCGGCAGCGCCGAGTACGTGCTGGTGATCGGCGTCGAGCGGCTGAGCGACCTGACCGACCAGTCGGACCGCTCGACCGCGTTCATCTTCGGCGACGGCGCCGGTGCCGCGATCGTCGGCCCGTCCGACACGCCCGGTATCGGCAAGCTGATCTGGGGCTCGGACGGTTCGCAGTCCGACGTCATCTCGCAGACCCAGGCCTGGGACACCGCCTTCGCCAAGCCCGACGCCGTCAACGGCGTGGGCGAGGAGGCCAAGTGGCCGGCCCTGCGGATGGACGGCCAGCCGGTCTTCCGCTGGGCGGTGTGGGAGATGGCCAAGGTGGCCCAGCAGGCGCTGGACGCCGCCGGGGTCACCGCCGACCAGCTCGGCGCGTTCATCCCGCACCAGGCCAACATGCGCATCACCGACGCCATGATCAAGGCGCTCAAGCTGCCCGACTCGGTGCCGGTCGCCCGCGACATCGCCGAGACCGGCAACACCTCGGCGGCCTCCATCCCGCTGGCGATGGAGCGCATGCTGGAGAGCGGCGAGGCCCGCAGCGGCGACCTCGCACTGATCATCGGGTTCGGGGCGGGTCTCGTGTACGCCGCGGCAGTCGTTACGCTCCCCTAGGCGCGTTTCGCCCCACTCATTCCGCAAAGCCTGCGTCCGGCCGCCGGTCGGACGCGTTCAACACCGAAGAGGAGCAGCCAGTATGGCTACCAAGGACGAGGTTCTGGAAGGTCTCGCCGAGATCGTCAACGAGATCGCCGGTATCCCGACCGAGGACGTCGAGCTCGAGAAGTCCTTCACGGACGACCTGGACGTCGACTCGCTGTCCATGGTCGAGGTCGTCGTGGCCGCCGAGGAGCGCTTCGACGTCAAGATCCCGGACGACGAGGTCAAGAACCTGAAGACCGTCGGCGACGCGGTGAACTACATCCTCACCAACGCCGCCGCCTGAGCGATCGACCCGTTCGATCCCTCCAGCACGTCCGGCGTTCTCGACGCCTCGGACGGCTGACTCGTCGGCCCGGCTCCCCCGAGCCTGGCCGACCCGCCGGCCGGGACGCCCCACCGGGCGCCCGGCCGGGCCCTTCCTCGGCTCGCCGCCGACCCCACGATCGTGAGAGAAGAAGAACCAGTGACCGCTGAAAACCGTACCGTGGTCGTCACGGGTATCGGCGCCTTCACGCCGCTGGGCGGCGACGCCGCCACCACCTGGGAGAACCTGGTCGCAGGGCGCTCCGGAGTGGCGGCCCTGACCGAGGAGTGGGCCGCCGAGCTGCCCGTCAAGATCGCCGCCCGCACGGCCGTCGAGCCGGGCGAGGTCCTCCCCCGGCCGCTGGCCCGCAAGCTGGACCGCTCGGCCCAGTTCGCGCTGATCGCCGCCCGTGAGGCCTGGGCCGACGCCGGCTACGAGACGCCGGCCACCGACGACTCCTCCAAGCTCGCCCCCGAGCGCCTCGGCACCGTCATCGCCTCCGGCATCGGCGGTGTGACCACCCTGCTCGACCAGTACGACGTACTGAAGGAGAAGGGTGCCCGCAAGGTCTCCCCGCACACCGTCCCGATGCTGATGCCCAACTCCCCGGCGGCCAACGTCGGTCTGGAGGTCGGCGCCCGCGCGGGTGTGCACACCCCCGTCTCCGCCTGCGCCTCCGGCGCCGAGGCGATCGGCTACGCGATCGAGATGATCCGCACCGGCCGCGCCGACGTCGTGGTGGCCGGCGGCACCGAGGCGGCGATCCACCCGCTGCCGATCGCCGCGTTCGCCAACATGATGGCGATGTCCAAGAACAACGACGACCCCGAGGGCGCCTCCCGCCCGTACGACAAGGGCCGGGACGGCTTCGTGCTGGGCGAGGGCGCCGGCGTGGTCGTGCTGGAGTCGGTCGAACACGCCGAGGCGCGCGGCGCCCGGATCTACTGCGAGGCCGTGGGCCAGGGCCTGTCCTCGGACGCCCACCACATCGCCCAGCCCGAGCCGACCGGCGCCGGCGTGGCCCGCGCGCTGGCCGACCTGTTCGACCGCAACGCCCTGGACAAGGCCGAGATCGTGCACGTCAACGCGCACGCCACCTCGACCCCGCAGGGTGACACCGCCGAGCTGAAGGCGCTGCGCAAGGAGCTCGGCGACGACCTCGACCACATCGCCATCTCGGCCACCAAGTCGATGACCGGCCACCTGCTGGGCGGCGCCGGCGGCATCGAGACCGTCGCCACCGTGCTGGCCCTGTACCACCGGATCGCCCCGCCGACCATCAACGTCGACGAGCTGGACGACGACGTGGACGCGGACATCGTGCGCGGCGAGGCCCGCCCGCTGCCCGAGGGCCGGATCGCGGCGCTGAACAACTCGTTCGGCTTCGGCGGCCACAACGTGGTGCTGGCCTTCCGCTCCCGGTAGTCCGCACGCACCGACCCGGTACGCACCGGGTCCGAACGCACCGAGAGGGGCCGGCGCTCACCGTGAGCGCCGGCCCCTCTCGCGCGTCGTGCGCCCGCCGGCTCAGACCACCTGGTGCAGCCAGCGCACCGGTGCGCCCTCGCCCGCGTAGCGGAACGGCTCCAGCTCGTCGTCCCAGGGCTTGCCCAGCAGCCGGGAGATCTCGGCCTCCAGGTCGGCCCCCTCGCTGCGGGCCCGCAGCAGGACGGCGCGCAGCCGGTCCTCGGGGATCAGGATGTCGCCGTGGATGCCCGTGACGGCATGGAAGATGCCGAGCGAGGGCGTGCTGCTGTACCGCTCCCCCTCCGCCGTGGCGCAGGGCTCACTGGTGACCTCGTACCGCATCAGCTGCCAGCCGCGCAGTGCGGAGGCCACCTTCGAGGCCGTACCGGGCTCCCCTTGCCAGGAAAGCTCGGCACGCCAGTGTCCGGGCGAGGCCGGCTGGCGGATCCAGTCCAGGCTCACCCGCACACCCAGCACCCCCGCGACGGCCCACTCGACGTGCGGGCACAGCGCGCGGGGCGCGGAGTGGATGTAGAGAACTCCACGTGTCGTCACCGGGACCTCCAGGCTGTGGACGAGGGTCGCCTTCCCCAGCTGCCTCGTGCCTGCAGTTGATCCACAGTTACCCACGTTAGCCGACATTAAGCTACTAAATTGAGCAAAACGGACAGGCTTTCGCTCAATGCTAGTCGAATCCTCAACGAGGTCTACCCCTCGGCCGGATCTCTCCCCCGAACGGCCCCATCGCCAGGTGGGACCCACCGTACCGCGCCGCCCCGCACCGTGGATGACGCACTTTCGGATCCGGCCGGAATGGGGTAGTGCGGCCGATTCCCCCGCGCCCGTACGCAAACCGCCCCGCACGCCCGGTGGGGGCGGCGGGGCGGTCAGCGGGCTGACGAAGGGTCAGCTGTCCAGGCGGACCACCATCTTGCCGGTGTTGACGCCGCGCAGCAGGTCGAGGAAGGCGTCCGCGGTGCGCTCGAAGCCGTCCACCACGGTCTCCTCGTGGCGCAGTTCGCCGGACGTCAGCCAGCCGGCCACGTCGGCGACGAACTGCGACTGCAGCGCCGCGTGGTCGCTGACCAGCATGCCCTCCAGGCGCAGCCGCTTGCCGATCGCGAGCGCCAGGTTGCGCGGGGCGGCGGGGGCGGTGGTGTCGTTGTACTGGGCGATCGCGCCGCAGAGCACGGCGCGGCCGTGCACGGTGAGCGCGCCGATCGCGGCCTCCAGGTGCTCCCCGCCGACGTTGTCGAAGTAGAGGTCGATGCCGTCGGGGGCGGCCTGCGCCAACTGCTCGTGGACCGGGGCGTCCTTGTAGTTGAAGGCGGCGTCGTAGCCGTAGACGTCCACCAGCTTGGCGACCTTGTCCGCCGAGCCGGCCGAACCGACCACCAGCGAGGCGCCCTTGAGCTTGGCGATCTGGCCGACCATGCTGCCGACCGCGCCGGCCGCGCCGGAGACGAAGACCTTGTCGCCCTTCTTGAGGGCGCCGACGGCGAGCAGGCCGGCGTAGGCGGTCAGGCCGGGCATGCCGAGCACGCCGAGGTAGGCGGAGAGCGGGGCGGCGGCCGGGTCGACCTTGACCGCGTGGCGGGCGTCCAGGGTGGCGTACTCGCGCCAGCCGAGGCCGTGCAGGACGGCGTCGCCCGGGGCGAAGCCCTCGGCCCCGGAGGCGACCACGTAGCCGACCGCGCCGCCCTCCATGGCCTCGCCGAGCCGGAACGGCGGGGCGTAGGACTTCACGTCGTTCATCCGGCCCCGCATGTACGGGTCCACCGAGAGGAAGGCGTTGCGGACCAGGATCTCGCCCGGGCCCGGGGTCCGGACCGGGGCCTCGACCAGGGCGAAGTCGGTCGGCACCGGCCAGCCCTGGGGGCGGGCGGCGAGGTGCCATTCACGGGCGGTCGCGGGTGCGGCCTGCTCTGCCATGGGAGTCGCTCCTTAGGTGGTTCCGATGCATGAAAGGTTGAGCTACTGAAGTAACGATGGGCATGAAAGGTTCATGTTGTCAACTTTTCAGGTAGACTCTCGGACATGGACACCCAGTCGACCCGGGCCGCCACGCCGCAGTCCGACGAGATCACCCGCGAGGTCGTCGATCTGATGGCCAACCTGGTCGCGCTGTTCCATCGCGAGTACGAGGAGGCGGCCGCCGCCCGCTCGCTCACCGGCGCCCAGGCCAAGGTGCTCGCCCTGCTGCGCCGAGGCCCCATGCCGATGCGCCAGATCGCCCAGACGCTCAGCTGCGAGCCGTCCAACATCACCGGCATCGTCGACCGGCTCGAAGCCCGCGGCTTCGTCACCCGGGAGGCCGACCGGCAGGACCGCCGGGTCAAGCTGGTCGCCGCCACCGACACCGGCGCCACCGCCTCCGAGGAACTGCGCGAATCACTGAACTTCGCCCGCGAGCCGCTGGCCGCCCTCGGCCAGGACGAGCGGGCCGTCCTGCGCGACCTGCTCCGCCGGATGGTCACCGGCGCCGCCGACCCCGGGGCGTGATCAGCATCACAGCCCCGGAGCCGAATCCGGGCCACCGCCGGAGGTAACCGAACCGCCCGTCGAAACGTCTAATGTTCGAACATCGAACACGAGAGACGGAAAGACGGGGGGACACGGAGGATGGGCAGCAGCACGCGCAGGCGCCGCTACCTGCGGACAGCCATCGGCCTGGCCGCCGTGCTGGTGCTGTCCGTCGTGGGCGCCGGGGCCTGGTTCTACCACCGGCTGGACAACAACATCACCACCTTCGACCCGGGCGGCATCGCCACCGAGCGCCCGCCCGCGCCCGCCCCGGTCACCCCCGGCGCCCAACTGCCGGTGAACATCCTGGTGCTCGGCTCGGACACCCGCGACGACGGCAACAGCGCGATCGGCGGTGGCGACGAGGGCGTCGGCCACTCCGACACCGCGATGCTGGTGCACGTCTACGCCGACCACAAGCACGCCGTCGGCGTCTCCATACCCCGGGACACCCTGGTCACCATCCCGTCCTGCAAGCTGCCGAGCGGCACCTGGACCAAGCCCCGGAACAACCAGATGTTCAACTCGGCCTTCACCATCGGCGAGTTCCCCAAGGGCAACCCCGCCTGCACCCAGAACACAGTCGAGACGCTCGCCGGGCTGCGGATCGACCACACCATCGTGGTCGACTTCAAGGGCGCCGCCGCGATGGCCGACGCCATCAACGGCGTGGACGTCTGCGTCCCCAACAACGTCGACTCGCACGGCATACACCTCCAGAAGGGCATGCAGAAGCTCTCCGGCCAGCCCGCCGTGGACTACCTGCGGGCCCGCTACGGCTTCGGCGACAACTCCGACATCGGGCGGATGAAGCGCCAGCAGGCCTTCGTCTCCTCGATGATCAAGAAGGTGCAGGGCCAGGGCTTCTCCCTGCCCACGCTGCTCCCGCTCGCCGACGCGGCCACCCGCTCGCTCACCGTGGACGAGGGGCTGGGCACCGCGATGAAGCTGGTGGACTTCGCCCGCTCGCTCCAGGACATCAAGCTGGCCGACATCACCTTCGTGACCGCGCCCTGGCGCTTCGCCGGCGAGCGCGTCCAGCTCGTCCAGCCGGACGCCGACACGCTGTGGCGGCTGCTGCGCGAGGACCGCACCCTGGACGGCCAGAGCACCTCCGGCACCGACACCCCGGCGCCCTCCCCCACCGCCCCCGGCGCCGACGGCGCGACCCCGGGAGCCGCGGCCGACCCGTCCGCGCCGCTCACGCCCGAGCAGGCCGCGGCCCCCGTGCTGGTGGTCAACGGCGTCGGCACCCCCGGCCTGTCCACCTCCGGCGGGGAGGCACTGCGGGCCCGGGGCTTCCAGAACGTCACGCTCGGCAAGCCCGCGGGCGGACGGATGCAGACCGAGATCAGCTACGACCCGGCCCTGAAGGCCGCCGCCGACCAGGTGGCCGCGCTCTTCCCGGGGTCGCGCACGGTCGAGGAGCCGGGCTCCGAGGGCATCACCGTTACCCTGGGCCGCGACTACCGGCCCAGCCCCGCCACCAAGCTGGACGCGGTCGGCAGCGGCCCCGGCGCGAAGCCCTCCGCCCCCGCCACCGCCGACCCGAGCGGCGTGCCCAGCGGCGTGCCCACCGGCATAGCGGAGAACACCCGCGGCGCCGACACCGACCCGTGCGCCGACCTGACCTTCGGATGAGTCGTTCCGGCCCGGTCCGGCGCTACTGCGGGTCGGGCAGGCCGGTGACGACGGCGGTGAGCCGGGTGCCGCGGGGGAAGGCGCCTGCCGCGGCCAGGTCGGTCAGCGCCGCCAACAGCTTGGCCACGTAGCGGCGTTCCAGCGGGACGCCGTGGCGGGCCTCGAACCGCTCGGCGAAGGCCGCCAGCTCGGCCGGAACCTTGCCGTAGCCGCCGCCGTGGTGCGCGTGGTCGATCCGCCAGTTGCCGAACTCCCGCCCGTAGGCGGCCCGGTGGAGCCGGGTGACCTCGTCCTCCAGGTAGCCCTCGCCGCCCCGCAGCACGGCCACGCCGAGCGCCCGCGCGCCCGGCGGCAGGCCGGCCGCGATGCCCGCCAGGGTGCCGCCGGTGCCGACCGGGCAGCAGACCACGTCGCGCCCGCCCAGGTCGGGCAGTTCGGCCGGGATCGCCGCCGCGCCGGTCACGGCCAGCGCGTTGGAGCCGCCCTCCGGGAGCACCAGGCAGGGGCCCCAGCGCGCCTGCGGACCGACCGTGGGGCCGGCGTCGGCGCGGCCGGTGGCCTCCCGGTACTCGGCGCGGGTCAGGAACTCCAGCCGCATCCCGGCCCGTTCGGCCGCCCGCAGCGACCAGTTGCGCGGCCGGTCGGCCAGTTCCTCGCCGCGGACCAGCCCGACGCTCTCCAGGCCGAGCGCCCCGGCGGCCGCCGCGACCGCCCGCAGGTGGGTGGAGTACGCCCCGCCGAAGGTCAGCAGCCGGGTGTGGCCCTGGGCGACGGCGGCCGCCAGGTTGGGCGCGAGCTTGCGCCACTTGTTGCCCGGGACGCTCGGGTGCAGCAGGTCGTCCCGTTTGAGCCGCAGTTCCACCCCGGCCCGCGCGAACACCTCGTCGGTGCAGTCCACCAACGGGGTCGGCAGCAGGGCGGGTTCGAGCATCCGGCCAGCTTAGACCGACCGGCACATGGCGGGTGGCGTCGCATGCCCACCATGTGCCGGCCGGTCCTACGGCCGACCGGTCGGGGTGAGCAGTCCCAGGTTGTACGCGGCGGCGACGGCGGAGGCCCGGTCCTTGACGTCGAGCTTGGCGTAGACATGGATCAGGTGGGTCTTCACGGTGGCCTCGCTGATGAACAGCCGGGCCGCGGCCTCCCGGTTGGTGGCGCCGGAGGCGACCAGTTCCAGCACCTCCAGCTCGCGCGGGCTGAGCGGCTCCCGGACGGGCGCGCGGACCTGGCCGAGCAGCTTGGCGGCGACGGTCGGCGCGATCACCGAGGCGCCGCGGGCGGCCTCCCGCACGGCGTGGAACAGCTCCTCCCGGGCCGCGTCCTTGAGCAGGTAGCCGGTCGCGCCGGCCCGGACGGCGGGCAGCACGTCGGCGTCGGTGTCGTAGGTGGTGAGCACCAGGACCCGCCCGGGCAGGCCGCGTTCGGCCATCTCGCGGATCGCGGTGACGCCGTCCATCCGCGGCATCCGCAGGTCCATCAGCACCACGTCCGGACGCAGCGCGGCGACCAGGACCAGCGCCTCGGCGCCGTCCCCGGCCTCGCCGACCACCTCGAAGCCGGGGGTGGCGGCGAACATCCCGCGCAGCCCGTCCCGGACCACCGGGTGGTCGTCCACCAACAGCAGTCTGATCGTCGTCGCGTCGCTCACGGTTCTACTCCTCCATGCTGATCGCCGGCAGGGTCGCGGACACGGTCGTGCCGGCGCCCGGTTCGGTCTCCAGGTCGAGCCGCCCGGCCAGGCGCTGCACGCGGCGGCGCATCACGTCCAGGCCGTAGCCGCCGCCGGTGGCCCGGGAGGCGGGCTCGGCGGCCGGGTCGAAGCCGACGCCGTCGTCCCGGACGTCCAGGGTGACCAGGCCGGGCATGTACGAGAGGGTGACGCCGACCCGGGAGGCCCGCGCGTACTTGGCGGCGTTGGCCAGCGACTCCTGGGCGATCCGCAGCAGGGTCACCTCGACCTCGGGGTGCAGCGGGCGGGCCTCACCGGTGACGGTCAGCCCGGCGGCGGCGTCGTTGCGCTCCCGCCACTGCTCGACCAGCTCCGCCAGCGCCTCCGGCAGCGCGGCCCGCTCCAGTTCGATCGGGCGCAGCGCGTGGACGGCCCGGCGGGCCTGGGTCAGGCTCTCCCGGGCCAGGGCCGCCGCGTTCGCCTGGTGCCGCTCGGCGGCCGCGGCGTCCTGGGCGCGGGTCTGGTCGGCGGCCTGGAGCTGGGTGACGATCCCGGCCAGGCCCTGGGCGACGGTGTCGTGGATCTCCCGGGCGAGCCGGCGGCGTTCGTCCGCGGCCCCGGCCTCCCGGGCCTGGACGAGGAGTTGGGCGTGCAGTCCGGCGTTCTCGGCGAGCGTCTCGGTGAGCAGCCGGTTGGCCTCGGCGAGTTCGGCGTTGGCGGCCTTGCGGCGGGCGCTCAGCCGGTCGGCGACCTCGCGGAGCGCGAACAGCAGCCCGACCACCATCAGGTTGAAGGCGACGACGGTCAGCAGTCCGCCGAACGCCACCGGGCTGTCGGGCAGGGCCCCGCCGATCTGGGAGAGCGAGGTGGGGACGGTGGCCGCGGCCGCGCCCGCCATCCGGGCCCGGCCCCACAGGTACTGGGCGGCGTGCAGGTAGCCGGTGAAGGCGAAGAAGCCGAAGATCGGGTTGTCCAGCACCAGCACGGTGGTCAGCACCAGCAGGACGACGAAGTGGGCGCCGGCGTACCGGGCGCGGCCGTCCGGCCCCGGCGCGCGGTCGAGCACCGAGCGCAGGACCAGCCACAGGAACGCGGCGGCCGCCACCGGGAGGGTGGCGGCCGCGGAGCGCGCGGTCGGGACGGGGACCAGCAGGGCCAGAGCGGTGGCGAGCAGCAGGGCGACGAAGCAGAACGGGCCGATCAGCCGGTCCAGCCGGTCCAACCAGTCGCCGAGCGCGCTCTCGTCGGCCGGTGGCCGCATGATCATTCCCACCGGAACAGCCTGGCAGCCCCGGCCCCCGCGAGCACCGCGTACGCCGCGAGTGTGAGCAGGCCCACGGCGTGCGGGAAGTGCCCGGACCAGGCGTCCTGCAAGGTCTGGACGGCGGCGCCGCTGGGGGTGAAGTCGCCGATCCGGTTGAGCAGGGCCGGCGAGAACTCGCGCGGCAGCCAGATCCCGGAGAAGAACATCATCGGGAAGAAGGCCAGCGCGCCGACCGCGTTGCCGGCCTTGGCGGACGGGACGACCGCGGCGAGCAGCAGGCCGACCGACAGCAGTGCGGCGGCGGCCAGCAGGAAGGCCAGCAGGAACCCCAGCGGCTGACGCGGCAGCGACACCCCGAGCAGCGGACCGGCCGCCACCACCAGCAGCACCGAGACGACGGCGACGCCCAGGTACAGCGGCAGCAGCGCGCCGAACAGCAGCGCCGGGCGGACGGGGCTGGCGGACATCCGGCGCAGCACGCCGCGTTCGCGGTAGGCGGCGAGCAGCGAGGGCAGGCCGTTGAGGCCGAGCAGCAGCAGGGTGAAGACGGCCAGGATCGGCGCGTACAGCTGGATGGTGCTCATGCCGTGCATGTCGGGCGAGGTCTTGCGCAGGGCCGGGACGGAACCGAGGACGAGGAACAGCACGACGGGGAAGGCGAGGCTGAACAAGGCGGTCAGCGGGTCGCGGAGGAACAGGCGGGCCTCGGCGACGGCCAGGCGGCGGACGGCGTGGGCGGTGCGGTGGGCGGTGCGGTGGGCTGTGTGGTGCGCGGTGCGGTTCACGGTGGTGGCCCCCTCGGGCGTGGTGACGGGCGCGGTGGTGGCGGATCAGACGTCGTGGCGGGTCAGGGCGAGGTAGGCGTCGTCCAGGCTGTGCTCGCGGATCCGCAGCCCGGTGACGACGATTCCCTCGCGGGCGAGCAGGCCGGTGACCTCGTCGGCGAAGTCCCCGACGCCGCGGACCTCGACCCGGCCGTCCCGCTCCTCGACCCCGGTGACCCCCGGCAGGGCCGCCAGCCGGGCGGTGTCCAGCGGCCCGGTGGGGCGGAAGCCGAGCGTGCCGCCGGTGCCGGAGCGGGCGATCAGCTCCGCGGGGGTGCCGGTGGCGACGATCCGTCCGCCGTCGAGGACGGCGGCCCGGTCGCAGAGCGCCTCGACCTCGTCCATGAAGTGCGAGACCAGGACCACCGTCACGCCCTCGTCGCGGATCCGCCGGATCAGCTCCCAGGTGTCGCGGCGGCCCTGCGGGTCGAGCGCGGTGGTCAGCTCGTCCAGGAAGGCCACCTCGGGGTTGCCGATCAGGGCGAGGGCGATGAGCAGCCGCTGGCGCTGGCCGCCGGAGAGCTTGTCGAACGGGGTCCGGCGCTGGTCGGCGAGCCCCCACTCGTCCAGCAGCTCGCGCCAGTCCCGGGGGTCCGGGTAGAGCGCCGCGTACAGTTCCAGCGCCTCGCCGACCCTCAGCGCGCCCTGCAACTGGGCCTGCTGGAGCTGGATGCCGATCCTCGGCCGCAGCCGGTGGGCGTCCTTCACCGGGTCCAGGCCGAGGACGCGGACCGTCCCCGCGTCGGCCCGGCGCAGGCCCTCGCAGCACTCCACGGCGGTCGTCTTGCCCGCGCCGTTCGGCCCCAGCAGGCCGAACACCTCGCCGCGCTCCACGCCGAAGGAGACCCCCTCCAGCACCTGGCGCCGCCCGTAGGCCTTGCGCAGCCCCGCCACCTCGATCACGGCCATCGCGCCGCTCCCTCCCGCTGGTCCGGCCGGTTCCTCCGGCCTGCGACGAGCTTCCCGCGCGGGGCCCCGGCCGCGGATCGACCGGACGGTCAGAGCTGCGGGCGGGCGTGGTGGAGGGCGGATCAACCGATCGGTGGATGGGGTGCGGGCGCGGGCACGCGCCAGGAACGCCGGAGGCCCGGCCGCCGTGTCGGCGACCGGGCCTCTCGTTCGGATCACACCGGGTGGGTCAGACCACCGAGGCGTCGGCGTTGCGGGTGTTGATGGCCCGGCGCAGGGCGCGCGGGACGGGGCCCGCGGCGGGGGCCAGCTTGTCGATCCGGGTGCGGAACTCGCGGCTCTGGCGCCACGGCAGGACGGCTCCGAGCCGGGCCGCGTCGACCAGCGCGACCAGCGCGGCGTCCGCCGGGTCGACCCGGCTGAGCGGCGCCTTCAGCGCCGAACCCACCGACGCCACGAGCGACTTGCGCAGCCGCTGCTCCGGCAGGACGACCCGGGTGCACGGGAACAGTCCGAGCGCGCGGCGCTGTTCGAGCCGGATCCGCCCGGACGCCGCCAGCCCGTCCCGAACCACCCGCGCGGCGCGGGCCGCCGGGCCCTGGCGGCGGCCGACCCAGCTCTGCCAGCTGCGCCGCCGGCCCTGCCGGATCTGCTCCAGCATCGCGGCGGAGAGCGGGTCGAGGCCGTCGGCCGGCGCTCCGTCGACGGCGGCCGGGTGCCGGCCGTCGTCGCGGATCAGCGCGCGCCGCAGGAGTTCGGCGAGCGCGGCGGCCCTCAGCACCAGGTCGAGCCTGGCGGTGGCGGTGAGCCGCTCGCGCTCGGGGTTGTAGGCGAGCAGGTAGAGCTTCTCCGGCAGGGTGATGGGCAGGTCCACGATGGACTCCAAGCAGATGGACGGTGGATGGGCCCGTTCATCCGGCGTCGGAACCGCCGGTCTCCGGGTTCTCCTTGGGCGGTCGGCCGCGCCGGGGAAGACGGGCCGCGTCGCCGGGCATCCGGCCCGCGTCGCTGAGGGCACGGCGAAGGAGGAACTCGATCTGCGCGTTGGCACTGCGCAGCTCGTCCGCGGCCCACCGGGCCAGTGCGTCGTGGACCGCCGGGTCCAGTCGCAGCAGGATCTTCTTCCGCTCCGTCGCCAACGCCGCGCCTTACTGGTAGAGGGAGCCCGTGTTCACGACGGGCTGGGTGCCCCGGTCGCCGCAGAGCACCACCAGGAGGTTGCTCACCATGGCGGCCTTGCGCTCCTCGTCCAGTTCGACGACGTCGCGCTCGGCGAGCCGGTCCAGCGCCTCCTCGACCATACCGACGGCGCCCTCGACGATCAGCCGCCGTGCCGCGACCACGGCCCCGGCCTGCTGGCGCTGGAGCATCACCTGGGCGACCTCGGGCGCGTAGGCGAGCCGGGTGATCCGGGACTCGACGACCCGCACCCCGGCCGAGACGACCCGGGCCGCGATCTCCGCGGAGAGCATCCGGCTGATCTCCTCCGCGCCGTCGCGCAGCGACAACTGGCCCTCGCGGTGGGCGTCGTACGGGTAGCTGCTGGCGATGTGCCGGACGGCGGTCTCGGTCTGGATGGCGACGAAGTCGCTGTAGTCGTCCACCTCGAACACGGCCTTGGCGGTGTCCTCGACCTGCCAGACCACCACGGCGGCCATCTCGATCGGGTTGCCGTCCGCGTCGTTGACCTTGTTGGTCTCGGTCTCGTGGTTGCGGATCCGGGTGGAGATCCGGCGGCGGCTGGTGAACGGGTTCAGCCAGGTCAGGCCCTCGGCGCGGATGGTGCCGCGGTAGCGGCCGAGCAGCTGGACAACCCGCGCCTGGCCGGGCGAGACCACGGTCAGCCCGCACAGCAGCAGCAGTGCGCCCAGGACGGCCAGCGGCCCGACGGTCAGCAGGGTGATCCCCAGCGCCTTGGACCCGCCCGCCAGTTGGAGACCGCCGGCGATGGTCGCCCCGATCCCCGCGAGCAGGCCGAGCAGCGTCCCTCCGAGCACCGGCAGCCCCGCGGCACCGGTGATGACCCGCTCGGTGATCTTGGGGGCCGGAAGGTCGAGGACGGGGCCGCCTTCGACGTCGACGGCAGAACGCGGTGTGGTCATGAGACCAGCTCCTCCAGCGAGTGTTTCCGATCCAGCTGTCAAAGTGATATCACTTTTTGCGCCGACGACGCCAGGGGTCCGACCGCATTCGTCCGGGGGCGAGGCGAACCGGCCCGCCCCGGGCCGTGTCCACTCGATGTCCACTGGTGGGTGAATCTCAGCGCGCCGAGCCCTGAGCGGCTGGCCGATGCTCTACAGTTCCGACCGGAACTGGAGCCGTTCTGCCAGATCAAGCCACTGTTTTGTCTGATGATCGATCCAACGATCGATCAGTGGCTGAGGTGGGGCGGGTGGGACTCGAACCCACGACCAAGGGATTATGAGTCCCCTGCTCTAACCGGCTGAGCTACCGCCCCGGTTCGCCGCGTGCGCCGGTCGTCGACCACGGCAGCAGCAGACGGCCCCGAAAGGACGTCCCGCGCAGCATAGCCGGTCGATCACCCGTGGTGCGCGCCGGGGGCGCGCACGGGTGCGCACAGGCGTGCGCCTGTCCTGATTGCGCAGTTCGGGTGGCGCCCGGACGGCCGCACGGGCAGCCTGGACGGATGACGACACGTGGGACGGGAGCCGCGGCCGGGGCGCTCGCGGTACTGCTGGCCGCGGCGGGCTGCACCACCTCGGCCGGGCCCGGCGGGGGCGCGCCGACGGTCAGCTCGGCCCCGGCCACCCGCTCCGCCCGCCCCTCCGGATCCGCCTCGGCCTCCGGCGGCGGCCACGGCTGGAGCCGACAGCGACTCAGGGGCGCCGTCGCCAGGCACACCGGAGTCACCCGCACCGCCCGGGCCACCGTGCTCAACGGCCTGGTCGGCGCCGTCTTCACCCGCAACGCGGACGGCGACCACTTCTGCACCGCCAGCGTCGTCGACAGCGCCGGGCTCAACCTCATCGTCACCGCCGCGCACTGCGTCTGGGACCCCCAACTCGGCCAGCGCGGCGACCTCGTCTTCGTCCCCGGCTACCGCAACGGCGACACCCCCAGCGGCGTCTGGCCGCTGATCGCCGTCACCGTCGACGACGACTGGAAGGACCACGCCGACCCGGACGTGGACGTCGCCTTCGCGGTCGTCCAGGCCCAGAACGGGCAACAGGTGCAGCAGGTGCTCGGCGCCAACAAGCTGGGCGTCGGCCTCGGCTACCAGCTGCCCGTGCGGATCACCGGCTACCCCGGCACCAGCGACGTCCCGATCACCTGCGCCAACAACACCACCGAGCAGAGCTCCACCCAGTTGCGGATCGACTGCCCCGACTACACCGGCGGCACCAGCGGCAGCCCCTGGGTGACCGACTTCGACCCGAGCACCAGGACCGGCACCGTGGTCGGCGTGATCGGCGGCTACCAGCAGGGCGGCGACAGCCCGGACACCTCGTACAGCAGCTACTTCGGCGACCGCGTCCAGGCGCTCTACGACCGGGCCACCGGCTGACCGGAGGGGCGGCGGTGGCGCCGCCGGGCACGGCCTGATAGATCTTCCTCTCGAACGGCGGAACGCACGGACCCGGTGCCCGCCCCGAGGAACGAGACGGAGCCCCGATGGCCCCCCGCCCGGCACGGCCCCCGCGCGCCGCACGGACGGTCGCGCTGGCGGCCCTGCTGCTCGCCACCGGTACCGCGTGCGAAGGCGGTGAGCAGGACCAGGCGCCCGCCGCCGAGGTCGCGCAGCAGACCAGCACCCGCGACCGGATCGGCACCCTCTCGGTCCGCACCGCGCAGGGCCCCCGGGCCTGCACGGCGAGCGTCGTCCGCAGCCCCGGGCACAACCTGCTGGTCACCGCCGCGCACTGCGTGCAGAACCGCCGGATCGGCCTGCTGGACGGCCTGGTGTTCACTCCCGGCTACCGCAACGGCTTCATCCCGTACGGCAGTTGGCCGGTGAAGTCGATCACCGTCGACCCGCGTTGGGCGGACGACGACGACCCCGAGTACGACGTGGCCTTCGTCACCGTGGGCACGGTCGGCGGCAAGCAGGTCGAGGACGCCGTCGGCGGCAACCCGATCGCCACCGGCCAGGGCTTCGGGCTGGCCGTCTCGGTGACCGGCTACCCGAACGAGCGCGACGAGCCGATCACCTGCGCGGCCAGGACCCGCTCGCAGAGCCCGACCCAGGAGCGCTTCGACTGCGAGGGCTACACCGACGGCACCAGCGGCAGCCCGTGGGTGACGGACAGCGGCGCGGTCGTCGGCGTGATCGGCGGCTACCAGGAGGGCGGCGAGACGGCCGGCACCTCCTACAGCGTCACCTTCGACCAGCGGGTCTCCGCGCTCTACCGGGAGGCGACCGCCTGAGCCCGGGCGGCGGCCGCCCGAAGCCGGGCGGCGCGAGGTGACGAAGGCAACACGAAGGCCCCCCGGTCATCCGAGGGGCCTTCGCTCTGAGCAGTCACCGGGCGGAGCCGGTGAAGCTCCCGCATTTGGACTCGAACCAAAAACCTGCCGGTTAACAGCCGGCTGCTCTGCCAATTGAGCTATGCGGGATCGCGGTACCGAACTGCCGTACCACGGACGGGAGGAGGCCTCTTGCAAGACCTCTCCCGAGCTCCCCCAATTGGACTCGAACCAATAACCTGCCGATTAACAGTCGGCTGCTCTGCCAATTGAGCTATGGGGGATCGGCTTCCGCCTCGGCCCCCGGTTCCCCGGGCTCCTCGGCGCTCGCTGCGGGACATACATTAGCGCACTCGGGGGGGTGGTCCGCCAATCGCTTTCGCCGAACCGCCCCCGGGGCTCCCGCCCGGCGTGCCCGGCGCGCGCCCGGCACGGCCCCCGGGGATGCTGGGGGGCACGGACGGTTCGCCGTCCCGACGGACGGGTAGGGCAATGCGGCAGAAGGCCGCCAGGAGAGGGTGGATCCGATCATGTGGAAGCTGTCGTTGGCCGCGGGGTTCGCGGCCGGCTACGTCCTGGGCTCCCGGGCCGGGCGCCGGCGCTACGACCAGATCACGAAGGTCACCCGGCAGATCGCCCAGAACCCCACGGTGCAGGGCGCCGCCGACCGAGCCAGGCAGCAGGCCGGCGCGGTCGCCGGGAAGGCCGCCGGCGCCGTCGCGGACAAGGTCGGCGACCGGCTGCCGAACGCCGTCACCGACCGGGTGCCGTACTTCAACCGCTCCCGGGCCGAGGACGACGGCTGGGGTACCTTCCGCCCGTGACCGGGCGGTGACGCCAGGGTGTACCGGGGCCCTGCGTCTCGTCCCGAACGGGCAACACCTCACCCGGCCCGGACGCGTCCCGGGCCGGGCTGAGGCATGATCTCGGCATGGCCATCGTCGCGGGGATAGACAGCTCGACCAACCGCACCCGGATCGTCGCGTGCGACGCCGACACCGGCGCCGTCCTGCGCTCCGGCAAGGCGCCGCACCCCGTCCCCGAGGACCCTGACACCCGCCCCGGCGAGGCCGACCCGCAGCTGTGGCTGCACTCGCTCGGCGACGCCGCCGCCGGCGGCCTGCTGGAGGGCGTCCGGGCCATCGGCGTCAGCGCGCAGCAGCACGGCATGATCGGCCTGGACGCGGGCGGCGTGCTGGTCCGGCCGGCGATCCTCTGGAACGACCCGCGCGCCAGCGGCGCCGCCGCCAAGCTGCTGGACGCGCTCGGCGGCCCGGCCGCCTGGACCGCCGCGATCGGCGCCGTTCCCAGCCCGACCTACACCATCGCCAAGCTGCGCTGGCTGGCCGAGTTCGAGCCGGCCAACGCCCGCCGGGTGGCCGAGGTGCTGCTCCCGCACGACTGGCTGGTCTGGCAGCTCCTCGGCCACCCCAGGCGCCGCACCACCGACCGGGGAGACGCCTCCGGCACCGGCTACTGGTCCCCGATCACCGGCGAGTACCGGCAGGACCTGGTCGAGCTGGCGCTCGGCCACGAGCTGCGGCTGCCCGAGGTGCTCGACCCCGCCGAACCCGCCGGGCACACCCCCGAGGGCCTGCTGATCTCGGCCGGCACCGGCGACAACATGGCCGCCGCGCTCGGCCTCGGACTGCGCCCCGGCGACGCGGTGGTCTCGCTCGGCAGCACCGGAACGATCTTCGCCGTGCACGACCGGGCCGTGGTCGACGCCACCGGGCTGATCTCCTCCTTCGCCGACGCCGCCGGCCGCCACCTCCCGATGGTCGCCACCCTCAACGCCGCCCAGGTGCTCCGCGCCACCGCCGCCGTGCTCGGCCGGGACCTGGACGGCCTGAGCGACCTCGCCCTGCACTCCTCCCCCGGCGCGTACGGGCTGGTGCTCCTCCCCTACCTGGACGGCGAGCGGACGCCGGCCCTCCCGCACGCGGCCGGCACCCTGACCGGCCTGCGGGCCGAGTCGATGACGCCGCAGCACCTGGCCCGGGCCGCCGTCGAGGGCATGCTGTGCAACATCGCGGACGCGCTCGACGTGCTGCGCGCCCAGGGCGTCGCGGTGCGGCGGGTGTTCCTGCTCGGCGCGGCCGGGCGGCTGCCCGCCGTCCGGCACATCGCCCCGCCGCTGTTCGGTGTCCCGGTCGTGGTGCCGCCGCCGGGCGCCCACGCCGCCCGCGGGGCCGCCCGGCAGGCCGCCTGGGCGCTGGCCGGCACCCCGGAGCCGCCGGAGTGGGAGCTGCCGGACGCCGAGACCGTCGAGCCGGACGGGGAGCAGGACCTGGCGATCGGCTCGGCGGTGCGCCAGCAGTACCGCGCCGCCCGCGAACAGATCCACCCGGAGACGGCGGCCTGACCCCGGCTGCGGCGGCCTCACCGGCCGGGGACGGCGGCGCCCGGCCCCGGCCCCGGCCCCGGCCCCGGCCGGTGAAGATGCGTCACCCGGCGGCCGGTGGCAGCGTGGGACGGGACACGGCCACCGGCGTGAAGGGCGGCAGGACTCCATGGCGCTGCACAAGGGGGCCGGCAACGACCGCCGGCTGAGCATCGGCCCGCTCGTCGGAGCCGCCGACCCACTGGGCTCGATGAAGCTGGCACCACCGCTGCACCGGCTCGGCGAGGGGCCCGTCACGGCCGACACCGCGTACCAGCTGATCCACGACGAGCTGATGCTGGACGGCAACGCCCGGCTCAACCTGGCGACCTTCGTCACCACCTCGATGGAGGCGCAGGCCGCCCGGCTGATGACCGAGTGCCTGGACAAGAACATGATCGACAAGGACGAGTACCCGCAGACCGCCGAACTGGAGCGGCGCTGCGTGGCGATCCTCGCCGACCTCTGGCACGCCCCCGACCCGGACGCCGCGGTCGGCTGCTCCACCACCGGCTCCAGCGAGGCCTGCATGCTGGCCGGCATGGCGCTCAAGCGCCGCTGGATGCGCCGCAACGCCGAACGCTACGCGGCCGGGGCCCGGCCCAACCTGGTGATGGGCGTCAACGTGCAGGTGTGCTGGGAGAAGTTCTGCACCTTCTGGGAGGTCGAGGCCCGCACCGCGCCCATGGAGGGCGAGCGCTTCCACCTCGACGCCGAGCACGCGGTCGCGCTGTGCGACGAGGACACCATCGGCGTGGTCGGCGTCCTCGGTTCCACCTTCGACGGCTCCTACGAGCCGATCGCGGAGATCTGCGCGGCCCTGGACGGCCTCCAGCAGCGCACCGGCCTCGACGTCCCGGTGCACGTGGACGGCGCCTCCGGCGGCATGGTGGCGCCCTTCCTCGACCACCAGGTGGTCTGGGACTTCCGGCTCCCCCGGGTCGCCTCGATCAACAGCTCCGGGCACAAGTACGGCCTGGTCTACCCCGGCGTCGGCTGGGCCCTGTGGCGCGACCAGGAGGCGCTGCCGGAGGAACTGGTCTTCCGGGTCAACTACCTCGGCGGCGAGATGCCGACCTTCGCGCTCAACTTCTCCCGCCCCGGCGCCGAGGTCGTCGCGCAGTACTACGTCTTCCTGCGGCTCGGCCGGGACGGCTTCCGGGCCGTCCAGGGCGCCTGCCGCGAGGTCGCCATCCACCTGTCCGAAGCGATCGGGCAGCTGGGCGGCTTCCGGCTGCTGACCCGCGGCGACCAGCTGCCGGTCTTCGCGCTCACCACCGCCGACGACGAGCCGTTCGACGTGTTCGACGTCTCGCGGCGGCTGCGCGAGCGCGGCTGGCAGGTGCCCGCGTACACCTTCCCCGCGAACCGGACGGACCTGTCGGTGCTCCGGGTGGTCTGCCGCAACGGCTTCTCGCTGGACCTCGCCGACCTGCTGCTGGCCGACCTCTCCCGGCTGCTGCCGGAGCTGCGGCGCCAGCCCGGCCCGCTCAAGGAGCTCGGGGTGCCGGCCCGGTCGGGCTTCCACCACTAGCGCGTGGGCCCGCCGGGGCGTGAACGCGGTAGGGCGTGAACGCGGTGGGGCGTGAACGCGGTGGGGCGTGATCACGGTGGGGCGTGATCACGGTGGGGAGGGCGCGGCGAAGCGCCCTCCCCACCGTGCGTCCCGGACGAACCGGGGCAGCCTCCCCCCGCGAGGCTGCCCCGGTCGGTGGGGGAATCGGGACGTGCTGCCGGAGCGGGGACCGGTGACCGGTCCGCGTCCGAACGACGCCGTCGGGCGGCGAACCGCGCCGACCAGAGAACTGTGCACGACGGACACGTGCCCATGCGAGCCTCCCCGGGGGTTGTGAGACACTTCCGTCCGTCTCAGCGCCATGACCTGGGGTTTGGGACGCCGGACCGATGGGTTTGGAGAAGCGGAGACACCCGGACGGCCCCGGCCGGAGCCCGTTCCGCTCTCCCCGTCCCCCGTTCCCGTCCCGCATCGTTGGAAGGCCCCATGGGTTCCGCCTGGAAGAACCTGCCCGAAGAGCTGTCCGGACCCGCCCGGCTCCTGGCCGAGGAGCTCCGGGTCGTCAAGGACACCGCCGGACTCTCGCTGTCCGAGCTGGCCGCCCGGACGCACTACAGCCGGGCCTCCTGGGAGCGCTGGCTGAACGGCAAGCGGGTCATCACCGGGCAGGCCCTGGAGGCGCTGACCAGGGCGGTGGACTGCGACGGGCCGGCCCTGCGGGCGCTGTGGGAGCGGGCCGTGGCGGGGCCCGAGGAGGACGGCGGGCCCGCCGCCCCGGAGGAACCCGCCGCGCGGGCGGCCCCCGAGCAGGCGGCCCCCGAGCAGGCGGCCCCCGAGCAACCCCCGGCGGCACAGCCCCCGACGGACCGGACCGGGGCGCCCGCGCCCTCCGACGCACCTGCCGCCTCCGACGTGGCCGACGTGACCGACGTGCTCGACCTGACCGCCGTACCCGGCGAGCCCGGCGGCGCCGTGCCGGCACCCGCGGCGTGGTGGCGGCGCCCGGCGACGCTGCTGACCGGCGCCGCCCTGCTGGCGGCCCTGCTGGTGCTGGTCGGCCTGCGGGCCACCCGGCACCAGGAGCAACCGCAGACCGTCGCCGAGCCCGCCCCGACCGCCACCACGGCCAAGCCCGTCCCGGGCGCTTCCGTCTGCCAGGCCGTCGGCTGCGCGCACAAGGACCCCAAGGCCACCGGCTGCGGCAAGGACGCCCGGACCCTGCAGACCGACGTCATCGGCAAGGTCGTCGTCTACCTCCGGTACAGCCAGACCTGCCAGGCGGCCTGGGCGGCGATCACCGAGGGCGAGCCGAACGACTACGCGACCATCACCGACGACTCCGGCCAGAGCGAGACCGCGCTCATCCACTGGGGCTACGACAACTACTCGTCGATGCTGGACGCGGCCGACCCGGCCGTCACCTTCCAGGTCTGCGGCTACCAGCCGGCCGGACACGTCTGCACCTCGCCCGTCTCCGGTCTGGCCGCCGTGGTGGCCTCCACCCCGATCCCGATCGGCCCCGCCTCACCGCCCCCGGGCACCGGCCCGGACGCGGCGGCCACCGACCTGCCGTCCCCGGGCCAGCCCTAGGGTCCTGGGCCGCTCAGTCGAGGTACCCGCGCAGCTGCGCCGCGAAGGCGTGGTCGCGGAGCTTGATCAGCGTCTTCGACTCGATCTGGCGGATCCGCTCCCTGGTCACGCCGAACACCGTGCCGATCTCCTCCAGCGTGCGCGGGCGGCCGTCGTCCAGCCCGTAGCGGAGCTGGACGACCTGGCGCTCCCGCTCACCCAGGGTGGCCAGGACCGCGTCCAGGTGCTGGCGCAGCAGCAGGAAGGTGGCGGACTCCGAGGGTGAGGCGGCGTCGGCGTCCTCGATCAGGTCGCCGAGCGCGACGTCGTCCTCCTCGCCGACCGGGGTGTGCAGCGAGATCGGCTCCTGGGCCAGCCGGAGCAGTTCGCGCACCCGCTCCTCGGTCAGCTCCAGGACGGCGGCGATCCCGGCCGGCGTCGGTTCCAGCCCGCGCTCCTGCAGCAGGGCGCGCTGCACCCGGATCACCCGGTTGATCAGCTCGACCACGTGCACCGGCACCCGGATCGTCCGGGCCTGGTCGGCCAGCGCCCGGCTCATCGCCTGCCGGATCCACCAGGTCGCGTACGTGGAGAACTTGTAGCCGCGGGCGTAGTCGAACTTCTCCACCGCCCGGATCAGGCCCAGGTTGCCCTCCTGGATCAGGTCCAGCAGGGTCAGTCCGCGGCCGACGTAGCGTTTGGCGACGGACACCACCAGCCGCAGGTTCGCCTCGATCAGTCGGCGTTTGGCGATGCGGCCGCGCACCACCAGGGTGTCCAGTTCGCGGGCCGGCGGGTCGGGCGGCGGGGGGTCGCCGTTCAGCCGCTCCTCGGCGAACAGGCCGGCCTCGACCCGGCGGGCCAGCTCCACCTCCTCGGCGGCGGTGAGCAGGCGGACCCGGCCGATCTCGCGCAGGTACTGGCGGAGCAGGTCCGGCGCCGGGCCGGCGTCGCCCTCGGCCGGCGGGCGGGGCTCCTCCTCGTCCCCGTCGTCGGGCTCCGGATCGTCGGCGTCGGGGTCCGTCTCCGGGGCCTCGGGGTGGCCCTGCGGCACGCCTCGGGCGCCGTCCGGGGGCGCGGCACCGGCCCGGCCGTGGTCCGCCTCCTGTTCCCCGGGCGGTGCGGCGCTCAGCGCGCCGGGCGGTGCGGCTGTCGGTGCGGCGGTCGGGCTGGAGGTCGCGGCAAAGCCTCGGTCCACGGGCATCCCTCGGGGCGGGCGCGACTCTGGCGGACCCGCGCTGAACGGAGGTGGGACGCCCTCCAGTGTGCGGTACGCCACACTCCGTGGCCGAGACTCGTGCGCCGACTTTTCTGGGCCGCTCCCACAGCCCCGCCGCGCTCCTACAGCCCCGCCGCACCCTGGCTGCGGAGCTGCTGGCCGTACTGCTGGAGCTGCCACAGCTCGGTCTGCACGGCGTGCTGCTGCTCGGCGTCGGCCCGGTGGCCGAGCCGCTGCAGGTAGCCGCGGACCTCGGCGATCCGCCGGTCCACCGCCAGCAGGCGCAGCTTGACCAGGAACTCCCCGGCGTAGACCGCGTCCACCTTCCGGCGGGAGCGCACCGGCTCGACGGTCAGCTCGGTGACCAGCGAGCGCACCTGGTCGTCCGGGGCCGCCTCGCGCACCGCGCTGGTGAAGTCGGGCAGCGTCGCCCCGTACGCGGCGCCGCCGGCCTTGGCGATGGCCTGCCGGACGGCGGTGTACGGCAGGGTGGGGAACTCGTCCTCGCCGTAGTGGTCGAAGGCCGGGCTGACCAGGTCCGGGTGCTGGAGCGCCAGCTTGAGCAGTTCCCGCTCGACGAACTGGGCCGGGTCGCGCGGGTTGAGCCGGAACGCGGGCTGCGCCGGGCGCACCGGCGCGGGCTCGACGCGGCGGCCGCGGTCGGCGCCCCGGGGGTTCTGCTGGCGCTCGCGGTCCCAGCGGGCCAGCTGGGAGACCCGGCGGACGACGAAGGGCTCGTCCAGGATGCCGAGCATGCCGGCCAGGCGGACGGCGTACTCATGCTGGATCGAGCGGTCCTTGATCTTGGCGACGATCGGGGCCGCCTCCTCCAGGGCCGCCGACCGCCCCTCCGGCGTCTCCACCCGGTGCTTGGACACCGCCGAGACCAGCGCGAACTCGAACAGCGGGACGGGGTTGTCGATCAGCTGCTTGACCGCCTCGTCGCCCTGGGCCAGGCGCAGTTCGCACGGATCCATGCCGCCCGGGCTGACCGCGATGGAGGTCTTGGCGGCGAACTTCTGGTCGTCCTCGAAGGCCCGCAGGGCGGCCTTCTGGCCGGCCGCGTCGCCGTCGAAGGTGAAGACCGTCTCGCCGCGGTACTGCGAGGTGTCCATCAGCAGCCGGCGGATGATCTTGATGTGGTCCTCGGCGAAGGCCGTACCGCAGGTGGCCACCGCCGAGGTGACCCCCGCCAGGTGGCAGGCCATCACGTCGGTGTAGCCCTCCACCACGACCGCGCGGCCCGACTTGGCGATCTCCTTCTTCGCCAGGTCGATGCCGTACAGCACGTGCGACTTCTTGTAGATCGGCGTCTCCGGCGTGTTCAGGTACTTCGGGCCGTTGTCGTCCTCGCGCAGGCGGCGGGCGCCGAAGCCGACCACCTCGCCCGCGATGTCCCGGATCGGCCAGACCAGCCGGCCCCGGAAGCGGTCGATCAGGCCGCCGCGCTGGCCCTGCGAGGCCAGGCCGCCGAGCAGGATCTCCTTGTCGGTGAAGCCCTTGCCGCGCAGGTAGCGGACCAGGTGCTCCCAGCCCACCGGGGCGTAGCCGACGCCGAAGGTCTTCGCGGCCTCCTCGTCGAAGCCGCGCTCGGCCAGGAAGCGGCGGCCGATCTCCGCCTCCGCCGAGGCCAGCTGCTCCCGGTAGTAGGCGGCGGCCACCTTGTGCGCCTCGACCAGGCGGGTCCGCTCGCCCTGCTGGTGGCGGGGGCTGTAGCCGCCCTCCTCGTAGCGCAGGGTGATGCCGGCCTGGGCGGCCATCCGCTCGACGGCCTCGGCGAAGGTGAAGTGCTCGATCTTCATCAGGAAGGCGATGGTGTCGCCGTTCTCCTGGCAGCCGAAGCAGTGGAAGACGCCCTTGGCGGGGTTCACGTAGAACGAGGCGGACTTCTCGTCGTGGAAGGGGCAGACGCCCTTGTACTCGCCGCCGCCACCGTTGGTGAGCTGAACGTAGTCGCCGACCACGGCGTCGATCGGCAGTGCGCTGCGCACCGCTTGTACGTCTTCGTCCCTGATCCGCCCGGCCACCCCGGAAGTCTACTGGGGTGGCCGGGGTTTCCCGGCGGTCCGGTCGCGCCGGGACCGGTCCGAACGGTTGTGCCTGATCGGTCGGGCGCCGGGCGGTCAGGCCCAGGATGCGCCGACGAGCCTGGCGTGCAGGGCGAGGGCGGAGGCGTCGGTGAGGGTGGCGATCTGGTCGATGACCGCGCGCAGCGCGGCCCGGTCGTCCTCGGCCTCGCGGTAGAGCGCGCCGAACACCGGGTCCAGGCCCTCGGGGGCGCGCTGGGTGAGCACGTACGCCAGCTCGGCGATCACGATCCGCTGGCGGGCCCGCAGCTGGGCCTGCTCGTCGCGCTGCATCACGTAGCGGACGGCGACGGCCTTGAGCACCGCGACCTCCAGCCGGACGCCCCGCGGCACCACCAGCTCGGCCATGTACCGGGTGAGCCGGCCGGGGCCGTAGCGGGCCCGGGTGGCCTGCTCGGCGGCCAGGCAGAAGCGGCCGATCAACTGGCTGGTGAGGTCCTTCAGCCCGGCCCGGGCGCGGGCCGTGCCGTCGTACTCCTGGGGCCACCGCTCCTGGGCGAGCAGCCGGTCGAGGGCGGCGGCCAGCTCCTCCGGCTCGGCGTCCGGGGCGTAGCGCTCGGCGACCTTGAAGAGTTCGGCCCGCTCGCTCGGCGCCCGCAGCGCGGCCGGGTCGATGTGGCCGGCCTGGAGGCCGTCCTCGACGTCGTGGGTCGAGTACGCGACGTCGTCGGACCAGTCCATGACGGTGGCCTCGAAGCACTTGCGCCCGGCCGGGGAGCCGGCCCGCAGCCAACGGAACACCGGCAGGTCGTCGGCGTAGACGCCGTACTTGGGCGAGGCCGGGTCGGTGGGGTGGGCGCCGCGGGTCCACGGGTACTTGGTGGCCGCGTCGAGGGCGGCGCGGGTCAGGTTGAGGCCGACGCTGCGGCCGGGCCAGGGAGCGAGCCGGGCGGCGGGGTGCTCACCCTCCGGGGCGAAGCGCTTGGGTTCGAGCCGGGTGAGGATGCGCAGCGACTGCGCGTTGCCCTCGAAGCCGCCGCAGGCCTCGGCAGCCTGGTCGAGCGCCTCCTCGCCGGTGTGGCCGAACGGCGGGTGGCCGATGTCGTGGGCCAGGCAGCCGGCCTCCACGAGGTCCGGGTCGCAGCCCAGGGCGGCGCCCAACTCCCGCCCCACCTGGGCGCATTCGAGGGAGTGGGTGAGCCGGGTGCGGGGGAAGTCGCTGCGCATCGGGGCGACCACCTGGGTGGTGCCGGCCAGCCGCCGCAGCGCCGCCGAGTGCAGCACCCGGGCGCGGTCGCGCTGGAACGCCGTGCGGCCGGGGCGCTTGTCCGGTTCGGGGACCCAGCGGGCCTCGGCGGCGTGATCGTACGGGAGCGGGGCGGCGGCGAGGCGGTGCGCGGTGTCATCCATATGCCCCTCACGGTACGCCGCGCCCCCGACAGCCGGGGTGTGCCGCGCACGAAGGGGCGTGGGCCGGAGCGTGAATCCTGCGGTACGCGCTGGTGTCCGCCCCGGCCCGCTGCCTGCCGTACGGCCTCAGCCGCGAACGGCCTTGAGGACGACGGCGGCCACCGCCTCCTGCCCCTTGGCGTTGGGGTGGATCGCCGCCAGGCCCGGGGCCGGGAAGGGCGGTTCGACCCAGCGGGTGGCCTCGCCCGCGCACATGTCGTGCCCGGCCGAGGGGGCGGCCGCGTCCACGAACACCGCGCCGGCGCCCTCCGCCCGCCGCTTCAGCATGCCGTTGAGCTGCTGCTCCTTCTCCGAGAGGAATCCCAGGTCCCCGGCCGCGACCGCCTTGCCCAACACCTTTCGGCAGCCGGCCGGGTCGGACGGGAGCAGCGTCGGGTATCCGATCACGTACACCCGGGCCTGCGGGGAGCGGTGCTTGATGTCCCGCAGGATCCGGCCGAGTTGCTCACCGGCCGCGTCGACCTTGCGCTGCACCTCGTCCGTCCCGCCGGAGGCGTAGTGCTCGCGGCAGGGCGAGGACGCGCGGGTGGCGCCGACGATGCCCTTCACCGCGTCCACCAGGTTCTCCTTGGCGCACTCCTTGACGACCTCCATGAAGCCCGCGTCGTTGCCGCCGATGCCGACCGTCACCAGCCGGGTGGCCGCGGTCAGCGCGTCCAGCTGGGGCGGGTTGGTGCCGTGGTCGGTCTCCTGGGCGCCGGTCAGGTCCCCGGTGCGGGCGCCGCTGCAACTGACGTCCTGGAACTGGCCGGCCGGCAGCCCGAGCCCCTTCGCCACCAGGGACGGGTAGTTGGCCCCCGAGCGGGAGCAGCCCTTCGGCTCGCCCACCTGCGGGGCGAGCTTCAGACCGGCGGTGTACGAGTCGCCGAGCGCCACGTACGGGCCGTTCGGCGGTGGCGTGGACTTGGCGTTCTTGGCGGGCAGCGCGCCCGCGAAGCCGTCCGTCCCGCCGTCCGCGGGGGTGCACCCGGCGAGCAGCAGCACGGCGAGCCCGGCCGTCAGGGCGACGGCCGGGCGGAAGGTCCTGGACATGGTCGTGGGCATGGCATCCCCCCGGGGGATAGGCGTCACGGGCAGCTCCGTACAGCGGCGCGTCCCCCGACGCCGCCACCACCAACGAACGGGGCCCGCGAATGACTCCCGTGACTCCCGGCCGCCACCGACCCGGCCGGATCCCGCCCCTGCGAGGCCGATTCCGCGCCGGGCCTACTCCGCGCCGCGTTCGTGCTCGGCCAGGAACTGCTCGAAGCGCCGCCCCAGCTCGTCCGCCGACGGCAGGTCCACCGGCTCGGCCAGCAGGCTCTCACGGCCCTCCGACCCCGCCACCGCGTCGTACTGGCCCTCCATGCCGCGGATCGCCGAACGCAACTCGCCGTCCCCGTGCGCCAGCTGCTCCTCGATGTCGGCGTACACCTCGCCGACCCGCTCGCGCAGCCGGGTGCCGGGCAGCACCAGGCCGGTGGCGGACTGCACCGCCTCCAGGATCAGCACGGCGGCCGCCGGGTACTCCGAGCGCGCCACGTAGTGCGGGACGTGCACGGCGAAGCCCAGCACGTCGTGCCCGGCCTCGGACAGGCGGTACTCCAGCAGCGCCTGGGCGCTGCCCGGGACCTGCGCCTGCTCGAACCACTGCGGGTAGCCGGCCGCCAGGTCGAGCCGGTTGCCGTGCGGGGTCAGGCCGACCGGGCGGGTGTGCGGCACGCCCATCGGGATGCCGTGGAAGTCCACCGCCAGCCGGACCTCGAAGCGCTCCACCAGCTCGCGCACGGCGCCGGCGAAGCGCTCCCACTCGACGTCCGGCTCGGGGCCGGTGAGCAGCAGGAACGGCGCGCCCGCGCCGTCGCGGACGAGCTGGAGCAGGATCTCCGGCGGCTCGTAGGACGCCCACTGGTCCCGGTCGAAGACCATCACGGGGCGGCGCGCCCGGTAGTCGACCAGGCGGTCGTGGTCGAAGCGGGCCACCACCTGCGGCGAGCCCGTCTCCAGGAGGTGGGCCACCACCTGGCCGCCGGCCTCGCCGGCGTCCATGAAGCCCTCGAAGTGCTGGAGCAGCACGAGGCCCGCACCGGTGTCGCGCAGCTCCGCGGTGGCCGCGGCCACCGCGGCCACGCCCTGCTGATCCAGCTCGTACAGCGCCTGGAAGTCACGCACCGCGCACCCAACCCCGTTCTCTACTCGTCACGACGTACCGGCTTCTCGTCCTCTCCAGCGTGCCGGGCGCCGCCGGAATTCCCGACCCGCCCGGCGGCGGGTCCGGCGGCCTCGCCGGACCGCTCCGGACCATGATCGCACCCGGGTGGAAAGCCCCTGGTCACGGGTGTTCAACGGCCCGTCCGAGGGCGGGTCGCAGCGACCCGCACCGCCATTCGCGTGCCGCGAAGTGACGCACCGCCTTCTGACGGGTATCGTCCTCTCGCTGCCTCGCATCGTCGCGTCGTCGTCACGTCGTCCCGTAACGCCGTCGGCCACGTCCCGGACCGGTGCTCGGCCAGCCCACACGACGCATCTTGCCTTCATCTGGCCGCCTGTTTCCTTCGCGCTCCCGTTTCCTCATCGGCCATCTCGCGGACGCACACTGTCCCCTCGCTCATCCCCGCCGGACCGGTCCGTGGACCCGAGTCCGTTCCGGCACCGCGCTGCCCGCCTCCGGGCCGCCGCCCCCGCCCCGCCCGACCGGCTCTCCGGCGTGCGCGGGTACCGGCGGGCGTGCTCCGGGGCCGGGGCGACTGTCCCTGCCTCCCGCGCCGTACCCCGGCACGGTAGGCACCCTCCGACCGATGAAGGACCGAAGGTTCCGTGCCCGTACCTGTCATCCTCACCGGCCGCACCGTGCGGCTGGAGCCCCTCGCCGCGCACCACGCCTCGGCCATCGCCGAGGCCGGCGCCGAAGACCGTACGACCTACGCCTTCACGCCCGTCCCGCACGGCCTCGAAGCGGCCCGCGACTACATCGCGCGCGCCCTCGCCGACCAGGCCGCGGGCCGGTCGCTGCCGTTCGCGACGGTGAACGTGGCAAACGGCCGGGTCGTCGGCTCCACCCGTTTCCTGGAACTCGACTACTGGCAGGGGCCGATGGTCTGGCCACCGGTGCCCGGGGTGCCGTTCGGCGACCCGGCCACGGCCGTCCCGGACGCCGCCGAGATCGGCAACACCTGGCTCTCGCCGCGTGCCCAGGGCACCGGCATCAACACCGAGGCCAAGCTGCTGATGCTGCGCCACGCCTTCGAGACCTGGGGGGTGCAGCGGATCTCGCTGCGCGCCGACGCCCGCAACCAGCGCTCGCGCACCGCCATCGAGCGGCTCGGCGCCACCTCCGAGGGCGTCCGCCGGGCCCACTCGCGCGGGCTCGACGGGGTGGTGCGCTCGACCGCGTTCTACTCGATCCTCGACGACGAGTGGCCCGCGGTGCGGGACATCATCGAGCTGCGGATCGCCGCCGCCACCTCGCCCAGCGCCCCGGATCCGGCGATCAACCAGGAGTGCCTTAGACACGGCGGCGGCCCCGGGCACCTGATCACGGCCTGACCCGGACGCCTGACCACGGCCCGCCAGGGGCTACGGCCGCCGCCCGTAGCCCCTGGCGGCCAGACCGAGGACCCGCGCGAGGAGCTCCGGATCGGCAGCTCCCCGGAAGCGGTCGGGGTGCGCCTCGGCCAGCGCCGACCCGGGCCGCCAGCCGCCGCGCACCGGGGTGACCCGGACGCTCCAGATCTCGAAACCGGTCCAGCTGCGGTGCAGGTGCAGCACGCCCTCGGCGGTGTGGGACACCCACTTGTCCTCCATCTCCCGGGGGCGCAGCCCGGCCCGGATCCGCTGCCACTCCTCGTCCGTCCAGACCACGTCCGGCACCGGGCAGGCGCGGGGCAGCAGCATGGGCTTCAGACGGCCCTCGCTCTCCGGGGCGGGCCGGACGCCGCCCGGCTCGGGGAACGCCCAGCCGGGCAGCGGTTCGCGGGCGGCCAGCCAGGCGGCCGGAATGCCCTCGGTCCCGGTGCGCGCGGCGACCACTCCCCCGGTGATCGCGGCCACCGTGTCCATGTCGCCGCCGGCCGCGACCGCCGCCCGGACGGCGGCCGGATAGTCGCTCAGGTGCCGGGCGGCGCACCACAGGGCGTACGGGACGGTGTCGACGGCGGACGTCCGGCTGCCGTTGCCCAGGATCTCGGCGGCGGCCCTCGGGTCCGGTTCGGCGAGCAGTTGGAGCGCCTCGGTGAGGCCGTCACGGACGGCGCCGTACGGGGTGAGGGCGACCACCGCCGCCAGGAAGGACTCCGGCGTCATCGCCTCGGTGCGCGCCCGCACCGCGTACGCGGCGGCCACCGCGACCGCGACGGCGCCGTCCACCGCCTGCGGGTGGGTGTGGGTGATCACGGCGGTGCCGGCGGCGGGCCGGACCACGGCGGCCGGGTCCTCGGCGTACGCCGCCCCCAGCGGGGCGACCCGCATCGCGGCGCCGTTGCCGTACGAGCCCTGGCCGTCGAAGAGTTCAGCCGCCAGGGCCTTCGCGTCACCGCCCTCCCGGACCAGCCGCAGCATCCGGTTGGCAGCCGGACCGTACCCGCGGTCGAAGTCGTGGCGCCGGGCGAAGGCGTGGGTGAGGTCGAAGGTGTCGATCGTGCCGCGTTCGGCGTGCGCGGCGTACACCGAGCAGGCCATCTCGGTGTCGTCGGTCCACGGCCAGGGGCCGGGCGGGTCGGTGCGGGCGGCGAAGTAGGCGGCGGCGGTGGCCGGGACGAAGAACTGTGCACCGAAGGCATCGCCTACCGAAAGGCCGTTGAGCGCGTCGAGCGCTGGGCCGGTGGGTGGAGTCGTCATATGGTCCCCAGCTCAGCGGTTCGACCGCTGCTCCGTCAACCTCATTCTCACAGGCTCCCCCGACGAGGGATGTTTCGCATACCCCCGATCCTGGTGGGCAGCACCCGGGGTATGACCCGCGTGAACCCGCTCGACCCCGTCGTGCTGCTCGGCGCCGACCAGCAGCACATCGCCACCCGGGCGCAGCTGCGCCGGCTGGGCGTACCGTCCGGCACCATCGCCCACCGGCTGCGCCCCGGCGGGCCCTGGCAACAGGTGCTGCCCCGGGTGATCTGCCTGCAGTCCGGCCGGTTGACGGCGCATCAGCGGCTGCGCGCCGCGCTGGCGTACGCGAGCCCCAAGGGGCGGGCGCCGCAGGCCGGGGAGGTGCTGCTGACCGGGGACGCGGTGCTGGCCGACGCGGGGCTCCCGAGCGCCGGACACCCGGCGGACCTGGCCCGGATCGACGTCCTGATCCCCGCCCGACGCCGCGTCGGCGACCGCGAGTTCGTCCGGATCCACCGGTCGGCCGGGCCGCTGCCGGGCGGCTTCGAGCGGGACGACGGGCTGTGGAGCACCACCGTCGCCCGGGCGCTGGCCGACCTCGCGCCGGGCGAGACCGGGCAGCGCCGGTTCCGGGCGCTGTGCGCGGAGGCCGTCCAGCGGCGGCACTGCGAACTCGGCGAGCTGCTGGACCACTTGCTGGCCCGGCCGGGCGCGCTCGGACTGCCGCAGGTAACCCGGGTGGTGGAGGACCTCACCGCCGGAGTGCGATCGGTGGTGGAGGGCGAGGCCCGCGAACTCCTCGCGCACGCGGGCCTGCCCGAGCCCCTGTGGAACCCGGTGCTCTTCCTGGACGGCCGCTTCCTCGCCGTCCCGGACGCCTACTGGCCGCACGCCTGCGTGGCGTTGGAGATCGACTCCCGCGCCTGGCACCTGCGCCCCGCCGACCACGAACGCGGTCTGGCCCGCGCCAACCGGCTGACCGCCGTCGGGCTCCCCGTGGTCCGCACCACCCCGGTCCAGCTCCGGCGCGACCCCGTCCCGGTGTTCCACGAGCTGACCGCCCTCCTCACCACCGGCCCGCACGGCCCCCACCGCCGGATCAGCTGGCGCCGGGCCCGGTGAGGGGCGAGGGGTGCGGGGTGTCACGCGGCGTGGGGTGTCAGCAGCGCGGGTCGATCTCCTGGAAGGTCACGTAGTGGTCCGGCGACCAGTACTGCTCGCCGGAGCCGCCGGTGACCACGCGGCGGGTGCCGCGGTCGTTGGAGCCCGGGGTGACCACGGTGAACTCGTGGTAGTAGCCGCCGGACTTCTTCGGCAGGCGGCTCTCGCGGTTCTCGAAGACGATGCCGTCGCGGTTGTACGGGTACGGGCCGTTCTTGGCGATCAGGCCGAGGGTGTCCTGGGCCTGGCTGGGGAGCTTGCTGCGGCAGACGTCGGCGAGCGCCGGGTCGGCGGGCACCCAGGTGCCGCTCGGGGCGGGGGTGCCGCCGGCGGGCGGGGACGGCTTGGGGGCCGAGGACTTGGCGGCCGAGGCGCCCGCCGAGGTGGCGGTGGAGCTCGCGGCGGCCTGGGGGTGGCTGCTGCCGCCCTTGCCGGCGAGCAGGTACCCGATGCCGGCGACGAGGGCCAGGATCAGGACGGCCACGACGACGAGCGGGCTTTTACGTCTGGTCATGCGCCCCAGCTTGGCAGGCCCGCGGGCGCCGCCCGGCCAGCTACACACGTGGCCGCCGCCACATCCGGCCGGCCGGGGAACGCCGGCCGGCAAGCGCGGCCGGGCACAGACGGACGGCCGGGCGGGGACGGACGGCCGGGCGGGGACGGACGCCATTGTCCGTTCCCGCCCGGCCGTTGTTACGTACGCCGGTTCTCCTGCGCCGAGCTCCGGTGTACGCCCTCCCGACGGGGAGGGAAGCGGTCA
This sequence comes from Kitasatospora sp. NPDC094016, assembly GCF_040304045.1. Classification (NCBI taxonomy): domain Bacteria; kingdom Bacillati; phylum Actinomycetota; class Actinomycetes; order Kitasatosporales; family Streptomycetaceae; genus Kitasatospora; species Kitasatospora sp. NPDC094016. The sequence goes on from NZ_JBEOUK010000007.1 coordinate 127,087, forward strand.
GTCCGGCCCGCGGCCGAGGAGGGGATGCCTACCCTCTCTCAGCGCGGGTCGCTGCCCGCCGTCTCGATGGCGGCGCGGCCTGCCTCCAGGCGCGCCACCGGGATCCGGAAGGGGGAGCAGGAGACGTAGTCCAGCCCCACCTCGTGGAAGAAGTGGACCGAGTCCGGGTCGCCGCCGTGCTCGCCGCAGACGCCGAGCTTGAGGTCGGGGCGGGTGGCCCGGCCGGCCTCGACGGCGTGCTTGACGAGCGCGCCGACGCCGTCGCGGTCGATGGTCTCGAACGGGGAGACCCCGAAGATGCCCTTCTCCAGGTACGCGGTGAAGAACGAGGCCTCCACGTCGTCCCGGGAGAAGCCCCACACGGTCTGGGTGAGGTCGTTGGTGCCGAAGGAGAAGAACTCGGCGGCCTCGGCGATCTGACCGGCGGTGACCGCGGCGCGCGGCAGCTCGATCATGGTGCCGAGCTTGATGTCCAGCTGGACGCCGGTGGTCTGGGCGACCTCGGCGAGCACGCGCTCGCACTCGTCGCGGACCAGTTCCAGCTCCTGGACGGTGCCGACCAGCGGGATCATCACCTCGGGGCGCGGGTCCCCGCCGGCCAGCCGGCGCTCGGCGGCGGCCTCGGCGATGGCGCGGACCTGCATGCCGAACAGGCCGGGGATGACCAGGCCGAGGCGGACGCCGCGCAGGCCCAGCATCGGGTTCTGCTCGTGCAGCTTGTGCACCGCCTGGAGCAGGCGCAGATCGTTCTCGTTCGGGTCCTTGCGGGCCTCGGCGAGGGCGACGCGCACCGACAGCTCGGTGATGTCGGGCAGGAACTCGTGCAGCGGCGGGTCGAGCAGCCGGACGGTGACCGGCAGGCCGTCCATGGCCTGGAAGAGCTCCAGGAAGTCGCCCTTCTGGAGCGGCAGCAGGGTGGAGAGGGCGAGCTCGCGGTCCTTGTCGTTGTCCGCCAGGATCAGGTGCTCGACCTCCTTGCGGCGCTCCTCGCCGAGGAACATGTGCTCGGTGCGGCACAGGCCGATGCCCTGGGCGCCGTAGCGGCGGGCGCGCCCGCCGTCCTCGGCGTTGTCGGCGTTGGCGCGCACGGCGAGCCGGCGGCGGACGTCGGCGTGCGCCATCAGCCGGTGGACGGCCTGGACGAGCCCGCCCTGGACGTCGGCGCCGGCGTGCAGGGTGCCCTCGAAGTACTCGACGACGGGGGACGGCAGGACGGGGACCTCGCCGAGGTAGACCTTGCCGGTGGCGCCGTCGATGGAGACGACGTCGCCCTCCTCCAGCACCAGGCCGGCGGCGGTGGTCATCCGGCGGCGCTTGGTGTCGACCTCCAGCTCCTCGGCGCCGCAGACGCAGGTCTTGCCCATGCCGCGGGCGACGACGGCGGCGTGCGAGGTCTTGCCGCCGCGCGAGGTGAGGATGCCCTCGGCGGCGATCATGCCGTCCAGGTCGTCCGGGTTGGTCTCGCGGCGGACCAGGATGACCTTCTCGCCGGAACGGGACCACTTGACGGCGGTGTAGGAGTCGAACACGATCTTGCCGATGGCGGCGCCGGGCGAGGCGGCGAGGCCCCAGGCGATCTGCTGGGACTCGGCGTTCGGGGCGAAGCGCGGGAACATCAGCTGCGAGAGCTGGCCGCCGGTGACCCGCATGAGGGCCTCGTCCAGGTCGATCAGGCCCTGGTCGACCAGCTGGACGGCGATCCGGAAGGCCGCGGCGGCGGTGCGCTTGCCGACGCGGGTCTGCAGCATCCAGAGCTTGCCGCGCTCGATGGTGAACTCGATGTCGCAGAGGTCGCGGTAGTGGTTCTCGAGCGTCTGCATGATCGTCATCAGCTCGTCGTACGACTTCTTGTCGAGCTTCTCCAGCTCGGCCAGCGGCAGGGTGTTGCGGATGCCGGCGACGACGTCCTCGCCCTGGGCGTTGGACAGGTAGTCGCCGTAGACGCCCTGGGCACCGGTGGAGGGGTCGCGGGTGAAGGCGACACCGGTGCCGGAGTCCTCGCCGAGGTTGCCGAAGACCATGCTGCAGACGTTGACCGCGGTGCCGAGGTCGTTCGGGATGCGCTCCTGCCGGCGGTACAGGCGGGCGCGGTCGCCGTTCCAGGAGTGGAAGACGGCGTGGATGGCGAGGTCCATCTGCGCGCGCGGGTCCTGCGGGAAGGCCCGGCCGGTCTCGCGCTCGACGATGCCCTTGAACACCTCGACGAGTGCCCGGAGGTCGGAGGCGTCCAGGTCCAGGTCGTCGGCGGTGCCCTTGGCGTGCTTGGCCTCGTCCAGGGCCTCCTCGAACAGCTCGCCGTCGACGCCCAGCACGGTCTTGCCGAACATCTGGACCAGGCGGCGGTAGGAGTCCCAGGCGAAGCGCTCGTTGCCGGACTGGGCGACGAGACCGACCACCGAGGCGTCCGAGAGGCCGATGTTCAGGACGGTGTCCATCATGCCGGGCATGGAGAACTTGGCGCCCGAGCGCACCGACACCAGCAGCGGGTCGTCGGGCTGGCCGAGCTTCTTGCCCATCTCCTGCTCGAGCGCGTCCAGGTGGGCGCCGATCTCCTGGTGCAGCGAGGCCGGCTCGCTGCCGGTCTCCAGGAAGACCTTGCAGGCCTCGGTGGTGATGGTGAACCCCGGAGGGACGGGGAGGCCAAGGTTGGTCATCTCGGCCAGGTTCGCGCCCTTGCCGCCGAGAAGGTCCTTGAGGTCCTTGTTTCCTTCAGTGAAGGAGTAAACAAACTTCTGCTGGGACGGCACGGGTCGGTCTCCTCGTACGCGGTTGCCCTGACGCCGGAGAACATACCCATTTCGAAGGTTCTTCTCTGCCCCGAATAGGCCGTACGAGGCCGGTACCCGGGGGTAACCCGATAGATCGAATGCACATAAAGGCGTTCACCTCTGTTGGTGAAATCGTCCGGATGACGCTAGCCCGCCTTCAAGTCTTGAACGAATGGAAACACGAAGATCGCACGATTCGGACGCTGGGTAGCGGTCGCGGGTCACCCGCGTCGCCCCGGCTTGATTTCCTGCACTCGGATCGGCCGATCACCGGCCCACCGGCTTCGGGAAGCGATTCACAGTCGACCTGTCCATTTCGTCCACCGGCCCGCCATCGGGCGCCGCCACATGTGGCAAGCGTCACCAGCGCATCTCACCGGTCGAACGTAGTCCGCCTCCGCCGATCGTCGCACTCCGTCCAGAAACGTGCCCGTTCCGTGACATCGGACCGCCGAAAAGGAGCCCTCCTGTCCAGATTGGACAAGAGGGCTGGGACCGAGTGGCAGTGGGCCCCGGAGGGGCGATTTCGCCACTACGGACAGATCATCCGCCAGAGGTGTCCGATTCGGCGTCCACCCCCGGTCGGGCGCAGTCGTACGGATCGTCCAACCAGCCCTCGGGCAGCACCACCCGGTTGTTGCCGGCCGTACGCCCGCGCGGCCCGTCCGCACCGGCCGGCCAGGCCTGGGACTGCTCCACCAGGGCGAGGGTTTCGGCCAGTTCGACCAGGGAGGAGGAGTTGGCGAGCTTCACCCGCAGCTCCGAACCGACCGAGAAGCCCTTGGTGTACCAGGCGACGTGCTTGCGGAAGTCGATCACGCCGCGCGCCTCGTCCCCGATCCACTCACCGAGCAGCTGCGCGTGCCGCACCATGGCCCGCGCCACGTAGCCGAAGTCCGGACGGGCGTAGTCGACCTCGCCCTCGAAGATCGAGACCAGGTCCCTGAACAGCCACGGCCGGCCCAGGCAGCCGCGGCCCACCACGACGCCGTCGCAGCCGGTCTCCCGCATCATCCGCAGCGCGTCGTCCGCCGACCAGATGTCCCCGTTGCCCAGCACCGGGACGTGCGCCGGAACGGACTCGCGCAGCCGGGCGATCGCCGACCAGTCGGCCGTACCGCCGTAGTGCTGGGCGGCGGTACGCCCGTGCAGGGCGATCGCCGCCACGCCCTCCTCGGCGCCGATCCGGCCGGCGTCCAGGTAGGTGAGGTGGTCGTCGTCGATGCCCTTGCGCATCTTCATGGTGACCGGCAGGTCGCCCGCGTTGGCCACGGCCTCGCGCAGGATCTCGCGCAGCAGGTTGCGCTTGTACGGCAGCGCCGAGCCGCCGCCCTTGCGGGTCACCTTGGGGACGGGGCAGCCGAAGTTGAGGTCGATGTGGTCGGCCAGGCCCTCGTCCGCGATCATCCGGGCGGCCTTGCCGACCGTCACCGGGTCCACGCCGTACAGCTGGATCGAGCGCGGCTTCTCGCTGGCGTCGAACTTGATCAGCTGCATGGTCTTGGCGTTGCGCTCGACCAGGGCCCGGGTGGTGATCATCTCGGAGACGTACAGGCCCTTGCCGCCGCTCTGCTCGCGGCAGAGCGTGCGGAACGGCGCGTTGGTGATGCCGGCCATCGGCGCCAGCACGACGGGCGGCCACACCCGGATCGGGCCGATGTCCAGCGGCGCGAACTCGGCGTCGGGCGCGGTGGGTGCGGGCGTGGCTGTCATGCGCGGCTGACCTCGGGGCAGGGGAACGGGACTCTCCATTGTCCCCCACTCGGGTCAGCCCCGGTTTCCGGGCCGCTCCAGGCCGCTCCGGGCCTCCCAGGGCCCCAGACCTCTCTAGGCCGGGTCGATCGTGATCGAGCCCGAGGTGACCGAGCCGTGGATCCGGTTCGGGCTGGCCGGGTCCGCCAGGCTCGGGTCGATGTGGCGGCTGCCGCTGCCGACCTCGCCGCTGAAGGCGTAGTGGGAGTCCTGCGGCAGGGCCAGCTTCACCGAGCCCGACCCGCTCCTGGTGTCCACCGACCGCGGCGCCCTGGAGAAGGCCAGGTCGACCGCCCCCGAGGTGGTCTCCGCGTACACCTGCTCCGAGCTCAGGTCGGTGCCCTGCACCATCCCGGAGGTGGCGTGCGCGTACACCTGCCCGGACGTGCCGATCAGTTTCAGCTCGCCCGAGGTGAGGTCCATCCGGACGCCGCCGCTCAGGCCGTCCACCTCGACGCTGCCCGAGCTCACCTCCCCCGAGACGTCGGTACCGGCCGGCACCTCCAGCTCGATCTGGGCACCGCAGCCGAAGTCGGCGAACGGCAGGAACGTCCGGCACTCCATGCCGACCGTGAGCACGTCACCGTCGAAGGTGGTCGACACCGACGGCTTGCGCACCATCCAGTCCAGGTTCTGCCGGACCACCACCCGGCCGTCGCGGCCCGCCCTGATCCGCACCGAGGCACTGCCGGTGTCCAGCCGGAGCTTGTGGACGACGACGTTGTACGGCTGCGTCGAGGTCGTCTGCTGCTGCACCACCATCGCCCAGGTCTGCATCCCGGCGCCGATCATGACGATCGCGATCGCGATCGTGCCGGTGGTCCGCCAGGCCTTCCGCCCCCACGCCTTCGTCGGTCCGCCCACGGCTACCCGACCTCCAGGAACCGCAGCACCGCCAGCACCCGGCGGTGGCTGTCGTCGGCCGGCGGCAGGTCGAGCTTGGTGAAGATCGAGTTGATGTGCTTGGCCACCGCGCTGTCGCTGACCACCAGGGCGGCCGCGATCGCGGCGTTGGAGCGGCCCTCCGCCATCAGGCCGAGCACGTCCCGCTCGCGCGGGGTCAGCTTCTCCAGCGGGTCCCGGTGGCGGCGCACCAGCAGCTGGGCCACCACCTCCGGGTCCAGCGCGGTGCCGCCCGCGGCGACCCGCTGCAGCGCGTCCACGAAGTCGTCCACGTTGGCCACCCGCTGCTTGAGCAGGTAGCCGACGCCGCTGGTGTTGGTCGCCAGCAGGTCGGCGGCGTAGCGCTCCTCCACGTACTGGGAGAGCAGCAGCACGGCGACGTCCGGCCACTGCCGGCGGATCATCAGCGCGGCCTTCACGCCCTCGTCGGTGAAGCCCGGAGGCATCCGGACATCCGCCACCACCACCTTCGGGCGGTGCTCCTCGACGGCCGCCAGCAACTCGGTGGCGTCCCCGACGGCGGCGGCGACCTCGAAGCCCACCGCCTCCAGGACCTTGACCAGGCCGACCCTCAGCAGGACCGAGTCCTCGGCGATCACAGCGCGCACGGCAACTCCACGGTGATGGTGGTGGGGCCCCCGAGGGGGCTGAGAACGGACAGCGTGCCGTCGACGGAGGCGGCGCGCTTGCGCAGGCCGGTCAGCCCGGTACCGCGGGAGGCGTCCGCACCGCCCACGCCGTCGTCGCTGATGACCAGGCGCAGCCGGCCGCCGACCGTCCGCACCGAGAGGTCGACCCGCTGGGCGCGGGCGTGCTTGGCCACGTTGGTCAGGGCCTCGGAGACGGTGAAGTAGGCGACCGCCTCGACGGTCGGGACGACCGGCTCGGCGAGGTGCACGTCCAGGCGCACCGGCAGCGGGGCGCGGGCCGCGATGCCGGACAGCGCCGCGTCCAGGCCGCGGTCCTCCAGGACCGCCGGGTGCAGGCCGCGGACCAGGTCGCGCAGCTCGTCGATGGCCGCCTGCGCCTCCTCGTGCGCGTCCACGATCACCTGCATGACCTCGGGCGGGACGTCCTTGAGGGTGCGCCGGGCCAGGCCCAGGTTCATCGCGAGGGAGGTCAGGCGCTGCTGGGCCCCGTCGTGCAGGTCCCGCTCGATCCGGCGGCGCTCGGCGTCCACCACGTCGACCAGCCCGGCCCGGCTCTCGGCGATCTCCTCGACCCGCCGCTCCAGCGCCTCCGCCCGGTTGGGGCCGAGCAGCAGCTGGGCCGTGCGCACCTCCAGCCAGGCCGCCAGCGCCGCCAGCCAGGGCATCACGGCCAGCAGCAGCACCCCGGCGACCGTGATCAGGACGTCCAGCCCGGCCAGCTCCGAGCGCAGCGGGCTGCCGACCGGCATCAGCCAGACCCAGCCGTACACGCCGGCCATCACCACACCGGCGCCCCAGGCGTACAGCACCACCAGCGCGCCCGCCGCCAGCAGCGGGCCGGCCAGCAGGTGGTGGACGCTCTGGCGCCAGGTCAGCCCCAGCAGCAGCCGGCCCGGCAGCCAGGCCCACGGCTCGCCCGGGCGCGGCGGCGACACCTCCACCCCGCGCAGGGCGCGCAGCCGGCCGCGCTGGGCGGCGGTGAGCGGGCGCGTGCAGACGAGGACCAGGACCGTCATCGGGAAGAGCAGCTTGGACTCGGTGACGGCCAGCCAGACCGGCAGGGCCATCGGGAGGCCGGCGGCTATGAAGCGGGTGTCCCGCCAGGCCTCGGGCGACCACGGGGGGCGCCGAAGGCTCCTGACGAGCGCTCGGCGCAACGTGGTGGAGGGCATGACCGACAGCGTAGGGCGCGATGATCAACGGCCGCCATGAAGGGGGGCTCACGGTCGGGGTGTATCCAGGTACACCCCGGATTCGGAGCACGGCACCACCGACAGCGGCCCGTGATCGACGGGAAGCTGGACGGCATGACGAGCACCGCATCGCACTCCGCCACCCCGCCGCACCGGCGGCCCGTCCCCGGAAGCCACGGGGGTGTTCCCGGGGACGCGCTCCGCCGGACGGCGGGGCCGGAGGGGACGCTGCCGGTCGGGGCCGGGCCCTGGTCGGTCCGCAGCCTGGTCGGCCGCCGCGACCGGGCCGCGCTGGAGGTGTACCAGGACGGCGAGTTGGCCGATGTCCTGGTCGCCGCCCGGCTCACCCCGCAGCTGCTGCGCGGTGCTCGGCGCAGCCCGGCCGGCGGGCGGGCGCACCACGTGCTCGCCTGGGGCCGGCTGGCGGCCGACGGTGGTGCGCCCGCGGTGGCGTTCACCGCCGGGCGGCTGGCCGGGCCGCTCGGGTCCGTGCGGCCGTTCCGGTCCGTGCGCTCGCTCCGGTCGGCCGGGCCGTTCCGGTTCGAGCGGCCGGCCGTCGGCGCCGAGGTGGTCACCGTCGCCGGGCGGTTCTGGCTCGCCTGGGCCGAGGGCCCGTACACCGGGGTGCTGGTCCGGCACCCCGGCGGGGACACCACCGAGCGGCAGCCGCTGGAACGGGTGCGGCGCCGGGGCGAGGCCGCGGTCATCGGAGGGACGGCATGAGCACCGCCGTCCTCGCCGGCCGCCCGGCCGCCGCCCTCGTCCTGCCCGCCCGCTTCGAGCGGGTGCCCGCCGTGGCCGCCGTCGCGCTGCTGCCCTGGCTCGCGGTCCTCGCCGCCTGCCACGAGACCCCGTGGGTGGTGCTCGACCTGCTGGAGTTCTCCGCGCTGCTCTCGCTCGACGCCCTGCTGCGCCGACGCAGCGCCGCCGCCGGCTGGGCCGGCGCAGCGGTGGCCCTGCTGCTCGCGGGGGACGCGCTGGCCGACATCGCCTGCGCCGGCCCGGGCCACGCGGTACTCGCCGCCCTGGTGATGGCGCTCGGCGTCGAACTGCCGCTCGCGGTGGTGTGCGTGCTGCTCGGGCGTGCCGTCCTCGCCCCTCGCTAGAAGCCGTCGGGCCGGCTAGAAGCTGCTGGGCAGTCGGTTCATCAGCTCGCGGGTGTCCTCGTCCAGCGGGGTGTACGTGATCATCCGCGTCCCGAGTCGGGGGCCGAGCCAGAAGCTGGTGTACTCGCAGCGCAGCAGTCCGACGCCCGGCACCTGGAACCGTTTGATCCCGTTGCTCGGCCCCATCACCTCGTGCCGCTGCCAGACCTCCGCGAAGTCCGGCGAGGTCTTGAGCAGCCGGGCCAGCAGTGCCTTCCAGGCGGGCTCCGCGCTGTGGTCGGCCATCGCGGCGCGGAACCGGGCCACCATGCCGAGGCGTTCGGTCCGGTAGTCGATCAGCACCTCGCGGAACCGCGAGGGGGCGAACGCCAGCCACATCAAGTTGCGGTCCTCGGGCGGAAGTTCGTTGAGATCACCGATGATCGCGGTGTACTGGGCGTTGTACGCGAGCACGTCGTAGCGGGCGTTGACGGCCACGGCCGGGTACGGCGCCATCTGCTCCAGCACCAGCCGCACGCTCGGGGTGACCGAGGGGCACTCCTTCACCGGCGCCGGATCCTCCGCGCCGGCCAGGGTGAACAGGTGCGCGCGCTCGCTCGGGTCCAGCAGCAGGGCGCGGGAGACCGCGTCCAGCACCTGGGTGGACACCTGGATGTCGCGCCCCTGCTCCAACCACGTGTACCAGGTCACCCCGACGGCGGCGAGCTGCGCGACCTCCTCGCGGCGCAGCCCCGGCGTGCGGCGGCGGCCGGTCGGGGGCAGGCCCACCTGGTCGGGTGCGATCCGCTCGCGGCGGCTGCGCAGGAAGGCCGCCAGGTCGTGCCGGCGGGCGTCGTCGGGGGCGGTCCGGGCTTGCGCCGCCGAGGCGGACCGGGCTTGCGCGGCCGGAGTGGTGAGGCTCATGGTTCCTAGCATGCGCCAGCCCGGAGCCTGTTGCCAGGTACTTCTTATACCTGGATAACCACACTCTGGTACCAGGGTACGACCAGGCGGATCGTAGGACCCGTGACCCAACAACTCGCCGTCGCCCCCGACCCGGTCCGCACCGCCACCACCCCCGGCACCGCGACCGCGACCGCCGCCCGCACCGCCGTCCCCTCCCTCGGCACCGCCGGGCTGGTCACCGTCCTGCTCGGGGCCTTCCTGCCGATGCTCGACTTCTTCATCGTCAACGTCGCGCTGCCCACCATCGACCACGACCTGGCCGCCGGGCCCGCCGTCCTGGAACTCGTCGCCGCCGGCTACGGCATCGCCTTCGCCGTCCTGCTCGTCCTCGGCGGGCGCCTCGGCGACATCTTCGGCCGCCGCCGGCTCTTCGTCGTCGGCGCCGCCGCCTTCGCCCTCACCTCGCTCGCCTGCGGCCTCGCCCCCGGCGCCTGGACGCTGGTCGCCGCCCGCGCCGCCCAGGGCGCCTCGGCCGCGCTGCTGATCCCGCAGGTCCTCGGCACCATCACCGCCGCCACCGACGGCGCCCGGCGCGGCCGCGCCCTCAGCATCTACGGCGCCGTCGGCGGCATCTCCGTGGTGATCGGGCAGGTGCTCGGCGGCATGCTCGTCGCCGCCGACCTGTTCGGCACCGGCTGGCGCTCCGTCTTCCTGCTCAACGTGCCGTTCGCGCTGCTCGCCATGGTCCTCGCCGTCCGCTACGTCCCGGAGAGCCGGGCCACCCAGGCCGCCCGGGTCGACGTGCCCGGCACCGTCCTGCTCACCGCCTCGCTGCTCGCCCTGCTCGTCCCGCTGATGGAGGGCCGCGCCGCCGGCTGGCCGCTCTGGTCCTGGGTGCTGCTCGGGCTGTTCCCCGTCCTCGCCGCCGCCTTCGTCCTGGTCGAGCGCCGGGCGGAGCAGCGCGGCGCCACCCCGCTGGTGCCGCCGTCCCTGCTGCGCATCCCCGAGATGCGGCGCGGCCTCGGCATCGCCCTGCCCTACTTCGCCGGCTTCGGCGGCTTCATGTTCGTCATCGCCGTCGCCCTCCAGCAGGGCCTCCACCTCGGTCCGGTCGCGGCCGGCTGGGCGCTCGTCCCGATGGCCGTCGGCTACTTCACCGCCTCGCTCTCCGGCCCCCGCCTGATCGGCCGCTACGGCAGCCGGGTGCTGAGCGCGGGCGCCGTCATCCAGGCCGCCGGCCTGGCCACCCTCGCCGTCACCGTCCTCGCCGACTGGTCGCACTTCTCCCCGCTGCGGATGGCGCCCGGCGTCGCCCTCGCCGGCATCGGACAGGGCCTGATCGGCACCCCGCTGTTCCGCGTCGTCCTCGCCAAGGTGCCCGCCGCCCGGGCCGGCGTCGGCAGCGGCGTCCTGGCCACCGGCCAGCAGTCCAGCCTCGCCCTCGGCGTCGCCACCCTCGGCACCCTCTACCTGTCGCTCTCCCCCGGCCTCGGCATGGACCGCGCCCTCGCCCTCTGCCTGGGCCTCCAGCTCATCGGCTCCTTCGTCATCCTGTACCTGACCACCCGCCTCCCCCGCTCCATCGGCTGAGCCCACCGGCCCCACGGGCCACGGCGACGGCAACGGCAACGGCCCCGCGATCGGCACCCGATCGCGGGGCCGCCGCCACGCCGCGGGGCACCTCCTGCGCAGCCCGCCACCCGGGAGGCGTGGACCGCGCCGGCACCCCGGGGGAACCGGCCGGCCGCCCTCTAGATTTCGAGTGAGCCGACGAAGCGGTCCAGCCGCGAGACGACCTGCCGCAGCACCCCGACCGACCCCACGGGATCATCCGCCAGCTCAAGGGAGTGGTCCGCCGAGGGCACTTCCAGGACCTCGTGCCCCACCGACCCGGCGACCTGCCGATCCCACAGCTTGTCGGCGCTCCCGCCGACAAGGAGCGTCGGCGCTTCGGATCGGCGGAGGGAGCGCGCCACCTGGTCGAGGGTCAGGACGGGCGTCAGCCAGGCCGCCGCCATCCTCCGATCGGCCGCGATGCCACAGGCGAGCGAGCCCAAGGACTTGCCGACCAGCAGGCGGCAGGCCTCCCCCTCGGCGGCGACGGCCCCGCCGACCTGCCGCTCGACCCAGGCGATCCGGTCGTCCACGGTCAGCTGGGGAAGGTCGTGCGGGGCCTGCCACCACAACTCCTGCACCGTCCAACCGTGGTGGAGCAGTACGGCACGGGCGAAGTGGAGCAGCGGCCTGGCGGGCGAGTAGCCGCCCCCGGGGATGACGAGTGCGACACGGTCGGGGTCGCCGTCGAAACGGGTGGGGAGCGCGAGGGGGGAGGGAGCAGGCATGCCGGCAGGCTACCCAGCGACGGGGAGCCTGCAACGGCGAGTCGGCGGGCCGGTTCGGGGACCGGTTCGGGGGCGGTTCGGGGGCGGTTCGGGGGGCGGTCAGCGGCCGATGAAGTTCTTGTCGATGAGCAGTTGCAGGACGTCGGTGTGGAAGTCGGGGAAGTCCATCGGGACGATGCCGAAGTGGGCGGGCTGCTGGCGGCGGGCGTTCAGGTAGTCGCGGACGGGGGGCACGATGGCGGCCGCGTTGACCTTGGGCCAGCCGCCGTTGGCGTAGCTGGTGAAGTTCACGTACATCCGCGGGGAGCCCTGGTCGAGGAAGGCCCGGTCGAACCAGTCGGTGACGGCCTTGGACTTGGCGGCGAGGCTGATGCCCTGGAAGGTGTCCTGGGTGGCGAACCAGGTGTTGGTACCGCTGGACCACTGGATGACGGACCACGGGTTGGCGAAGTCGGCGGCGAGGACGACGCGGCCGCGGGCCTGGCCGAGGGTGGGCCACCAGGGGTTCGTCCAGAACAGGCCCCGGTAGCCGAGGTCGTCCAGGTAGTGGTTGATCCGGCGCTGGAACTCGGCGTCGTCGAGCCGGTTCCCGCCCGCGTACTCGTTCCTGACGCGCATGACCAGGCCCTCGCCCGGGTTGGCGGCGAGGAAGGCGCGGCACTGGTCGAGGACGTCCTGGAGGCGGACGTACTGGTAGTTGTCGCTGTGGTAGATGCCGAGTTCGTCGGCCGTCCCGGCGAGCCCGTTGCAGCGGATGTCGAGGAAGCGGATGCCGCGCTGGAGCTGTTCGGGCACGCCCCAGTTCTGGGTGTGGGACCACTCGGTGCCGTGCAGCGGGTCGGTGCAGCAGGAGTCGTGGGTGCCGGGGATCGTCAGGGCGGTCAGCGGCGTGGCGTCGTCCAGGGCACTCATCCAGGCGGACGGGCTGACGGCCGCGGCGGCGGCTTCAGCTGCCACCGCGTCCGGGCCGAACGCGGCGGCGGCCAGGAGGGCGCCACCGGCGCCGGCTCCCCAGCGCAGGACGTCACGACGGGTGGGGCTCATGCGGGCTCCTCACATCGACCTCTGGAAGGGGGAATTGTCATGCCCCCTTCCCGATCTGCTCGATGGGAGGGGCCCCGAAACCCGTGGCGCGCGGCACGAGAAATCGGCCTGGTCGACCTCCCGTGCGGCGGGTCGGTGGAATTGACCCTTCCGTGGAGATGGTTCGTCATGGGACGATCCAGGCCCGGGGGAAAGGTGAGACCTCATGACCTTCGTCATCGCGTTCCTGGTCGCGCTCGTGGCCACCATCGTCGGCACGACCGTCTTCCTGAGTCGCCGAGAGCGCGCCCGTAGCGGCCACTCGGACGACACCGCTGGACTGCTGATCGAACACCAGCGAACCACCCACGCCGCCCAGCTGCGCGGGACCTACTCCAGCCAGGCCATCCACCACGGCACCGGGCTGATCACCGACGACCTGCACAAGCACTACTCCTAGGCCCATGACCCCGGACACCGCCGCCGCCCGCCGCGCGCTCGCCGACCGGCTCGAGGCGGTCGGCGCCCTGACCAACCCGGCGCTGCGGGCGGCCGTGGAGGCCGTGCCCCGGGAGCCGTTCCTGCGGCCCGGGGTGTTCGTGCCCGCCCGGCGCCGCTGGCGGCCGGTGACCGAGCTCGGCGCCGATCCGGCGGAGTGGGTCGAACTCGCGCACAGCAACCGGCCGTTGGTCACCCAGCTCGACGGGCATCTGACCGCCGACCAGGTCTCCGCGCCCGTCCGGGGCTTCCCCACCGCCTCCACCACCGCCCCGGCCCCCACTGTCCGCATGATCGACGCCCTGGACGTCGAGGACGGGCACACCGTGTTGGAGATCGGCACCGGCGCGGGCTACTCGACGGCCCTGCTCCGCCACCTCCTCGGCGAGCGCGACGTCAGCACCGTCGAGGGCGACCCCGAGGTCACGCACGACCGGGTGATCGCCACCCACGCGGTGCGCCGCATCCCCTACGCCTGGGTCCAGCGGACCAGGCCCGGCGGCGCGATCCTGGCCACGATCGGCACCTGGCCCGAGGGCGCCGGCCTGGCCAGGGTCACCGTCGCCGCCGACGGCACCGCCGACGGCCGGTTCATCGACCGCTCCACCCTCCCTCCCGCCCGACCCGAGCCCCCGGCCGCCCGGGTCGGGGGCCTCGCGGCCCGGGCGGGGACGGCCGCGCCGACGCGGCCGGCGCACGTCTCCCCCACCCTCCTCAACGAACCGACACCGGCCCTCCTCATCCAACTCGCCTTCCCCGGAGCCAAGTTCGCCGTTTCGATCGGAGCGGACCTGGAGTCGATCCACTACCTGGCCACCCCCGAATCCGTCGCCGAGGTCGCCGACGACACCTACGGCTGGACGGTCCACCAGAGCGGCCCGGTCGCCCTGTGGGACGAGGTCGAGCGCATCCTCACCGCCTGGCAGGAGGCCGGCCGCCCCGACCTCACCGCCGTCCGCCTGCGGATCACCGACCGGGCGACCCACTACTGGGTCGACGGCCACCCCGCCCTCTGCTGGGAGCACTGCGCCACCTGACGCCCCGACAGAACATTTCCGGGAAACGGGCGATCCCCGGGACGGCGGAGCCGGCCGATGGAATGCTGTGGCTCGATCCGACCACCGCGACCACCCGGGGAGCCACCCATGCCGCTGTTCGGCAGCCGCAAGAACCTTCCGAAGCCGCTGTGCGACGAGCACGGCCCGTGCCAGGCGCTGGCGAAGATCTCGGTCTTCGAGGTCCGGGACCGGCTGCGGCTCCTGATCACCAGGAGCCGTGGCCTGGGGCCCGATCCGATGGCGCGGCAGATCGACGACGAGCTGTCGGTCGTCCTCTGCGTGGACGCCGGCAAGCGGGCCGGCAAGACCGAGGCCCTGTCGATAGCCGAACACGCCGCCGACCAGTGGAGCATCAGCCGGGCCGAGCTGTGGGAGCGGGCCTTCGCGAACCTGGCCACCGAGCAACTCAACCGGCAGGTCTTCGACGCGTCCAACGGCGACACCGTCCACACCGTCAACGGGATGGGGGCCTGGCCCGGCGCCGCCCACGCGCTGCGCCTGGAGAACGCCATCGGAGGGGGCATCGAGCTGCCCAACGGCGCTCTGGTCGCCCTGCCGACGAACAACGCGCTCTGCGCGGTGCCGATCCGCACCAGCCTGTCGCTGAACGCCATCCGCTTCCTGATCGACCTGTCGAAGGAACTGGCGGCCGCCGATCCGGCCCCGCTGACCCCGTCGCTCTTCTGGTACCGGGACGGCTGGATCGAGAACCTCAACGTCGGCTCGGACGGCATGATGCGCGTGTCGCCCCGCTTCCGGGACATGGCGAACGCGCTGCCCGCCGGCTGACCCGACCGGTCACCGAAAACCCGCTGGCCCGACGGCCCCCTTTACGTCAGAATGACGATATGAGCGAGATGCGCGTGGGGGCCTCTGCCGACGTCCGTAGCCGGGCGGAGCTGGCGGCGCTGATGGCCACCGGGGTGCGGCCGAAGTGGCTGATGTTCTGGGGGCACACCGAGCGGAAGGGCGGGGGGACGCGGCGGGAGTGCCTGAGCCAGTGGTGGCCCGGGGAGTTCACCGTCGACGGGGTCGCGTACGCGTCCGCCGAGCACTGGATGATGGCGGGGAAGGCCCGGATGTTCGGGGACGAGGCCATCGAACAGCAGGTGCTGGCGGCCCGCACGCCGGCCGAGGCGAAGAAGCTGGGGCGGCTGGTCGAGGGGTTCGACGACGCGGCCTGGACGGCCGGTCGGTTCGAGCTGGTCGTCGAGGGGAACGTCGCGAAGTTCGGCCAGGACGAGGCGCTGCGCGCCTACCTGCTGGGCACCGGCGACCGCGTTCTGGTCGAGGCCAGCCCGGTGGACCGGATCTGGGGCATCGGGCTCGCGGCCGACGACATCCGCGCCGAACGGCCCGACGAGTGGCGGGGGTTGAACCTGCTCGGCTTCGCGCTGATGGAGGCGCGGGCCCGGCTGGCCGGATGAGGGCGGTCGGCCCGGTGCTGGACGGCACGGTGGTGGCGTCGGCCGCCGCCGCGCTGGCCCTGGCGCCCGGGGTGTGGCGGCGGGAGGTCCGGCCGGGGCGCGGGGGGCGCTTCGGCCCGGAGGGGGTGCTGGCCCTGGTCGTGGCGCTCGTCTACCTGAACCAGGTGCTGTTCGCCGTGTACGTGCAGCGGGTGCGGGGCGGGAGTACGGCGTTCATCGCCCGCTACCTGCCGCCCGGGTGGTTCGACGTGCCTCGCGGCAACCCGGCGGTCGACTGGCTGGCGGCGCACTTCCCCGCGCCCGAGCTGCTCGCGCCCACCGTGCTCCGCGTCCAGGCGTTCCTCGAACTCCCGCTGGTGCTGCTGGCGTTCGCCGCCGTGCTGCGACGCCTGGACCACGGCCTCTACGTCCGGGCGGTGCGCTCGCCGCTGACCGGGCTCGCGGCCGCCTCGTACACGGTGGCGTTCTGCGCCGTGGAGTGGGACCTGCGGAATCCGTACACGGTGGACGACATCGTGCTGCGGACGGCCTCGGCGCTCGTCACACCGCCGCTGCTCGTCTGGCTGGCCTCTCGCGAACGGGCCCGGCCACCCCGCGGCCCGCTGCTGTTCACGCTCGACCTGTGGGCGTTCGGCACGCTGATGCTGACGCTGTACGACACCGCGCTGCTGTACGACCTGGCCCGGCTCGGCGACCATCTCGTCGGCGCGCTGGTCGCGTTGGCGGTCCTGGCCGCCACCCGGTTCGCGCCGTGGAGCGGCGGTCCGGCCGGGGCGCACACCACCGCGCTGACCGACACGCTCGGGCGGGCCCTCGTCCTGTTCTTCGTCCCCGCGCTGGCCGTCCGCTACGGCGTCTCCTTCGGCACCCCCGAACTGGCCGCCGCCGCGGGGCTCGTGGTGCTCCTGCCCGCGGTGCGGACGGTCCGACTGATCCCCGCCGCCCTGGTCGGAGCGGCCGTCGGGTACGCCGTCGCCGTGGTCGCACCCGGCTCGTACTACGAGGCGACCCTGCTGCGGAGCGCGACCGGCGCACTTCTCGCAACGACCGCCGTCTGCGCGCTCCTTGACACCAGTCGCGCACGACTGGACGTGCTCCCTTAACTCCCCCGCCACATAGCGACGCCAGGATGTCCCGCAGTCAGGGGAGAGATGGACGGGGTGGGGCGATCATGCGCATGCGGCCGACGGCACGAGATGCGGGCCAGGACCCGGAGGGCGAGCAGCAGGCGTACGAACTCCGGGCGGAGCTGGACGAGTTACTGCGCGCGAGCCGCTACGCGAGCCAGCGGGAGCGGCGGTTGAACGAGGCGATCCGGGCGGCGCCGGGCCGCCAGCGGCCGGACGGGGACCTGCTGCGGCAGCTGGCCCAGGCGCGCACCCTGCGCGAGGGCCTGGGCGCCCGCTGCCTCCAACTGAGCGATCGGCTGGAGGCGTTGGAGAACCGGCTGCGGAGCCGACAGTCGGAGTCGCAACCGGCCCAGGCCCCGCCGCCCCAGGACCGACCCGCCCGACCCGCCCGACCCGCCCGACCCGACATCGGCGCCCTCGCCGAGCGGGTGGCGGCCCTGCACCGCACCGGCGCCATCGCCGAGGCGACGGAGCTGCTGTCCCGGGCGGCCACCGGCCTCGATCCGGCGGACGCCGCGCTGCTGGCCGGCATGCTCTCCCGGCGCGGTCCGACGGGCGCGTCCCTGCACCTGGCCAGGAGCGCCGCGCGGTGCGCCCCCGAGCAGGCGGTGGCGATGCTGGCGGAGTTGCGCGAGCTGGGGCTGGCGGAGGAGGCGGCGGAACTGTTCCACGCGTTCTGGGGCTATCCGGCGTCGGCCCTGCCCGCCCTGCTGGCCGCGCTGGAGCGGGCCGGGCAGGGCGCGGACGGCGCGACGCTGCTGTGGGAGTGGGGTTCGGCGCCGACGCAGGAGCTGACGGCGCTGGCGACCGGCCTGCGCCGCACGGGCCGGCACGCCGACGTGCGGACGCTGCTGCGCCAGGCGGCCGGCCGGCCGACGGCGGAGCTGGCCGCGCTGGCGGCGGAGCTGCCGGCCGAGCTCGCGACCGTCCTGCTGTACGAGCTGGCGGCGCTGCGCCCGCCGGTGGAACTGGTCAAGCTGGCGGCCGCGTTGGACACCAGCCCGGAGCTGTACGGGCGGCTGCTCGCCGCGCTGCTCGCCGACGGCGCCCGGCACCGGGCGACGCTGGCCGCCCTGCGCAGCGCCGGCCTCCCGACCGAACCGGCCGCGGCCCCCCGGTCCCGCTGGGGCAGGCGGTAAGCGGGGGCGGAAACGGCGGGAACACGCGGGAGCCCCCGCCCGCCCCGGAAGGACCGGGGCGGACGAGGGCTCCAGACGGGCGGAGCCGGCTCAGCAGCCGATCAGCCGCGCGCCCAGGTACGCCTTGACCTGGTCGAGCGAGACGCGCTCCTGCGACATGGTGTCGCGGTCGCGGACGGTCACCGCGTTGTCCTCGAGGGTGTCGAAGTCGACGGTGACGCAGAACGGCGTGCCGATCTCGTCCTGGCGGCGGTAGCGCTTGCCGATGGCGCCGGCGTCGTCGAACTCGACGTTCCACGCGGTGCGCAGGTCGGCGGCGAGGCCGCGGGCCTTCGGCGAGAGGTCGGCGTTGCGCGACAGCGGCAGGACGGCGACCTTGACCGGGGCCAGGCGCGGGTCGAGCCGCATGCCGACGCGCTTCTCCATGACGCCCTTGGCGTTGGGCGCCTCGTCCTCGAAGTAGGCGTCGATCAGGAAGGCCAGCATGGCGCGGTTGAGGCCGGCCGCCGGCTCGATGACGTACGGGAAGTACCGCTCGCCGCTCTCCTGGTCGAAGTACTTGAGGTCCTGGCCGGACGCCTCGCTGTGCACCCGCAGGTCGTAGTCGGTGCGGTTGGCGACGCCCTCGAGCTCGGAGTACTCGCTGCCACCGAAGTTGAAGCGGTACTCGATGTCCACCGTGCGCTTGGCGTAGTGGGAGAGCTTCTCCTTCGGGTGCTCGAAGAAGCGCATGTTCTCGGTGCGCAGGCCCAGGTCGACGTACCAGTCCCAGCGCTGCTGGAGCCAGTACTCGTGCCACTGCTCGTCCTCGCCCGGCTTGACGAAGAACTCCATCTCCATCTGCTCGAACTCGCGGGTGCGGAAGATGAAGTTGCCGGGGGTGATCTCGTTGCGGAAGCTCTTGCCGGTCTGGGCGATGCCGAACGGCGGCTTCTTGCGCGACGTGGTCTGGACGGCCTTGAAGTTGGTGAAGATGCCCTGGGCGGTCTCGGGCCGCAGGAAGGCCAGGCCGCTGGCCTCCTCGGTGACGCCGAGGTGGGTCTTCAGCATGCCCGAGAAGTCCTTGGGCTCGGTGAACTGGCCCTTGGTGCCGCAGTCGGGGCAGTTGACGTCCTTGAGGCCGTTCGGCGGCGGGAAGCCGTGCTTGGCCTCGTACTTCTCCTCCAGGTGGTCGGCCCGGTGGCGCTTGTGGCAGGAGAGGCACTCGGTCAGCGGGTCGTTGAAGGTGGCGACGTGGCCGGAGGCCTCCCACACCTCGCGCGCGAGGATCACCGACGAGTCGAGTCCCACGACGTCCTCACGGGCCTGGACCATCGCGCGCCACCACTGGCGCTTGATGTTCTCCTTGAGTTCGACGCCCAGCGGCCCGTAGTCCCAGGCGGCACGCGTGCCGCCGTAGATCTCGCTGCAGGGGTAGACGAAGCCACGGCGCTTGCTCAGGCTGACGATCGTGTCGATCTTGTCGGCGGCCACAGTGCTCTCTTCAGTACGTACGGCACGGTCAGGGCACGGCTGGTTGCGCGTACCCGAATACCTCAGGTTACCGGCCATATGGGTACGGGGTTCAAATCGGTATCGTCCGGCCCCTCCCAGCCACGGCCACCTGCCGTTCACCCGTCCGAGTGAGTTGACAATCATTTCCAGATAAGATGAGAATGATTGTCATGATGATCGGACGACGTACCCGCAGCTCCATAGCCATCGCCGCCACCGCCCTCACCGCCTCCCTCGTCCTGACCGCCTGCGGTGGCAGCAGCAGCGCCCAGAGCGCCGACGGCAAGCTGAAGGTCGTCGCCTCCTTCTACCCGATGGAGTACCTGGCCCAGCAGATCGGCAAGGAGCACGTCGCGGTCACCGACCTCACCGCGGCCGGCGTCGAGCCGCACGACCTGGAGCTCACCGCCAAGCAGGTCGCCACCGTCCAGAAGTCCGACGCGATCATCTACCTCAAGGGCCTCCAGCCCACCGTCGACCAGGCCGTCGGCCAGTCCTCGGCCAAGTACAAGATCGACGCCACCGCCGCCAGCCCGCTCGTCGACCACCACCTCGACGAGGGCACCGAGGCCGACGGCCACCAGCACGAAGGCCCGGCCGGCGACCCGCACATCTGGCTCGACCCGACCCGCTACGCGGCGATCGCCAAGAGCGTCGGCGACGGGTTCGCCAAGGCCGACCCGGCCCACGCCGACGACTACCGCAAGAACACCGAGGACCTGGTCGGCCGGCTGACCACGCTGGACCAGGAGTTCCGGGACGGCCTGAAGGACGCCAAGTCCAGGACCTTCGTCACCAGCCACGCCGCCTTCGGCTACCTCGCCGACCACTACGGCCTCACCCAGGTCGCCATCAACGGCGTCGACCCCGAGTCCGAGCCCACCCCGGCCCGCCTCGCCGACGTACAGAAGGCCGCCAAGGACAACGGCGTCACCACGATCTTCTTCGAGACCCTGGTCAGCCCCAAGCTCGCCGACACCGTCGCCAAGGACCTCGGCCTCAAGACCGCCGTGCTGGACCCGCTGGAGGGCGTCAAGGACCCGAGCAAGGAGGACTACCTCTCGGTCATGAAGCAGAACCTGGCCAACCTCCAGGCCGCCCTCGGCGCCACCCCCGCCGCACCCGGCGCCACTCCCACCGCGACCGGCACCCCCACCAGCTGACGGGACGACAGCACCATGACCCACCCGATACCCCCGGCCGTCCGCCTCCGCGACGCCGTCGCCTCGCGCGGCGGTCGGCCGGTGCTGCGCGGCGTCGACCTCACCGTCCAGCCCGGCGAGGTGGTCGCCCTGCTCGGCGCCAACGGCTCCGGCAAGTCCACCACCGTCAAGGCCGTGATCGGCTCCGTCCCGCTGGGGCAGGGCACGCTGGAGCTGTTCGGCATCCCGTACGCCGGCTTCCGCGCCTGGCACCGGATCGGGTACGTCCCGCAGCGCACCACCGCCGCCTCCGGCGTGCCGGCCACCGTGCGCGAAGTGGTCTCCACCGGACGGCTGCCGCAGCACCGGCTGCTGCCGTTCCGCCGCCGGGACCGCGCGGCGGTGGACCGCGCGCTCGCCGCCGTCGGCATGCTGGAGCGCGCCGGGGACGGCGTCGCCGACCTGTCCGGCGGCCAGCAGCAGCGGGTGCTGATCGCCCGCGCCCTGGTCGGCACCCCCGACCTGCTGATCATGGACGAGCCGATGGCCGGCGTGGACGCCGCCAGCCAGCAGGTGCTCGCCGACACCCTGCGCGCCGAGGTCGCCCGCGGCGCCGCCGTCCTCCTCGTGCTGCACGAACTCGGGCCGCTGGAACCGCTGATCGACCGCGCCGTGGTGCTGCGGGACGGCTGCGTCGCGCACGACGGCCCGCCCGTGCCCAACACCGGCCTGCACGCGCTGCCCGGCCACGACCACGTCCACCCGCACGCCGACCACACCCCGCCGAGGCTGCTGGCATGACCGAGATGCTCTCCTACGACTTCATGCAGCGCGCCCTGCTCGCCGCCGTCCTGGTCGGGATCACCGCCCCGGCCGTCGGCATCTACCTGGTGCAGCGCCGGCAGGCCCTGATGGGCGACGGCATGGGACACGTCGCGATGACCGGCGTCGGCCTCGGCTTCATCTTCCAGACCAGCCCGGTCTGGATGGCCGTGCTGGTCTGCGTGCTCGGCGCCGTCACGATGGAACTCGTCCGCTCGCGCGGCAACCAGCGCGGCGAC
The DNA here is from genome assembly GCF_040304045.1 of Kitasatospora sp. NPDC094016. NCBI lineage: Bacteria > Bacillati > Actinomycetota > Actinomycetes > Kitasatosporales > Streptomycetaceae > Kitasatospora > Kitasatospora sp. NPDC094016. The sequence goes on from NZ_JBEOUK010000007.1 coordinate 148,658, forward strand.
ATCGCCCTGGCGATGCTCTTCTACGGCGGCATGGCCTGCGGCAAGCTGCTCGTCTCGCTCTCCGCCCAGGCCGGCGCCGGCTCGCTGGAGAGCTACCTGTGGGGCTCCATCCTCACCGTCGCCCCGACCGACCTGATCACCATCGCGGTGCTCGGCGCGGTGGTCGTCGCGGTCACCATCGGCCTGCGCCGACAGCTCTTCGCGATCTGCCAGGACGAGGACTTCGCCCGGGTCACCGGCCTGCCGGTGCGCACGCTCAACCTGCTGCTCGCGGTGATGGCCGCCGTCACCGTCACCGTCGCGATGCGGGTGGTCGGACTGCTGCTGGTCAGCGCCCTGATGGTGGTCCCGGTGGTCGCCGCCCAGCAGCTCACCCGGTCGTTCGCCGCCACCCAGGCGGCCTCGATCGCGCTCGGCGTGGTGGTCTCGCTGGCCGGCGTCACCGGCTCCTACCACCTCAACGTGCCCTCCGGCCCGGCCATCGTGCTGCTCGCCATCGCGGTCTTCGCGGTGTTCAGCCTGCTCGCCGCGCCGCTCGCCCGGCGGCGCCACCGCAGGGGCGTCACGGACCCCGGACCGAAGGTCTGCGACGTCGCCCTGCCGGAACAATCCCCGGGTCAATCCCCGGATCAGGTCCCGGGGCAGATCCCGGGGCAGATCCCGGGCCGCGGTTCCTCCGACGCGATCACTCCGGAGCGGGGGGCGGGGCTGGCACAATGAGGTGCGAGACGCCCACCACCCCAGGAGGACCCACGGTGACCACCGCAGGCCCGTCGCCGCGCGCCCGCTCGACCCGGCAACGTGCCGCCGTCTCGGCGGCCCTGGACGAGATCGAGGACTTCCGCAGCGCGCAGGAGCTCCACGACATGCTCAAGCACCGCGGGGACTCCGTCGGTCTGACCACGGTCTACCGCACCCTCCAGTCGCTCGCCGACGCCGGCGAGGTGGACGTGCTGCGCACCGCCGACGGCGAGGCCGTCTACCGCCGGTGCAGCAGCGGGCACCACCACCACCTGGTGTGCCGGCACTGCGGCGCCACCGTCGAGGTGGAGGGCCCGGCGGTGGAGCGCTGGGCCAACGCGGTCGCCGCGGAGCACGGGTTCAGCGACATCGCGCACACCCTGGAGATCTTCGGCACCTGCGCGGAGTGCGCCAAGAAGGCCTGAGCAGCGGAGCGGCGGTACGGCGAAGGGCCCGTGGGAGCGATTCCCACGGGCCCTTCGCCGTACCGTCAGCGCTGGGTGGGCAGGTCCAGCGCCTCGGGCACCTCGTTCGGGATCGCCCCGCCGAAGCGGCGGTCGCGCCGCGCGTACTGCTCGCAGGCGCGCCACAGGTCGCGGCGGTCGAAGTCCGGCCAGAGCACGTCCTGGAACACGAACTCGGCGTACGCGGACTGCCAGAGCAGGAAGTTGGAGGTCCGCTGCTCGCCGCTGGGGCGCAGGAACAGGTCCACGTCCGGCATGTCCGGGTGGTACATGTACTTGGCGAGGGTCTTCTCGTTGACCTTCTTCGGGTCCAGCTTCCCGGCGGCGACGTCGGCCGCGAGGGCCGCCGCGGCGTCCGCGAGTTCGGCCCGGCCACCGTAGTTGACGCACATGTAGAGCGTGACGGCGTCGTTGTCCTTGGTCTGCTCCTCGGCGACCTGGAGCTCCTGGACGACGCTCTTCCACAGCTTCGGCATCCGGCCCGCCCAGCGGACCCGCACGCCCATCGCGTCCATCTCGTCGCGGCGGCGGTGGATGACGTCCCGGTTGAAGTTCATCAGGAACTTCACCTCGTCGGGCGAGCGCTTCCAGTTCTCGGTGGAGAACGCGTACAGCGAGATGTTCTTCACGCCGAGCTCGATCGCGCCCTTGAGGACGTCCAGCACGACCGACTCGCCGACCTTGTGGCCCTCGGTGCGGGGCAGTCCACGCTCCTTGGCCCAGCGGCCGTTGCCGTCCATCACGATGGCGACGTGTTCGGGGACCAGCTCGCCGGGAATCTTCGGGGGCTGTGCGCCGCTGGGGTGCGGGGTCGGGGGGAGGTACTCCCTCTGCTTGCCGCCGCCGAAGAGCCGTCGCGCTGCCATGTGCTCACTTCTCCACGTATCTCATCGAGCGGATGCCCCGCTCCAAATGCCACTGCAGATAGGCCGCGACCAGGCCGCTGCCCTCCCGCCAGTACCTCGGCTCGCAGGAATCGGCCGTCTGCCAGTCCCCTGACAGCAGCGCCCCGAGCAGTACCAGCGTCTCAGGGGAGGGTACGGCACATCCGGGCACTCGGCAGTCCGGGCAGAGGACCCCGCCCGCGGGAAGGGAGAAGAAGCGGTTCGGCCCCTCCAGCCCGCATTTGGCGCAGTCCGTGAAGCTCGCGCCGTACCCGTTCACCGCGAGCGAGCGCAGCAGGAAGGCGTCCATCACCAGGTGCGACTCGTGCAGCCCGGCCGCCAGCGTGCGCAGGGCGCCCACCAGCAGCAGGTACTGCTGGACGGCCGGTTCGCCCTCGTTCTCGGCGAACCGCTCGGCCGTCTCCAGCATCGCCGTCCCGGCGGTGTAGCGGCCGTAGTCGGTGACGATCGAACCGCCGTACGGCGCGATCGTCTCCACCTGGGTGCACAGCGGCAACCCGCGTCCGATCAGCTCACTCCCCCGGCTGAAGAACTGCACGTCCACGTGCGAGAACGGCTCCAGACGGGCGCCGAACTTGGACTTGGTCTTGCGCACCCCGCGCGCCACCGCCCGCACCTTGCCGTGGTGCCGGGTCAGCAGGGTGATGATCCGATCGGCCTCGCCGAGCTTCTGCGCCCGCAGCACGACGCCGTCGTCCCGGAAAAGACTCATGGGAGCCATTCTCCCCCACGGCGCGCCCCGGCCGCCGACAGCCGTGTTGCCCGCACCGAGTCCGTGGGGGAGGACCGAGCGGTGCGGGTCACGGCGGGCCCGGAGGGGGATTTCGGGCCCGTTCTGTGGGGGATCGGAGATGGCTCGGGGGTTGCGCGGCAGGCCCGGCACCGCGGAGCGGGCCCGGTACTGCGGAGGAGGTCCGGTACTGCGGAGGAGGTCCGGTTACTGCGGAGAAGGCCTAGTACGGAGCCCTGGTCGCCGCCTCCAGCAGCGCCCCGACCCGCGACTGCGGTAGATCCAGACAGCGCCCGACCGCGGCCAGCGCCTCGCGCTCCTGCGGCAGGTAGCGCCCGTCGGACAGGGCGATCGCCGCGCCCTGCAGCAGCAGCCGCTCCCGGCCCTGGTGGGCCAGGTGCGGGGCGAGCGGTTCGAGCACCGCGTGCAGTTCCACGGCCAGGCCGCCGGCCATCCCGTGGGCGTCGTAGAGTTCGCCGCCGAGCCCGGACAGCGCGGCGAGCGCGGCCAGCACCTGGGCCTCGCCGCAGTCCTCGAACCCGGCCTCGCGGACCGCCGTGCAGGCCGCCTCGCGGGCCGCGCGGTGCGCGGTGCCGCCGGCCGCGAGCAGGGCGAGCGCGATGGTGTACTGCGCATCCCGCAGCATCGCGCCGAGCCGTACGGAGGTGGGCTGTTCCAGGCTCTCGACGCCGTAGCGGCCGTGGCAGCTGGTGCACTGCACGCTGCCGATCACCGGGCCGAGCGGGGCCACCGGGGTCCCCAGCAACCGCAGCCACCGCCGACCGTGCTGCCGGCGGTAGTTGCGGTCCCCGCCACAGCCCGGACAGAAGAAGTCACCGAGAACGTCAGTCCGCCACCGCGGGCGAACACCCCACAACCTGGTCACGGCGCCACTCCCCAGACATGGCAGACGGCCTGCACAACAATGGGCAGGTCACGCGACCGGACACCGAGGCCGTCCCACCGACCCGGCTTTCCGGTGGATCGATGTTGCCATGGTTACCGGCACGTGTCAGTACCTCGAACGGCTTCCGACCCGAAAAAATGTGGCGCAGGACACAACTGGCCCCAGGCGCGGCGAAGGGCCGCCCCGGAGGACGGCCCCGCCACATATCACTCGTACGAACTACCCGCGCTGTGCCCGGTTGACGGCGCTGATGATCGCCTTCAGCGAGGCCAGCACGGTGTTGCCGTCGATGCCGACGCCCCACAGCACCTTGCCGTCCACCGCGCACTCGACGTACGCGGCGGCCTGGGCGTCGCCGCCCTCGCTCAGCGCGTGCTCGGCGTAGTCCAGGACGCGGACGTCCAGGCCGATCCGGGCCAGCGCGTCCGTGAAGGCGGAGACCGGACCGTTGCCGACACCGGTCAGCGTCACCGGTACCGAGTCGACCAGCGCGCCGGCGATCAGCGCGTCCCGGCCGTCCTCGGTGGTCAGGGTGCGCGAACCGCTCAGCGAGATCCGGCCCCACGGGTTGTCCGGGGTCGGCAGGTACTCGTCCTCGAAGACCCGCCAGATCTCGGCCGGGGTGACCTCGCCGCCCTCGGCGTCGGTCTTGGCCTGGATGATCCGGGAGAACTCGATCTGCATCCGGCGCGGCAGGTCCAGCTTGTGGTCGTTCTTCAGGACGTACGCCACACCGCCCTTGCCGGACTGGCTGTTGACCCGGATGACCGCCTCGTAGGTGCGGCCGACGTCCTTCGGGTCGATCGGCAGGTACGGCACGCCCCAGGTGTGCTCCCCCACCGGGACACCCGCCGCCGCGGCGTCCGCCTCCAGGGCGTCGAAGCCCTTCTTGATGGCGTCCTGGTGCGAACCGGAGAAGGAGGTGTACACCAGGTCGCCGGCGTACGGGTGGCGCGGGTGCACCTCCATCTGGTTGCAGTACTCGGCGGTGCGGCGCACCTCGTCGATGTCGGAGAAGTCGATCTGCGGGTCGATGCCCTGCGAGAACAGGTTCATGCCCAGGGTCACCAGGTCGACGTTGCCCGTCCGCTCGCCCTGGCCGAACAGGCAGCCCTCGATGCGGTCCGCGCCCGCCATGTAGGCCAGTTCGGCGGAGGCGACGGCGGTGCCGCGGTCGTTGTGCGGGTGCACCGACAGGCAGACGAACTCGCGGCGCGACAGGTTGCGCGACATCCACTCGAACTGGTCGGCCTGCACGTTCGGGGTGGCCCGCTCGATGGTGGCCGGCAGGTTCAGGATGATCTCGCGGCCCTCGCCCGGCTGCCAGACGTCCATGACCGCCTCGCAGACCTCCAGCGCGAAGTCCAGCTCGGTGTCCACGAAGATCTCCGGCGAGTACTGGTAGCCGAAGACGGTCTCCTCGCCCAGCAGCTTCTCGGCGTACTCCATCACCAGCCGGGTGCCGTCGGTGGCGATCGCCTTGGTGGCGGCCCGGTCGTTGCGGAACACCACCCGGCGGAACAGCGGCGCCGTCGCGTTGTACAGGTGGACCGTCGCGCGCGGGGCGCCGACCAGCGACTCGACGGTCTTCTCGATCAGCTCCTCGCGGGCCTGCGTCAGCACCGAGATGGTGACGTCCTCGGGGATCGCCCCCTCCTCGATCAGCGACCGCACGAAGGCGTGGTCGGTGGCACCGGAGGACGGGAAGCCGACCTCGATCTCCTTGTAGCCCATCGCGACCAGCAGGTCGAACATCTTGCGCTTGCGGGCCGGGGACATCGGGTCGATCAGCGCCTGGTTGCCGTCCCGCAGGTCGGTGGAGAGCCAGCGCGGCGCCTTGGTGATCACCTTGCTCGGCCAGGTGCGGTCCGGCAGGTCGACGGTGTCGAACGGCAGGTAGCGCCCGTACCGCATGCCGGAGGGCAGCTGGCGAACGGACGCGGCGGTGATCGGGGTGGGGCGGTCGACGAAGGCGCGACCGGCGGGGATGGGCGCGGCGGAGCTCTGCTCGGTCATGGAATGACTCTCGGCTTCCTGTGATGCGTGGTGCGGGGGCGGGTCGGGGTGGTCAACACCGACTGGCCGGCAGCTGCCGCTCGCGATCCTCCGTTGGATCGCCGGATGACGCGCACAGCTCGATCCCCGCGGCGAGGGAGCCGGCCCTGTGGACTACAGGCCCTCGACGCGGCAGCTAAGAAGAAGCAGCCCGTTGCGCATGATGGCCCCAGCGTAACCCAGGGGCGCGCGCCCCCGAAGTGATCCGGGCCACCGTTCCACCCCTTGAGACACCGACCGGTCACGCCGAGAGTGGTGACAACCGGTCATCGAGGCCTCACCCTGGGCCACATGACTGCAGCAGTTCCGATCTGTGCGATCGTCCCGCCGTACGTCCTGGACCGCCTCGCCGAGGCCGGTCACGAGCCCGCCGTCCGCTCCCTCCTGCTCGACACCGCGCACCGCGCGGCCCGCCTCGCCCCCGCCCCGCCCGTCAGCACCGGCCCGACCCCCAGCCGGCTGATCGCCGACACCGCCCACAGCCAGCGGCTGCCCGGCCGCACCGTCCGCACCGAGGGCCAGGCCCCGGTCGCCGACCAGTCCGTCAACCACGCCTACGACGGCCTCGGCGACACCTTCGCCCTGTACGCCACCGTCTTCGGCCGCCGCTCGATCGACAACCGGGGGCTGCGCCTGGACGCCACCGTGCACTACGGCCAGGACTACGACAACGCCTTCTGGAACGGCCACCAGATGGTCTTCGGCGACGGCGACGGCGAGATCTTCGGCGACTTCACCGCCTGCGTCGACGTCATCGGCCACGAACTCACCCACGGCGTCACCCAGTTCACCGCCGGCCTGCAGTACCAGGACCAGCCCGGCGCACTCAACGAGTCGGTCTCCGACGTCTTCGGCTCGCTGGTCAAGCAGTACTCGCTGGGCCAGGACGCCGCCCACGCCGACTGGCTGATCGGCGCCGGCCTGCTCGCCCCCGGCATCCAGGGCGTGGCGCTGCGCTCGATGAAGGCCCCCGGCACCGCCTACGACGACCCCAAGCTCGGCAAGGACCCGCAGCCCGCGCACATGCGGGACTACGTGGACACCACCGACGACAACGGCGGCGTGCACATCAACTCCGGCATCCCCAACCACGCGTTCTACCTGCTGGCCACCGCCCTCGGCGGCCAGGCCTGGGACCGCGCCGGGCGGATCTGGTACGACGCCCTGACCGGCGGCCAGTTGGCCGCCGACGCCGACTTCACCGCCTTCGCCCGGGCCACCGTGGCCGCCGCCAAGGCCCGCTACCCCGGCCAGTCCTCGGTGGCGGACACCGTGACGGCCTCCTGGGCGCAGGTGGGCGTCAGCCCCGGCTGAACCCCTCAGACCTCGACGACGGCCCCGACGACGGCCCCGATCGAGGACCGGTTGAGACCGGGTTGAGCCGCGCTTAAGGTCACGGTCCGGGAAAAGACCGGCAAACTCCCTCCCCTGGTAGCACCATGGACACCATGCGTATCCAGGTGACCCGGACCGGCGGCTTCGCGGGGATCGTCCGCCATGCGGAACTCGACACCGTCGACCGCACGGACGCCCCGCACGTCCACGCGCTCGCCCGCGAGGCCGTCGCGGGCGGGCTGCGGGCGCCCTCGTACGGGGTGCCGGACGGCTTCCACTACGAGATCACCGTCGACGGCCGGACGGTCTACTGCGCCGACCCGAAGCTCACCGACTCGCAGCGCGAACTGGTGTCGCTGGTCCTGCGCGAGGGCGCTTGATCCTGCCCGACCCCGCTTGATCCCGCTCCGCCGGCCCCCGGACACGCCGAAGGCCCGCCCGATCGACAGATCCGGGGCGGGCCTTCGCTGGGAACCAGGGCTCAGAAACCGAGCTTGCGCAGCTGCTTCGGGTCGCGCTGCCAGTCCTTGGCCACCTTGACGTGCAGGTCCAGGAAGACCGGCGTGCCGAGCAGTGCCTCGATGTGCTTGCGGGCGGTGGTGCCGACGTGCTTGAGCCGCGCGCCCTTGGCGCCGATGACGATCGCCTTCTGGCTCTGCCGCTCGATGTAGACGTTGGCGTGGATGTCCAGCAGCGGGCGGTCCGCCGGGCGGCCCTCGCGCGGGAGCATCTCCTCGACCACGACGGCCAGCGAGTGCGGCAGCTCGTCCCGGACGCCCTCCAGGGCGGCCTCGCGGATCAGCTCCGCGACCATGATCTGCTCGGGCTCGTCGGTGAGGTCGCCGTCCGGGTAGAGCGGCATGCCCTCCGGCAGCAGCTTGGTGATCAGGTCGCCGACCAGTTCCACCTGCTTGTCGCCGACGGCCGAGACCGGGATGATCTCGGCCCACTCGATGCCCAGTTCCTCACCGAGCTGGTGGATGGCGATCAGCTGCTCGGCGAGCCGCTTGGAGTCGACCAGGTCGGTCTTGGTGACGATGGCGACCTTGGGGGTCTTCTTGACCTCGGCGAGTTCCTTGGCGATGAACTTGTCGCCGGGGCCGAGCTTCTGGTCGGCGGGCAGGCAGAAGCCGATCACGTCGACCTCGGCCCAGGTGCTGCGGACCAGGTCGTTGAGGCGCTCGCCGAGCAGGGTGCGCGGCTTGTGCAGGCCGGGGGTGTCGACCAGGACGAGCTGGGAGTCCGGGCGGTGCACGATGCCGCGCACGGTGTGCCGGGTGGTCTGCGGGCGGTCGGAGGTGATCGCGACCTTCGTCCCCACCAGAGCGTTGGTCAGGGTCGACTTGCCCGCGTTGGGTCGGCCGACGAAGCACGCGAAGCCGGAGCGGTACGAGGAGGAAGGGGCACTCATGTGCTCCATTCTCCCTGATCACCGGAGTCGCGCTGTCCGGGCCCGTCCGCATCGCCCGATCAGCCCTTGCGACCGCCCCGCGAGACCACCGACATCACCACCAGCAGCACCAGGAAGGCGATCGAACCCCAGAGCCAGTACGGCGAGCCGGTCTCCTGCCATTTGCCCATCCCCATCACGAACAGCAGCAGCCCGGCGAAGAACGCCACCGCCCCCATGTGCCCAGCCCCCTCACCGAGTTCACTCCCCCGGTGAGACTATCGGCTCGGTTCGGGCAGGTGTTCGCCAGGCCGCCGCCATCCCCCGCCGCAGCGGGCCCCAGCAGACCCCCGGCGGGCCCCAGCAGGCCCCGGCAGCCCTCAGCGGGCCTCGGCCGCCACCCGCAGCGTCCCGTCCACACCGGCCAGCAGCACGGGCGTCCCGGCCCCGCCGAGATCCCGGACGGCCGCCAGGTCGGCCTCGGCCGGCTGCTCCGCCTCGCTCACCACGGCCGCCGCCTCCAGCGACTTCGCGCCGCTGGCCACCGCCATCGCCACCGCCGTCTGCAGCGCGCTCAGCCGGAGCGACTCCAGCGCGACCGTCCCGGCCACGTACGTCCGGCCGGTCTCGTCACGCACCGCGGCCCCCTCGGCGACGCCGTTGCGGGCGCGGGCCGAGCGGGCCAGGGTGATGATCTTCTTGTCTTCGGGGTCGAGCTCGACGATGTCACTCATGCCGCCGAGCATAGGCGGCCCCCGCGGCCGCTCAGTGGCCGACCGGGTGGGTCGGACCGGGGTTCGGATTGAGGACCTTGACGAAGGTCTTCGGCCCGGACGGCCTCGCCGTCTCGTGCTCCGTGCGCTCGCGCCAGAACGGATTGTCGTGCGGCAGGTGACTGCTCACCCGGCCGTACATCCCGAAGGTCGTCAGGATCACCCCGAAGATGAAGGCGAACAGCACGTTCGACATCCGGAAGTTCAGGATGTTGGCGTCCGGCCGCCCGAGCACCGCCAGGCCGTAGAAGCCGGACAGGACGAACAGCACGCCGACCACCATGTTCAGGTTGGACGCGAAGTTGCCGCCGATCACCGCCCCCGCCACCAGGATCGCGCCCGCCACGATGGACAGGATGCTCAGCGCCCCGTTGGTCGACAGCCCGGCGATCCGGTCACCGTGGGTGGCCAGGAAGCCCGGGTGGTCGGCCAGCCCCAGGCACCCGAACACGATCAGGAAGATCCCCCCGAGCCCCGCCCCGATCCGCCACACCGTGGCGAGCCGGCTGTTCACGGGCAGTTCGTCTTGCAGCTTCATGGTGACCTCCACCATGGCCTGGCCGGCCTGCCGGCCACGCCGGCCTAGCTGTAGGGATGGCTCCCCTGCATGTGCGGCACCTCGTGCATGTAGAGCGAACCGCACTGCTGGCAGCAGCGCAGCCCGGTGCCCCACTCCTGCTCGGGCCGCGTCTCGGCGTCGTCGGCCAGGCTGCGGCCGCAGAGCGCCGTCGCGGGGTCGCCGTCGCGCACCACGTGCCAGACCTTGACCCCGCCGGTCGCACCCTGCGGGCCGTACTCCGCGCGAAGTTGATGCGTCATGCTGTCCATGGTCGCTCCGCCGGGGCGCGACCGCTACTCGCCGGGCTCCGCCCCGGCCTCCGCGGCCTTGCGGACCGGGGTCGCGACCATCGAGCCGATCCGGTTGCGGCGCCCGGCCGAGGACTCGGCGGTCAGCAGGATGCCGGTCAGCCCGGTGCCGGCGGGCTCGGGCAGCGGGATCTCGCAGGCCGAGCCGGGGATCGGCACCCGGCCGAGGTGCTTGGCCAGCAGGCCGCCGACGGTCTCGACGTCCTCGTCCTCCAGCTCGATGCCGAACAACTCGCCCAGGTCCTCCACCAGCAGCCGGGCGGTGATCCGGTACGAGCCGTCGCCGAGGTCCTCCACCGGCGCGATCTCCCGGTCGTACTCGTCGGTGATCTCGCCGACGATCTCCTCCAGGACGTCCTCGATGGTGACCAGGCCGGCCGTGCCGCCGTACTCGTCGATCACGATCGCCACGTGCGAGCGGCGCTGCTGCATCTCGCGCAGCAGGTCGCCGGCCGGCTTGGAGTCCGGTACGAAGACGGCCGGGCGCATCACCGCGCCGACCTCCTCGGACTCCGCCTCCCGGTTGATGTGGGTGCGCCGGACCAGGTCCTTCAGGTAGACGATGCCGACCACGTCGTCCTCGCTGTCCCCGACCACGGGGATCCGCGAGAAGCCCGAGCGCAGCGCCAGGGTGAGCGCCTGCCGGACGGTCTTGTGCCGCTCGATCATCACCAGGTCGGTGCGCGGCACCATCACCTCGCGGACGATGGTGTCGCCCAGCTCGAAGACGGAGTGCACCATCCGGCGCTCCTCGTCCTCGATCAGGTCGTCCTTCTCGGCGAGGTCGACCAGCGCCCGCAGTTCGGCCTCGGAGGCGAACGGCCCCTCCCGGTAGCCCTTGCCCGGGGTCAGCGCGTTGCCGAGCAGGATCAGCAGCCGCGGGATCGGGCCGAGCACCGCGGCCAGCGGCAGCAGCACGAAGGAGGCGGCGGTCGCGGTGGTGAGCGGGTGCTGGCGCCCGATCGTGCGCGGCGAGACCCCCACCGCGACGAAGGACACCAGCACCATCACGCCGAACGCCAGCAGCACGGCCTGCCAGACCGGCTCCACGTTGCGCACGCACACCACGGTGACCAGGACGGCCGCCGCCATCTCGCTGGCCACCCGGATCAGGGTCGCCAGGTTGAGGTAGCGGATCGGGTCGGAGGCGACGGTCAGCAGCCGGACCGAGCCGCGCCGCCCGGCCCGCACGGCCTCCTCCGCCCGGAACCGGGAGACCCGGGAGATGCCCGCCTCGGCGCACGCGGCCAGCCAGCCGAGCACGACGAGGAGCACGGCACCGAGGATGAAGCTCGTACTTTCACCACTCACAGGGGTTCGGGCTCCGCGCTCAGTGGGTGGTGGGGGCCGGGGAGAGACCACCGAGGCCCCGGCCCGCCCGCCAGTCGTCCAGGATGCGCTTCTGGAGGGCGAACATCTCCTCCTCCTCCTCGGGCTCCTCGTGGTCGTACCCGAGGACGTGCAGCACCCCGTGGACGGTGAGCAGTTGGAGCTCCTCGTCCATCGAGTGCTTGGAGGGGGCCGCCTTGCCCTGCTGCTCGGCGACCTCAGGGCAGAGCACGATGTCGCCGAGCAGGCCCTGCGGCAGTTCCTCGCCCTCCTTGCCGGGGCGCAGCTCGTCCATCGGGAAGGACATCACGTCGGTGGGGCCGGGGAGGTCCATCCACTGGATGTGCAGCTCCTCCATCGCCGCTCCGTCCACCAGGATCACGGACAGTTCGGACTGCGGGTGGATCCGCATCTTGTCCAGGGCGAAGCGGGCGACGTCGAGGATGGCTTCCTCATCGGCGTCCCAACCGGACTCGTTGGCGATGTCGATCGACATGACGGGCTGCGTACTCAGCTTTCGGTGCGATGGGACTGGCGGGGTGCGCGGGAGCCGCGCCGCTGGGCCGGCTTGCGGGCGGGCGAGGGGTTCTCCTCGGCCTCCTGCTTGGCGTCCCAGCGTTCGTAGGCGTCCACGATCCGGCCGACCAGCTTGTGGCGGACCACGTCGGTGCTGGTGAGGACGGAGAAGTGGATGTCGGGCACGTCGGCCAGGATGTCCTGGACGACCTTGAGGCCGCTGCGGGTGCCGCCCGGGAGGTCGATCTGGCTGGTGTCGCCGGTGACCACCACCCGGGAGTTGAAACCGAGGCGGGTGAGGAACATCTTCATCTGCTCGGGCGAGGTGTTCTGGGCCTCGTCCAGGATGATGAAGGCGTCGTTGAGGGTGCGGCCGCGCATGTAGGCCAGCGGCGCGACCTCGATGGTGCCGGCCGCCATCAGGCGCGGGATGGAGTCCGGGTCCATCATGTCGTGCAGTGCGTCGTACAGCGGGCGCAGGTACGGGTCGATCTTCTCGTAGAGGGTGCCGGGCAGGAAGCCCAGCCGCTCCCCCGCCTCGACGGCCGGACGGGTCAGGATGATCCGGTTGACCTCCTTGGCCTGGAGGGCCTGGACGGCCTTGGCCATCGCGAGGTAGGTCTTGCCGGTGCCGGCCGGGCCGAGGCCGAAGACGATCGTGTGCTTGTCGATCGCGTCGACGTAGCGCTGCTGGTTGAGGGTCTTGGGGCGGATCGTGCGGCCCCGGTTGGACAGGATGTTCGCGGTGAACACCTGGGACGGCGCCGGGCTGTCCGGGTTCTCCGCGGCACCGCGGAGCATGGCGATGGAGCGCTCCACGGAATCCTCCGTCAAGGGCTGGCCGGTGCGCAGCACCAGCATCATCTCGGTGAAGAGCCGCTGCACGAGGGCGACCTCGGCGCGCACTCCGGTGGCGGTCACCTCGTTGCCGCGGACGTGGATGTCGGCGGCGGGGAAGCCCTGCTCGATCACGCGCAGCAGCGAGTCCGCCGTGCCGAGCAGGGTGACCATCGGGTGCTTCTCGGGGATGACGATCCGGGCGCTGACGCGACCGTCGTCGGCCGGTTCGGGGCGCGACTGTCCGTTCGTACGGGTCTGCGATGTGTCACTCATAGGTCGGCGCTGGGCCTGCCTCATCCCATCCGTGGTGTCGTGTGCCGATCGGTCTCTCCGGGGCACCAGGGTACGCCGCGCACGTGGTCGCCGCGGCGGGCGGCGGGGCCGCACCCGACGATGCTGCGGCAGATCGGGGGGCGGCGCGAGCGCTTTTCACGCGGTGCGGGCCGGGTTCACGGCTGGCGCCGGACGGGGACGGGCACCCGGGCGAGATCGGCGGCGAGCACCAGCTCGCCGTCGAAGTGCTTGCGGGCGTCGGCCAGGTGCTGGCCGAGGTCCGGGTAGCGCTGGGAGAAGTGGGTCAGCACCAGGGTGCGCGCGCCGGCCTCGGCGGCGGCCTTGGCCGCCTGCCCGGCGGTGAGGTGGCCGTGCTCCTCGGCGAGCCGGGCGTCGGCGTCGGTGAAGGTCGACTCGACGACCAGCAGGTCGGCGCCCTCGGCGAGTTCGTACACGCCGTCGCACAGCCGGGTGTCCATCACGAAGGCGAAGCGCTGGCCCGGCCGGGGCTCGCTGACCTCCTCCAGGGTGACCCGCCGGCCGTCCGCCTCGATCGCCCCCTCGTGCTGGAGGCGGCCGACCGCGGGGCCGAAGACGCCCAGCGCGGCGAGGCGTTCGGGCACCAGGCGGCGGCCGTCCGGCTCGGACAGCCGGTAGCCGAAGGACTCCACGGGGTGGGACAGCCGCACGGCGTCCAGCGCGAAGCGGGCACCGGGCGCGGGCAGCGGGCCCGGCTCGTCGATCGGCCGGGGCCGCAGGACGGCCGTCTCGTGGTAGGCGGTGGCGTGCCGCAGCCGCTCGAAGTAGACCTCGCCGGAGGCCGGGAAGTAGACGTCCACCGGGTGGGGGACGCGGTCCAGGTTGATCCGCTGGATCACCCCGGCGAGGCCCAGGCAGTGGTCGCCGTGGAAGTGCGTCACGGCGATCCGGGTGATCTGGGTGGCCGAGACGCCGGCCAGCAGCATCTGCCGCTGGGTGCCCTCGCCGGGGTCGAACAGCAGGCCCTCGCCGTCCCAGCGGAGCAGGTAGCCGTTGTGGTTGCGGTGCCGGGTGGGCACCTGGCTGGCGGTGCCGAGGACGACGAGTTCGCGCTGTGACACGTAGGTCAGACCATGTTCTCGGTCATCGGCTTGCCGCCGAGCACGTGGACGTGGGCGTGGAAGATCGTCTGACCGGCGCCGGCGCCGGTGTTGAAGATCAGCCGGTAGTCCTCGACGCCCTCGTCCCTGGCCACCGCGCCCGCCTCGGCGAGGAGTTCACCGGCGATCTCCGGCTCGGCGGCGGCCAGCGCGGCGGCGTTCGGGTAGTGGACGTGCGGGATGACCAGGACGTGCAGCGGTGCCTTGGGGGCGATGTCGCGGAAGGCGAGGACGCGCTCGGTCTTGCGCACCACGGTCGCCGGGATCTCGCCCGCAACGATCTTGCAGAACAGGCAGTCGGGCTGCGGCTCGCCGGCCATCGGCTTCTCCTCGGTTCGTGTCTGGTCTGGGCCGTACGGGCGCAGCCTAGCGGGAAGTCGGCCCGGCCGACCTCCCGTTCGGCCGCTCTCCCGCCCGCCGGGCGGCGGGGGCGCGCCCTACGCCCAGGGCATCGGCGGGGCCGTGCGGGGCGGGGCCGCGGCGAGCGCGGCGAGGGCGATCCGGACGCCCTCGGCCAGCTGCGGGTCCTCGCCGGCGGCCCACTGGTGCGGGGCCATCGGCACCTCGACGTCCGGGTCGACGCCGTGGTTCTCCACGCCCCAGCCGTAGTTCTCCAGCCAGTACGCGTACTTGGGCTGGGTGACCAGGGTGCCGTCGACCAGGTGGTAGCGGCTGTCGATGCCGATCACCCCGCCCCAGGTGCGGGTGCCGACCACCGGGCCGATGCCGAGCGTCTGGATGACGGCGTTGACGACGTCGCCGTCCGAGCCGGAGAACTCGTTGGCGAGCGCGACGACCGGCCCGCGCGGGGCGTCGAGGGGGTAGGGCACCGGGTGGTCGGTGTCCCGGATGGCGTTCCAGCCGACGATCCGTCGGGCGAGCTTCTCGATCACCAGCTGCGAGGTGTGGCCGCCGCGGTTCTCCCGGACGTCGACGATCACGCCGTCCCTGGCCAGTTCCACGGCCAGGTCGCGGTGGATCTGGGCCCAGCCGGCGGACTGCATGTCGGGGATGTGCAGGTAGCCGAGCCGGCCACCGGACAGCTCGCGCACCGCGGCCCGCCGCCCGGCCACCCAGTCGTGGTAGCGCAGCGGCTCCTCGTCGGCGATCGGGACGACCACCGGGTGGCGCTGGTCGGTGCCGTCCTTGCCGGCCACGGTCAGCTCGACCGGTTGCCCGGCGGTGCCGGCCAGCAGCGGGGCCGGGCCGGTGACCGGGTCCACCGGGCGGCCGTTGACGGCGAGGACCGCGTCGCCCGGGCGGATCGCGGCGCCGGGTGCGGCCAGCGGCGAGCGGGCCCGGGGGTCGGAGGACTCGCCGGGCAGGATGCGGGCGATCCGCCACCGGTCGCCGTCCTTGGCGAGGTCCGCGCCGAGCAGGCCCTGGCGCCGGGCCGGCTCGGTGTACCGGCCGTACGGGACGACGTAGGCGTGCGAGGTGCCGAGTTCGCCGTGCACCTCCCAGAGCAGGTCGACCAGGTCGTCGTGCGAGCCGAGGCGTTCCACGAGCGGCCGGTAGCGGTCCAGCACGCCGGCCCAGTCGACGCCGCCGAGGTCGGGGCGCCAGAAGTTGTCCCGCATCAGGCGGCCGTTCTCGGCGTACATCTGCCGCCACTCGGCGGCCGGGTCGACGGTGACCCGCAGCCGGGCCAGGTCGACGCCCACCTCGTCGTCCTCGCCGCCCGCCTTGTGCTCGGCCGGGACGATCCGCAGCTCGCTCCCGTCCAGCACGGCCACCCGGGTGCCGTCCCCGCTGACCGCGAAGCCGTCCACGCCGTGCACCAGTTGCTCGACGCGGCGCTTCCTCAGGTCGAAGCGCTCCAGCACCGGCCGGGGCCGCTCGTCCTCGGGCGAGGCCGCCGCGTCGCCGAGTTCGCCGAGCAGCGGGGCGCGGGTCCACAGCACGCCGTCCTTGGCGGCCCTGAGCGCGTCGAACCGGCCGCCCTCGACCGGGAACGGGACGATCCGGTCCGCGATGCCGTCCAGGTCGACCCTGGTCGCCGGCGCGGCGTCGCCGGCGGCCTCCTCGCCGTCCGCCCTCCTGCCGCGCGGTTCGTCCTCCTCCCCGCCGAGCGGGCGCCCGGCCCGCTGCGGCCCGAACGGGGACGGCGTGTCGGCGGCCAGCGTGATCAGGTACGGGCGGCAGCCGTTGGGGAACGACAGGTCGAAGACGTGCGAGTCGTAGACCGGGTCGAGGTTGCGCACCGACAGGAACGCCAGGTAGCGGCCGTCCGCGGTGAAGGCCGGCGAGGTGTCGATGAAGCGCTCCTGGGTGACCTCGCCGACCGTCCGGGTCGCCAGGTTGGCCAGCACGATCTGGCGCAGCGAGTACGGGCCCAGCCGGTGCACCGGCCGCGACCAGGCCAGCCAGGCCGAGTCCGGGCTGAAGGCCAGCCCGCTGACCTCGCCGTCGGCGCTGCGGTCCAGCTCGTGCACGGTGCCGTCGGCGAGCGCGACCAGCAGGACCCGGCCGTCGTGCACGCCGAGCGCGGCCTGCTTGCCGTCCGGGGACACCGCCAGGGAGTTGACCCGGCCGATCCGCCCGGCGGCCAGCCGGCGGCGCTCGGCGCCCTGGGCGTCGGGGGCGAACTCCAGGGCGTCCTCGCCCTCGGCGTCGGACACCCACAGCACGCCCTGGGCGTCGTCCTCGCCCGGCACCACCCGGGCCAGCCGCCCGCGCACCCCCGGGGTCTCGTCCAGCACCCTGGCCGGGCCCTCGCGGTGGGTCAGCCAGTGCACGTCGCCGCGCACCACCACGGCGCCGGCCCGGCCGGTGCGGTCGGGGGCGGCGGACTCCAGCCAGTGCGCGGCGTGCACCGGGCGGGGGCGGCGGCCGCTGCGCGGGCCGGCCAGCCGGATGTCGAGGCGGCGGGGCGCGGCTCCCGCCAGGTCGTCCAGCAGCCAGACGTCGCCGGCCCGGTGGAACACCGCCCGGGTGCCGTCGGTGCCGGCGTTGCGGGCGTAGAAGCCGTCCGGGTCGGTGGTGTGGCGGCGCAGGTCGGAGCCGTCCGGGAGGCTGGAGTAGAGCTCGCCGACGCCCTCGTGGTCGGAGAGGAAGGCGATCCGGTCCCCCACCCACAGCGGCGAGTCGAGCTGGCCGTCCAACTCCTCGTGGACGCGGACGAATTCGTCCCGCCCGATCCACAACTTGCCCGCCCGGCCGCCCCGGTAGCGCTTCCACCAGGCCGGCTCGCGGTTGTTGACGGTACCCAGCAGCACGCGGTCGCCGCCCGGCTCGAAGGCGAGCCCGCCGACCGGCCCGTACGGCAGCCGCACCGGCTCGCCGCCGTCCAGCGGCACGGCGTGCGCCCAGCTGCGGCGCAGGGTCGCCTCGCCGGCGGTGGTGAGGGCGATCGGGCGCCCGTCGGCCGTCCAGCCCCGCACCTCGGTCTGCTCGCTGCCCCAGTGGGTGAGCCGCCGGGACGGCCCGCCGTCCACCGGCACCACGTGCACCTCGGGCGCGCCGTCCCGGGTGGAGGTGAAGGCGATGTGCCGCCCGTCGGGGGCGAACCGGGGGTGCCGGACGGGCAGGTGATCGGCCGTCAGCCGCCAGGCCCGGCCACCGTCCAGCGGGGCCAGCCAGACGTCGTCCTCGGCGACGAAGGTGACCAGGTCGCCGTGCAGATGGGGGTGGCGCAGGTAGGCGCCCGCAGAGGTGCTCAGGGGTTCCGTCACGCGGTCAGCGTAGGCACGTGCGCGTACCGCGCGGGCCGGTTCGGGCAGACTCCGACCGCACGGGCGCGGGCTACGACCAGCGGCCGGTGCGCCCCAGCAGCAGGGCGCCGGCGGCCACCCCGGCGGTGGAGGTGCGCAGCACCGAGGGGCCCAGCCGGTACGGCCCGGCGCCCGCCTCGGCGAACGCGGCCAGCTCCTCCGGGGAGACCCCGCCCTCCGGGCCGACCACCAGCACCACGTCCCCGGCCGCGGGCAGCGCGGCCAGCGCCAGCGGCTCGGCGCCCTCCTCGTGCAGCACGGCGGCGAAGGCGGCCCCGGCCAGCAGCGGCGCCAGCTGCCGGGTGGTCGCCGGCTCGCGCACCTCGGGGAAGCGCAGCCGGCGGGACTGCTTGCCGGCCTCCCGGGCGGTGGCCCGCCACTTGGCGAGCGCCTTGGCGCCCCGCTCACCCTTCCACTGCGTGATGCAGCGCGAGGCGGCCCACGGGACGATCACGTCCACGCCGACCTCGGTCATGGTCTCCACCGCGAGCTCGCCGCGGTCGCCCTTGGGCAGCGCCTGGACGACGACGATCCGCGGCGCCGGCTCGGGCTCCCGGCGGACGGCGGCCACCGTGACATCGATCGCGTCCTTGCCGAGCACCGCGGCGACCGTCCCGTCCACCCCGAGGCCCAGCCCGTCGGCGAGGGTCACCGCCTCGCCGGCCGCCAGCCGCTTCACCGCGGCCGCGTGCCGCCCCTCCGGCCCGTCGAGGCGCACCACGGAACCGGGCGCGGCGGCGGCGATCCGCTCGGTCTCGACGACGAAGACGGGGGCGGTCATGCGGGGAACCTCCGGGGGGGGTGGGGCGGATCGGGAACGCGAAAGGGGCGCCGGGCGAACCCGGCACCCCCGCGCGGACGGCCAGGGCCTAGGGCCTAGCGGCCGTTGAACGCGTCCTTGAGGCGCGAGAACAGGCCCTGCTGGCCCGGCGCGAACTGGCCGGACGGCCGCTCCTCGCCGCGCAGCACCGCGAGCCGGCGCAGCAGCTCCTCCTGCTCGGGGTCGAGCTTGGTGGGCGTCTGCACCTCGACATGCACTATCAGGTCGCCCCGGCCGCCGCCGCGCAGGTGCGTGATGCCGCGGCCGTGCAGCGGGATCGACTGGCCGGACTGGGTGCCGGGCCGGATGTCGACCTCCTCCAGCCCGTCCAGGGTCTGCAGCGGCACCTGGGTGCCGAGGGACGCGGCCGTCATCGGGATGGTGACGGTGCAGTGCAGGTCGTCCCCGCGCCGCTGGAAGACGGTGTGGGTGGTCTCGGCGATCTCGACGTACAGGTCGCCGGCCGGGCCGCCGCCGGGGCCGACCTCGCCCTCGCCGGCCAGCTGGATCCGGGTGCCGTTGTCGACACCGGCCGGGATCTTGACGGTCAGGGTGCGCCGGGCGCGGACCCGGCCGTCGCCGGCGCACTCCGGGCACGGGGTCGGCACGACGGTGCCGAAGCCCTGGCACTGCGGGCAGGGCCGGGAGGTCATGACCTGGCCCAGGAACGACCGGGTGACCTGGGAGACCTCGCCCCTGCCGCGACACATGTCGCAGGTCTGCGCGGAGGTGCCGGGGGCCGCGCCCTCGCCGCTGCACGTGGTGCAGGTGACGGCGGTGTCGACCTGGAGTTCCTTGGTGGTGCCGAAGGCGGCCTCCTCCAGGGTGATCTCCAGCCGGATCATGGCGTCCTGGCCGCGCCGGGTGCGCGAGCGCGGGCCGCGCTGGCCGGCCGCGGCGCCGAAGAAGGCGTCCATGATGTCGGAGAAGCCGAATCCGGCCGCGCCCGCGCCGAAGCCGCCCGCGCCCCCGCCGCCCGGCGAGAGCGGGTCACCGCCGAGGTCGTAGACCTGGCGCTTCTGCGGGTCGGAGAGCACCTCGTAAGCGGCGTTGATCTCCTTGAACCGCTCCTGCGTCTTCGGGTCCGGGTTGACGTCCGGGTGCAGTTCGCGTGCCAGGCGCCGGAAGGCCTTCTTGATCTCGTCCTGCCCCGCATCCCGTCGGACGCCGAGTACCGCGTAGTAGTCCGTGGCCACCAAATGCTCCGCTTGTTCCGCCTGTAGTAGTGCTGCGACTGGACACCGCCGTCAGAGGTTCCGACGGCGGCCTGTGCTACGACTCGGCCAGGATCTGGCCCACGTACCGCGCCACCGCACGCACCGCCCCCATTGTGCCCGGATAGTCCATCCGGGTCGGACCGATCACACCCAGTTTGGCCACGCTCTCGTCGCCCGAACCGTAACCGACCGACACCACCGAGGTGGAATTCAGCCCCTCGTAGGCGATCTCCCGCCCGATCCGGACCGTCATCGCGGCGTCCGCCGTCTCACCCAGGAGGCGGAGCAGGACGACCTGCTCCTCCAGGGCTTCCAGCACCGGCTGGATGGTCAGGGGGAAGTCGTGCCCGAAGCGGGTCAGGTTGGCCGTGCCGGCCAGCATGATCCGCTCCTCGTTCTGCTCGGCGAGCGCTTCGAACAGCGTCGCCAGGACCGTGCTGACGGTCGGGCGGTCCGGCGGCTCGAAACCCGCCGGGAGCTCCTCCAGGAACCCCGGCACGTCCGGCAGCCGCTGGCCGACGGCCCGCGCGTTGATCCGGGCCCGCAGGTCCGCCAGGACCGTCTCGCCGACCGGGCCCGGGCAGTCGACCATCCGCTGCTCGACCCGGCCGGTGTTGGTGATCAGGACCAGCATCACCTTGGTCGGGGCCAGCGCCACCAGCTCGATGTGCCGGACGGTGGACCGCGACAGCGAGGGGTACTGCACCACCGCGACCTGCCGGGTGAGCTGGGCGAGCAGCCGCACCGTCCGCATGACCACGTCGTCCAGGTCGACGGCGCCGTCCAGGAAGTGCCGGATCGCCCGGCGCTCGGGGGCGCTCATCGGCTTGACCTCGGCGAGCTTGTCGACGAACAGGCGGTACCCCTTGTCGGTGGGGATGCGCCCGGCGCTGGTGTGCGGCTGGTGGATGTAGCCCTCCTCCTCCAGCGCCGCCATGTCGTTGCGCACGGTCGCCGGGGAGACTCCGAGGTTGTGCCGCTCCACCAGGGCCTTGGAGCCGACCGGCTCCTCGGTGCCCACGTAGTCCTGGACGATCGCGCGGAGCACGGCGAGCTTGCGGTCGTCCAGCTGGCGAACCTCACCGGCCATGGGGCACACACCTCCGTCTTCGCACGTTGTCCGTTCGTGTCACGCATGCTGCTGCCCGCTCCGGGAGGATCCCGGCTCCGGCACCCGCTTTGGCACTCTGAACCTGTGAGTGCCAAAACCGTACCTGCCAGTGTAAGGCCCGGGCCCAACGGCAGGAACGGCCCGGCCGGAGTGATCCTGCCCGCAGTTCCCGGCGCGGGGGTGGTGCCGCGGGGCCGTCCGGGTGGCAGCATCGAAGACGACGGCGAATGGAGGAGCAAGCGATGTCGAGCTCGGGCCAGCACACCCGTTTCGCGCCCGACCGCGGCCTGACCGGCCGCATGGTCGTGACCATGTTCGTGATCGGGCTGCTGTACGTCGGTTTCACCGGTCTGCTGATCGTGCTGCTGCGCGGCGCCTGGCCACTGATCGTCCTGATCTCCGGCGGGCTGTTCGTGGCCCAGTTCTGGTTCAGCGACAAGATCACCGAACGGGCGATGGGCGCCCACCAGGTGACCCCTGAGCAGTACCCGCAACTGCACGGCACCATCGACCGGCTCTGCGCGCTGGCCGACATGCCCAAACCCCGGGTGGCGGTCGCCGACAACGACATGCCGAACGCCTTCGCCACCGGCCGCAACCCGCAGAACGCCGTGGTGTGCGTCACCACCGGCCTGCTGCGCCGACTGGAACCCGAGGAACTGGAGGGCGTCCTCGCCCACGAGCTGTCCCACGTCGCCCACCGGGACGTCGCGGTGATGACCATCGCCGGCTTCCTCGGCGTCCTCGCCGGGGCCATGACCCGGATCGCCATGTACGGCGGGTTCATGGGCGGCAACCGCAACAACAACGACCAGAACGCGGCCATCGTCGCCCTGGTCATCCCGCTGGTGTCGATGCTCGTCTACGCCATCAGCTTCCTGCTCACCCGGCTCCTGTCCCGCTACCGGGAACTCGCCGCCGACCGCGCCGCCGCCCAGCTCACCGGCCGGCCCAGCGCCCTCGCCTCCGCGCTCACCAAGGTCACCGGCCAGATCGCCGCCATCCCCAGCAAGGACCTGCGCCAGGCGCAGCCCTACAACGCCTTCTACTTCGCCCCCGCGCTGAGCGCCCGGGAGACCGCCTCGCAGCTGTTCTCCACCCACCCGACGCTGGAGAAGCGGCTCGCGGAGCTGGCGAAGATCTCCGAGCAGCTCGGCCGCTGAGGCCCCGGCCCCAGCCGCCCTCCTGCGGCCCTCCCGACTCCTCCCGACTCCCTCCTCCGAAAGGACCGCCGTGGGAATCCTGGACACCCTGTTCGGGCGCACCAAGCCCGTCAAGCCCGACCT
The DNA here is from genome assembly GCF_040304045.1 of Kitasatospora sp. NPDC094016. Classification (NCBI taxonomy): domain Bacteria; kingdom Bacillati; phylum Actinomycetota; class Actinomycetes; order Kitasatosporales; family Streptomycetaceae; genus Kitasatospora; species Kitasatospora sp. NPDC094016. The sequence continues at coordinate 171,069 of NZ_JBEOUK010000007.1, forward strand.
CGACCAGCTGTTCGGCGTCCCGTCCGCCGCCCTCACCCTGGAGGCCGCGGCCGGGTTCACCCCCACCGGGCTCGGCTCGGTCTGCTTCGCCGCCGTCGAGGGCGCGGCCTTCGGCCAGGTCGAACAGCAGGTGCGGGCGCTGCTCGACGCCGACACCGAGCGCGGCGGCGTCCCGGTGGAGGCCTCCAAGGACGGCTACGGCTACTCCTGGCTGCTCGCCCGGCACACCCCCGAGGAACTGCCGGACCTGGTCAACGACCTGCACGCGGTCAACAGCGAGCTGGAGGCGAACGGCTTCGGACCGCAGCTGCTCTGCTCGCTGGTCGGCTTCCGCAACCCGGACGGGCAGTCGCTGGCCCTGGTCTACCTCTACAAGCGCGGCACCTTCTACCCCTTCGCCCCGATGCCCGGCGGCGGGGAGCGGCGCAACAGCCCGCTGGAGCTCCAGGTCAACGCGATGCTCGGGAACGACCTCCGGCTGGAGAAGGACCTCAGCCGCTGGTTCCCGGTCTGGGGCGCGCCGGGCCTCTGACGGTCCGTCCGTATAGTCGCTTTCATGCGCAGCCGCCAGTACGGACCCGACCTGACCCCGCCGTGGAAGAAGCAGCAGCCCGCCCCGGAGGTGACCGCCGAACGGGGCCTGGTGGTGGAGGAGGCCGCCACCGGCTTCTGCGGCGCGGTGGTGCGCTGCGAGAAGACCGCCGAGGGCTTCACCGTCACCCTGGAGGACCGCTTCGGCAAGCTCCGGGTGTTCCCGCTGGTGCCGCGCGGCTTCCTGCTGGAGGGCCGGACGGTCACCCTGGTGCGCCCGGCCGGCCCCGCCCCCTCCCGTACGCCGGGCCGCACCGCCTCCGGCTCGGTCGCCGTCCCCGGCGCCCGGGCCCGGGTCGCCCGCGAGTCGCGGATCTACGTCGAGGGCCGGCACGACGCCGAACTGGTCGAGCGGGTCTGGGGCGACGACCTGCGGATCGAGGGCGTGGTCGTCGAGTACCTGGAGGGCGTGGACGACCTGCCCGCGATCGTCGCCGACTTCGCCCCCGGCCCGGGCCGGCGCCTCGGCGTCCTGGTCGACCACCTGCTCCCCGGCACCAAGGAGCACCGCATCGCCGCCCAGGTCACCGGCGACGCCGTCCTGGTCGTCGGCCACCCCTACATCGACATCTGGCAGGCCGTGAAGCCTGCCTCCGTCGGCATCGCCGGCTGGCCCGCCGTCCCGCGCGGCGAGGAGTGGAAGGAGGGCGTCTGCCGCCGCCTCGGCTGGCCGGTGAACACCCCCGCCGCCTGGAAGCGGATCCTCTCCACGGTGGACAGCTACAAGGACCTGGAGCCGGAACTGCTGGGCAAGGTCGAGGAGTTGATCGACTTCGTGACGGTTCCGGAGTGAGGCCGATCAGACGTACTGCTGAAAGTCCGTGGTGTCCAGATCGATCTCGAGCAGGCCGACGGGGACGGGCTCGCCGAACTTGCTGGTCCGCTCGGACATGTACCTCGGGAGGCCGGACCCGGGATCCCTGCCCAACTCGGTCAACAGCACGCAGACCCCCTTGATCGGGTCCACGATCAGGTACGCGGGGACTGAGCCCTCGGCGTAGAGCTCCCGCTTGGTCCGGTAATCACGATCGACACTGGTCTTCGACACCACCTCGACCACCAGGGTGACGGCGGGCGACGGCAGCAGTCGTCCGTGCTCCTGGACCGCCCCGCGTTCGAAGACGACCAGGTCGGGCTGGGGTTCGCTCGCCTGGCCGGGGATCCCCAGGTCCTGGGTCGTGAGGGGACGCCACCGACCGTACGGAAGCTGGTGCTGAATCGCCAGGACGATGAGGTTGTGGACCATGTCAGGCCCCGCCATCATCACGATTTCCCCCCTGATGAGTTCGGCCTTGATGCCTTCCGGCACCTCCAGGTTCTCGAAGATCCCGGTCATCCGATCATCGATGGCGGTCATCGCACGCTCCCTCCGACGGCTGACACCCACGGTAACGAATGTCAGTCCACCAGGTCACGTACGACCGCGTCGGCGAGCAGCCGGCCCTGGAGGGTGAGGACGGCGCGGCCCCCGGCGTACGGCCCGGCGGCGAGGAGGCCGTCGGCGAGGTGGCGGGCGGCGGCGTGGCGGCCGGTGTCGGTGAGGAGGGTGAGCGGGATGCCCTCGGCGAGGCGCAGTTCCAGCAGGATGCGCTCGACCCGGCGGTCCTCCTCGGCGAGCACCTCGCGGCCCAGGGCCGGGGTGCGGCCCTCGGCGAGGGCCTGGGCGTAGGCGGCGGGGTGCTTGGCGTTCCACCAGCGGACGCCGCCGACGTGGCTGTGCGCGCCCGGGCCGGCGCCCCACCAGTCGGCGCCGGTCCAGTACAGCTCGTTGTGGCGGCAGCGGCCCTCGGGGGTGGTGGCCCAGTTGGAGACCTCGTACCAGGTGTAGCCGGCGGCGCTCAGGGCCCGTTCGGCGATGAGGTAGCGGTCGGCGTGCACGTCGTCGTCGATCATCGGCAGTTCGCCGCGCTTGACCCGGGCGGCGAGCTTGGTGCCGTCCTCGACGATCAGGGAGTACGCCGAGACGTGGTCGGGCCCGGCGCCGATGGCGGCGTCCAGGGAGGCGCGCCAGTCGTCGTCGGACTCGCCGGGGGTGCCGTAGATGAGGTCCAGGTTGACGTGGTCGAAGCCGGCGGCGCGGGCCTCGGCGACACAGGCCTCGGGGCGGCCCGGGGTGTGGTGGCGGTCGAGCAGCTTCAGGACGTGCGGGCGGGCGCTCTGCATGCCGAAGGAGATCCGGTTGTAGCCGCCCTCGCGCAGTTCGGCCAGGTAGGCCGGGTCGACGGACTCCGGGTTGGCCTCCGTGGTGACCTCGGCGCCGTCGGCGAGCCCGAACTCCTCGCGCAGCGCGGCCAGCATCTTCACCAGGTCGCAGGCGGGCAGCAGGGTGGGGGTGCCGCCGCCGAGGAAGACGGTCTGCACCGGCAGGTCGACCGGGCCGAGGACCTGGCGGGCCAGCCGGATCTCGGCGACCACGTTGTCCGCGTAGGTCTCCTGGGAGGCGACCGCCCCGGAGGAGCGCAGCTCGGTGGCGGTGTAGGTGTTGAAGTCGCAGTAGCCGCAGCGGCTGGCGCAGTAGGGCACGTGCAGGTAGAAGCCGAACGGCCGCTGACCGAGTCCGGTGCGGGCGGATGCGGGCAGGGAACCGTCGGACGGCACCGGTTCGCCGTCGGGGAGTGCGGAGGGCATGACCCCATTGTCCCGTACGGCTCACCCGAACCGGTGAGCCGTACGGGGGCGGGGCCGGTCAGGCCTCGTTGGCGCCCGCGTACATCGCGGTGACGGCGTCCGCGTAGGTCCGCTCGACCACCGGGCGCTTGATCTTCAGGCTCGGGGTGAGCTCGCCGTGCTCGATGTCGAGATCGCGCGGCAGCAGGTGGAACTTCTTGATCGTCTGCCAGCGCTGGAGGTCGGCGTTGAGCCGCTTGACGAAGCCCTCGATCAGCTGGTGCACCTGCGGGTCGGCGGTCACCTCGGCGTAGGACTTGCCCTGCAGCCCGTGCTCGGCGGCCCACGGCATGATGACCGCCTCGTCCAGGCCGATCAGCGCGGTGCAGAAGTTGCGGCCGTTGCCGATCACGAGGATGTTGCTGACGAACGGGCAGACGGCCTTGAACCTGCCCTCGACCTCGCTGGGCGCGACGTACTTGCCGCCGGAGGTCTTGAACAGGTCCTTCTTGCGGTCGGTGATCCGCAGGAAGCCGTCGGGACCGAGCTCACCGATGTCCTCGGTGTGGAACCAGCCGTCGGCCTCCAGCACCTCGGCGGTCTTCTCGGGCAGGTCGTGGTAGCCGCGCATGACGCCGGGGCCGCGCAGCAGGATCTCGCCGTCCTCGGCGATCCGGACCTCGGTGCCGGGCAGCGGGCGGCCCACGGTGCCGATCCGGATGTCCTCCTCACGGTTGACGCAGGAGCCGGCGCTGGTCTCGCTGAGGCCGTAGCCCTCCAGGATCGGCACGCCGGCGCCGAGGAAGAAGTAGCCGATCTCGGGCGCGAGCGCGGCGCTGCCGGAGACGGCGCCGCGCAGCCGGCCGCCGAAGGCCGCGCGGATCTTGGCGTAGACCAGCTTGTCGGCCAGGCCGTGCTGGAGCCTGAGGCCCAGCGGGGCGGTGCCGGCGCCGGTGGCGATCCGGCTCTCCTGGACGGCGCGGGCGTGCTCGCGGGCGACCTTGGCGGCCCACCGGAAGATCTTGTACTTGGCGCCGCCCTCGGCCCGGGCCCGGCCGGCGATGCCGTTGTAGACCTTCTCGAAGATGCGCGGCGCCGAGGCCATCACGGTCGGCCGGATGACCGGCAGGTTGTGGATGATCCGATCGACCCGGCCGTCCACGGCCATCACGTGGCCGGTGGCGATCTGGCCGGAGATCAGCGTCTTGCCGAACACGTGCGACAGCGGCAGCCACATGAACTGGACGTCGTCGGAGCGCAGCAGCCCGCTGGCCTCCTGGGCGCGGGCCTCGTACGCCCAGCAGTCGTGCACCAGGCGCACGCCCTTGGGGCGGCCGGTGGTGCCGGAGGTGTAGATGAGGGTGGCCAGCTGCTCCTTGTCGAGCGCGGCGACGGTCTTCTCGACCACGTCCGGGTGCTGCTCCAGGTACTCGGCGCCGCGCTGCTCCAGCTCTGCGAGGGTGAGCACCGTGAGGGCGTTCAGGCCTTCGGCCCCGGGGGTACCAGTGCCGGGGGCCTCGGCGGCGCCGGCCTCGGGGGCGTCGAACAGGATGACGGTCCGCAGCTCGGGCAGCTGTCCGAGCTGGCCGACGGCCTTGGCGAGTTGGGCGGAGTTCTCCGCGAACAGCGCCCTGGAACCGGAGTTGGAGAGGATGAACGCGGTCTCATCGGCGTTGGTGCTGGGATAGACGGTCGTGGTGGCGGCACCCGCGCACATGTTCCCGAGGTCGGCGATGATCCATTCGAGCCGGGTGGAGGAGGCGAGCGCCACCCGGTCCTCCGGCTGGATGCCGAGCGCCATCAGGCCGGCGGCCACCGCCCTGACCCGGGCCGCGGTCTGCGCCCAGGTGAGCGAGCGCCACTGCTCGGCGCCCGGGGCGCTGTCCGCGGCGTGCTCGTCGACCGGGGCCGGGTAGCGGTAGGCCTCGGTGTTCGGGGTGGCGGCGACCCGCTCCAGGAAGAGGTGGGCGACGGAGGCGGGACGCCCGGCGACCAAGTCGGCACTGCCGGAGTCGATCAGGGACTGCGCGGAACTCAACGAGGACCTCCGGGGGCGGGTGGCCGTCTGAGGGATGGTTTCGGCGCCCGTGGGGGCGGCCGCCGGGCCCCCGGTCAACCCGGGCGATACCGGCGGGTAACAAGGGGGCAATCAGCAGCCTAGGGGGAAACCGGTCATTCCGTAAGAGGGCGGGGCCCGGCCGGCACACCGCCGCGCCACCGGTGCCCGACGACGACTCCGCCCGCGCCCCGGTGAACCCGGGCAATCGGGCCCGCCGTACGGTTCGGCAAAGGACTGGGCAAACCTGCGATCCACAACTCGTGAATCTCCTGTACGAGTCCACCAAAGAACGAGAATCGGGATGCGAATCCACCCGTCGACGACAAGAGTGTGCCAGTGCTGATCAGACTCCTCAGGGCGTACCTGCGCCCGTACTCCCGACCGATCGCGCTGCTCGTGGGGCTCCAACTGGTGTCCACCCTGGCGGCGCTCTACCTGCCGACGCTCAACGCCGACATCATCGACGACGGCGTGGTCAAGGGCGACACCGGCTACATCCTGCGCGTGGGCGGGGTGATGATCGGCATCACCCTGGTCCAGGCGCTCTGCTCGATCGGCGCCGTCTACTACGGCTCCAAGACCGCCATGGCCTTCGGCCGGGACGTCCGCGCCGCCGTCTTCGACCGGGTGCAGAGCTTCTCCTCCCGCGAGGTCGGCCAGTTCGGCGCCCCCTCGCTGATCACCCGGACCACCAACGACGTCCAACAGGTCCAGATGCTGGCCCTGATGAGCTTCACGCTCATGGTGGCCGCCCCGATCATGTGCGTCGGCGGCATCATCATGGCCCTCAACCAGGACGTGCCGCTGTCCGGCCTGCTGCTCGCCGTCATCCCGCTGCTCGGCGCCGTCGTCGTCCTCCTCGTCCGCTCGCTGCGCCCCAAGTTCCGCAGCATGCAGACCCGGATCGACACGGTGAACCGGGTCCTGCGCGAGCAGATCACCGGCATCCGGGTCATCCGCGCCTTCGTCAAGGACGACCACGAGCAGGCCCGCTTCGCCAAGGCCAACGGGGACCTCACCGACACCGCCCTCCAGGTCGGCCGGCTGATGTCGTTCATGTTCCCGGCCGTGATGCTGGTCGTGAACGTCTCCAGCGTCGCCGTGCTCTGGTTCGGCGCCCACCGGATCGACAACGGCGGCATGCAGATCGGCGCGCTCACCGCCTTCCTCTCCTACCTGATGCAGATCCTCATGAGCGTCATGATGGCCACCTTCATGTTCATGATGGTGCCGCGCGCCGAGGTCTGCGCCGAGCGCATCGAGGAGGTCCTCGGCACCTCCTCAAGCGTCGTCCCGCCCGCCGCGCCGATCACCGAGGTGCTGCGCCGCGGCAACCTGGAACTGCGCGACGTCGACTTCCGCTACCCCGGCGCCGAGGCCTCGGTGCTGCGCGGCATCGCCATCACCGCCCGCCCCGGCGAGACCACCGCCGTCATCGGCTCCACCGGCAGCGGCAAGTCCACCCTGCTCGGGCTCGTGCCCCGGCTCTTCGACGCCACCTCCGGCCAGGTCCTGCTCGACGGCGTCGACGTGCGCGAACTCGCCCCCGAGGCGATCGCCGAGAGCGTCGGCCTCGTCCCGCAGAAGCCCTACCTGTTCTCCGGCACCGTCGCCAGCAACCTCCGCTACGGCCGGCCCGACGCCACCGACGAGGAACTCTGGCACGCCCTGGAGATCGCCCAGGCCAAGGACTTCGTCCAGGAACTGGCCGAAGGCCTGGACGCCCCCATCGCCCAGGGCGGCGGCAACGTCTCCGGCGGCCAGCGCCAGCGCCTGGCCATCGCCCGGGCCCTGGTCCGCCGGCCCGACGTCTACCTGTTCGACGATTCCTTCTCCGCGCTCGACTACGCCACCGACGCCAGGCTGCGCAAGGCCCTCGCCCGCGAGACCTCCGACGCCACCGTGCTGATCGTCGCCCAGCGCGTCTCCACCATCCGCGACGCCGACCGGATCATCGTCCTCGACGAAGGCGCGGTCGTCGGCACCGGCACCCACCACGAACTGATGGCCGACAACCCGACGTACCGGGAGATCGTGCTCTCCCAGCTCACCGAGCAGGAGGCGGCGTGACCACCCCCGGCAAGCCCGACGCGGACACCAGGACCGCGGACACCGCGACAGCCGACCCCGAGGCCGCGGACCCCGGAACCACGGACACCAGAACCGCGGACCCCGCGGAGCCCGACCCGGACACCAAGACCGCGGACCCCGCCGACGAACTGCCCAGCGACTCGCAGGCCGCCGCCGCCCGCCGCGGCCCCGCCGGACCGGGCCGCTTCATGGGCGGCCAGGGCACCGAGAAGTCCATGGACTTCAAGGGCTCCGGCAAACGACTGCTCTCCCTGCTGCGCCCCGAACGCAACCTGATCTCCGGCGTGCTGGCCCTCGGCGTGCTCAGCATCGGCTGCGCCGTCACCGGCCCCAAGGTCCTCGGCAACGCCACCGACCTGATCTTCGCCGGCGTCGTCGGCGCCCGCTTCGAACCCGGCACCTCCAAGGCGCAGATCGTCGAAGGGCTGCGCGCCCACGGCGAGGGCGGCGTCGCCGGCCTGCTCTCCTCGGTGGACTTCACCCCCGGCCAGGGCATGGACTTCGGCGCCATCGGCACCGTCCTGCTCTGGGTGCTGGTCATCTACCTCGCCTCCGCCCTGTTCGGCATCGTCCAGGGCCGGCTGGCCACCGCGGCGATCCAGCGGGCCGGCTACCGGCTGCGCCAGGACGTCGAGGCCAAACTCGCCCGGCTGCCGCTCAGTTACTTCGACAAGCAGCCGCGCGGCGAGGTGCTCAGCCGGGTCACCAACGACATCGACAACATCAGCCAGTCCATGCAGCAGACCATGGGACAGGTCGTCAACTCGCTGCTCACCGTGGTCGGCGTGCTGGCGATGATGTTCTGGATCTCCCCGCTGCTGGCGACGATCGCCCTGGTCTCGGTGCCGCTGTCGGTGGTCGTCGCCGCCAAGGTCGGCAAGCGGGCGCAGCCCCAGTTCGTCCAGCAGTGGAAGTCCACCGGCCAACTCAACGCGCACATCGAGGAGATGTACACCGGCCACACCCTGGTCAAGGTGTTCGGCCGCCAGCGCGAGTCCGCCGAGACCTTCCGCGAGCACAACGAGGCGCTGTACACCTCCAGCTTCCGGGCGCAGTTCATCTCCGGGATCATCCAGCCCGCGATGATGCTCATCGGCAACCTGCAGTACGTGCTGGTCGCGGTCGTCGGCGGCCTGCGGGTGGCCAGCGGCGCGCTGTCCATCGGCGACGTGCAGGCGTTCATCCAGTACTCGCGGCAGTTCAGCCAGCCGCTCACCCAGGTCGCCAGCATGGCCAACCTGGTGCAGTCCGGGGTCGCCTCCGCCGAGCGCGTCTTCGAGCTGCTGGACGCCCCCGAGCAGACCCCCGAGCCGGCCGTGTCCGAGCGGCCCGACACCATCCACGGCCGGGTCGCCTTCCAGGACGTGTCCTTCCGCTACGACCCCGAGAAGCCGCTCATCGAGGACCTCTCGCTCAAGGTCGAACCCGGCCAGACCGTCGCCATCGTCGGCCCCACCGGCGCCGGCAAGACCACCCTGGTCAACCTCCTGATGCGGTTCTACGAAGTCAGCTCCGGGCGGATCGCCCTCGACGGGGTCGACGTCTCCGCGATGTCCCGCGAGGAACTGCGCTCCGGCATCGGCATGGTGCTCCAGGACACCTGGCTGTTCGGCGGCACCATCGCCGACAACATCGCCTACGGCGCCCAGGGAGCCACCCGCGAGCAGGTCGTCGAGGCCGCCAAGGCCGCCCACGTCGACCGCTTCGTGCGCACCCTGCCGGACGGCTACGACACCGTCATCGACGACGACGGCGCCGGGGTCAGCGCGGGCGAGAAGCAGCTGATCACCATCGCCCGGGCGTTCCTCGCCCAGCCGTCGATCCTCGTCCTGGACGAGGCGACCAGCTCCGTCGACACCCGCACCGAGGTGCTGATCCAGCGGGCCATGGCCCGGCTGCGCACCGGCCGCACCAGCTTCGTGATCGCGCACCGGCTCTCCACCATCCGGGACGCCGACGTGATCCTGGTGATGGAGAACGGCTCGATCGTCGAACAGGGCTCGCACGACGAGCTGATCGCCGCGGACGGCGCCTACGCGCGGCTGTACCAGGCGCAGTTCGCGGAGGCCGTGGCCGAGGTGGACTGACCGTCGCACACCGCGTGCCGAGCCGGGGCGGACAACCGCCCCGGCTCCTCGTCCGCGGCGCGCCGCGATGGCCCGCTCCGGCGGGGAGAACGAGGAGGGGCCCGGGCGGTTGTCCGCCCGGGCCCCTCTCACGCGCCTGTGGTTACTTCTTTTCCTTCGGCGCCTCGGCGTCGGTGGACAGCGCGGCGATGAAGGCCTCCTGCGGGACCTCCACGCGGCCGACCATCTTCATCCGCTTCTTGCCTTCCTTCTGCTTCTCCAGCAGCTTGCGCTTACGCGAGATGTCACCGCCGTAGCACTTGGCGAGGACGTCCTTGCGGATCGCGCGGACCGTCTCACGGGCGATCACCCGGGAGCCGATGGCCGCCTGGATCGGCACCTCGAACTGCTGGCGCGGGATCAGCTTCTGCAGCTTGCCCGCCATCATCACGCCGTAGCCGTAGGCCTTGTCCTTGTGCACGATCGCGGAGAAGGCGTCCACCGCGTCGCCGTGCAGCAGGATGTCGACCTTCACCAGCTGGGCGGACTGCTCGCCGATGGGCTCGTAGTCGAGCGAGGCGTAGCCGCGGGTCTTGGACTTCAGCTGGTCGAAGAAGTCGAAGACGATCTCGGCGAGCGGCAGGGTGTAGCGCAGCTCGACCCGGTCCTCGGACAGGTAGTCCATGCCCTGAAGGTTGCCGCGGCGGGACTGGCAGAGCTCCATGATCGCGCCGACGAACTCGTTGGGCGCCAGGATGGTGCCGCGCACGACCGGCTCGTACACCTCGGCGATCTTGCCGGTCGGGAACTCGCTCGGGTTGGTGACGGTGTGCTCGGTGCCGTCCTCCATGATCACCCGGTAGACCACGTTCGGGGCGGTGGAGATCAGGTCGAGGTTGAACTCGCGCTCCAGGCGCTCCCGGATGATCTCCAGGTGCAGCAGGCCGAGGAAGCCGCAGCGGTAGCCGAAGCCGAGCGCGACCGAGGTCTCCGGCTCGTACACCAGCGCGGCGTCGTTCAGCCGCAGCTTGTCCAGGGCGTCGCGCAGCAGCGGGTAGTCCGAGCCGTCCAGCGGGTACAGGCCGGAGAACACCATCGGGCGCGGGTCCTTGTAGCCGCCCAGCGCCTCGGTCGCACCCTTGTGCATCGAGGTGATGGTGTCACCGACCTTGGACTGCCGGACGTCCTTCACGCCGGTGATGATGTAGCCCACCTCGCCGACGCCCAGGCCGTCGGCGACCTTCGGCTCGGGCGAGATGACGCCGATCTCCAGCAGCTCGTGGGTGGCGCCGGTGGACATCATCGCGATCCGCTCGCGCTTGGTGAGCTGCCCGTCCACGACACGCACGTAGGTGACCACGCCGCGGTAGGAGTCGTACACCGAGTCGAAGATCATCGCGCGGGCCGGGGCGTCCTTGACGCCGACCGGGGCCGGGACGGTGTTGACGATGTGGTCCAGCAGGTCCTCGACGCCGAGGCCGGTCTTGGCGCTGACCTGCAGCACGTCCGAGGGGTCGCAGCCGATGATGTGCGCGATCTCCGCCGCGTACTTCTCCGGCTGGGCGGCCGGCAGGTCGATCTTGTTCAGCACCGGGACGATCGTGAGGTCGTTCTCCAGCGCCAGGTACAGGTTGGCGAGGGTCTGCGCCTCGATGCCCTGGGCCGCGTCGACCACCAGGATGGTGCCCTCGCAGGCCGCGAGGGAGCGGGACACCTCGTACGTGAAGTCCACGTGGCCGGGGGTGTCGATCATGTTGAGGATGTGCGTCGTCCCGGCACTCGGACCGGTGTTCGGCGCCCACGGGAGGCGGACCGCCTGCGACTTGATGGTGATGCCGCGCTCGCGCTCGATGTCCATGCGGTCGAGGTACTGGGCGCGCATCTGCCGCGGGTCGACGACGCCCGTGATCTGCAGCATCCGGTCTGCGAGCGTCGACTTGCCGTGGTCGATGTGGGCGATGATGCAGAAGTTGCGGATCAGCGCCGGGTCGGTACGGCTGGGCTCTGGCACATTGCTGGGGGTCGCGGGCACCTTGGTCCGATTCTCCGTTGGTCCGGGGCCGGGGGTGTCCTGGTCATCGCTGACCGGTTTTCCCGGGGACCGGACAGTCTCGTCCGATCGAAATAGTTCCTCCCATCCTCCCACGACCACGGCGCGAGCCGCCGTTCGGTCCGCCCGGACCTTCTCCGGGCCCGCGCCAGGCGGCAGGATGGCACCCCGTGATCCTCGAAAGCGCACTGCTCGACGTCCTGCCCGGCCAGGAGGACGAGTTCCTCGCCGCCTTCGCCGAGGCCCGGCCCCTGATCGCCGTCCAGCAGGGCTTCCGCTCCCTGCGACTGCGGCGCTGCCTCGACGAAGGACGCGGCTCGCGATTCCTCCTCCAGGTGGAATGGGAGACGCTCACGGACCACACCGAGGGCTTCCGCGGCTCCGCCGAGTACCGGCGCTGGCGGGAGCTGCTGCACCGCTTCTACCGGCCGTTCCCGGAGGTCGAGCACTACGGGGAGCCGGTGCTCAGTGCGTAGGCGACCCACTGCGGGGCCGGGCGCCCGGTTTGGGGCGGGTGGCGGGCCCCTGGTAGCGTGGGCTGCTGCACCTGGCCCCGGCATGCCCTCTCAGCTGCCCGGTGGCCGCGCGGTGCAGCCCGTTCAATCCTTTTAGACAAGACTGAGGCTCCTTCGTGGCGAACATCAAGTCCCAGATCAAGCGCAACAAGACCAACGAGAAGGCGCGCCTGCGCAACAAGGCCGTCAAGTCCTCGCTGAAGACCGCCCTGCGCAAGGCCCGTGAGGCCGCTGCCGCCGGCGAGACCGAGAAGGCCACCGTGCTGGCCCGCGCCGCCTCCAAGGCGCTGGACAAGGCCGTGAGCAAGGGCGTCATCCACGCCAACCAGGCCGCCAACAAGAAGTCGGCCATCACCAAGCGCGTCAACGCGGCCGTCCAGGCCTGACGCCTCGGGGGCCTCGGCCCCCACCGCCTCGGGGCGGACCCGGCCCTCTACCCGGACCCCTGAGGCGCGCGAGACTCGCACCGCACGCGGCCTGCGTTCGCCACGCGGGTGCGGTGCACGAAGCAGTACGACAGGCGCCGTAGTCGGCCTCTCCCCAGAGGCCCACTGCGGCGCCTGTCGCGTTCCGTGGCCCGGCCGCTCGTCGTCGACCGGTCACGCGCGAGCGGGGCTCCGGACGGCGCTGCGGGCCGACGCCGGGGAGGCCGTCCGCTCGATGGGCGCGTAGGCGGTGGCGGGCGGGTCCGGCTCGGTGACCGGGCAGGCGGGTAGCCGGGTCCGGCTCGGTTCGGTTCGGGTCCGGCTCGGTTCGGGTCCGGCTCGGTTCGGGTCCGGCTCGGTTCGGGTCCGGCTCGGTTCGGGTCCGGCTCGGTTCGGTGGCCGCGCCGCCGCTAGTACGCCGGGCGGGACCCGGCCCGGGCCGCCCGGGCGACGGCCACCACCGCGCGCTCCAGCGCGAAGGCCGGATCGTCCGAACCACCCTTGACGGCGGCGTCGGCCTGGGCGATCGCGGTCAGCGCGGTGGCCACCCCGTCGCCCGTCCAGCCGCGCATCTGCTGGCGCACCCGATCGACCTTCCACGGCGGCATGCCCAACTCGCGGGCCAGGTCGGCCGGACGCATGTTCCGCCCGGTGGTCGCCAACCGCCCGATGCTGCGCACGCCGGAGGCCAGCGCGTAGGTGATGCCGGTCGGCGGCTGGCCCACCGCCAGCGCCCAGCGCAGCCGCTCCAGCGCCTCCGCGGCCCGGCCGGTGACCGCCAGATCGGCCACCTCGAAGCCCGTCGCCTCGGCCCGGCCGCTGTAGTAGCGGGCCACCACCGTCTCGTCGATCGCGCCCTCGACGTCCGAGGTGAGCTGGCTGCACGCGGCCGCCAGCTCCCGCAGGTCGCTGCCGAGCGAGTCCAGCAGGGCCTGGCAGGCCTCCGGCGTCGCCGAGCGGCCCAGCGTACGGAACTCGCCCCGGACGAAGGCCAGCCGCTCGTTCGCCTTGGTCAGCTTCGCGCACGCCACCTCGCGACCGCCCGCCTTGCGCCCGGCGTCCAGCAGGCCCTTGCCCTTGGCGCCGCCCGCGTGCGCCAACACCATGATCACTTCTTCGGCCGGCGCCTCGATGTACGCCTTGACCTCCTTCACCGAGTCGGCGGAGAGGTCCTGCGCGGCCCGCACCACGATCACCTTGCGCTCGGAGAACAGCGACGGCGTGGTCAGCTCGGCCAGGCTGCCCGGCTGCAGGCCGCCGGGCGGCAGATCCCGCACGTCGGTGTCCGGGTCCGCCGCCTTCGCCGCCGCCACCACCTGGGCGACCGCGCGGTCCAGCAGCAGCTCCTCCTGGCCGACCGCGAGGGTCAGCGGGGCGAGCAGGTCGTCGGGTGCACTCTTCCTGGCCATCGCCTACCAGCATCCCACGGGGCACGGACACTCCCGCCCGGGGCGACCCCGGCCCTCCGGCCCGCCGATCCCGCCTCTCCGGCCCGACCTGCCCGACCCGGCCTGCCGGACCCGACCTGCCCGACCGCGCCGGTCACCCGACCTGGACAATGGTCCGGTGACCGAGAACCACACCACCGACCTGCCGGACGTCAACGACCCGCACGCCCGGCAACTGCTCGTCCTGCCCGACCGCGACGCCGCTGAGGACGCCTCCGAGGAGCTCAGCGCCGCCCACCCCGACCTCGGCGAGCTCGACCTCGTCCGGGACGCCCTGGCCGGCGAGGACGACGCCGAGGACGCCCAGTGGCTGGTCGTCGTCGAGCCCCCGGAGGACGGCTGGACCCCGGCCCTGCTGCGCGCCCTGGACGCCATCGCCGTCGAGCACGAGGGCTGGCGCGAGGAAGGCTGACCCGGTCGGCCCTGCCAACAGCTCGCGCTTGATGGTCGAGTGCGACGCACCACCGCAGGTGCCCGTACTGCGGCGCGCTCCGGGCGGGGCCCGGAGCGCGCCGCAATCGTTCTCCGGGCCCCGCCCCCCTCCCCTCCCTCCTCCCCACCCCCGCCCCTTTCCCTTCCCCACCTGATGGCTGGGAGGAGAGGAGGGCGGGGTCAGCCGGGCGGGGCTCGCGGGGTGTGCGGGCCCCGCCCGGTACGGGAGTCGGACGCTCCGTCCGCAGCGTGCGAGCGGGGCTTGCGCGCCTCGTGCGCGGCCTGCGGGTGCACGGACACCCCGAGGACGGCCGGCGAGCCACCCGTCACCGCGATGTCGCCCACCCGATCGGTGCGCAGCACACTCGCGCCCAGCGCGCGCAGCCGGTCCACCGTCCGCACGGACGGATGCCCGTACGCGTTTCCCTCGCCGCACGAGATCAACGCCAGCCGAGGACGCAACACACCGGTCAAAGCCCAGTCCTGATGTGCCGATCCGTGGTGCGCCACCTTCAGGACGTCCACCCGCCCCAACCGGCCCAGCAGCGCCGACTGGGCAGGCGGTTCGAGGTCACCGAGCAACGCCATCCGCAGTCCGCCCGCCACCGTCACCACCACCGCGACGCTCGCGTTGTTCGCCCCCGGCGCCTCGACAGCCGCCCCGGCGTCGGGCCAGACCACCTCCCAGGACAACCCCGGTCCCACCGAGCGCCGTTCACCGCGCCCCGCACGCAGCAGCGGGACTCCGGCACCGGCCGCCCAGCCCGCTACCCGGGCCGCCTCACCCGGTGGATCGTCCAGGGTCGTGCCCTCGATCGCTCCGACCCGGCGGCCCCGGACCACCCCCGGCACACCTTCGACGTGATCGGCGTGGAAGTGCGTCACCACCAACAGCGGCACTTCCGAGACACCCAGATCCCGCAGGCACCTGTCAGCGGCGTTCGGATCCGGCCCCGCGTCGACCACCACCGCACTGTCCGGCGCACCGGCCGCGAGCACCAGCATGTCCCCTTGGCCCACGTCGCACATCACCATCCGCCACCCCGGCGGCGGCCAGCCGGTCGCGATCCGGGTGAGCTGCGGTGGCCGCAGCAGCACGGCCAGCAGGACCACGAGCAGGACCCCCGTCACCAGCGCCCGCACCCACCGCCGCCGAACGCGGACGGGCTTGCCGGACGGCACTCGCCGTGGCAGCAGGAGCGGCATCACCCAGCAGGCCGCCAGGGTGGCCAGCGCGACCGTCACCGTCCCGAACCACCCGCCTGGCCAGGAGAGTTGGCTGCCCGGAAGTTCGGCACCGCGCCGCGCCACCAGGGCGAGCCAGCCGACCGGCACGCCGGCCGGCTCCGCGAGCAGGCGGGCCAGGTCCGGGAGGAGCGGCTGCAGCACGAGCACCCCGAAGCCGAGCAGGGTCGCCGGGGCCACCGCCAGTTCGGCCAGCAGGTTGCACGGGATCGCGACCAGGCTGACGTGCCCGGACAGCACCACCGTCACCGGCGCGCACAGGGCCTGGGCGGCGGCCGTCGCCGCCAGGGCACCCGCCAGGTGGTGCGGCCAGCGCCGGGACCGCAGCGCCTCGGCCCAGTGCGGCCCGAGGACGAGCAGCCCGGCCGTGGCGAGCACCGAAAGCAGGAATCCGAAGGAACGCGCCAGGAACGGGTCGAGCAGGACGAGCACCAGTACCGCCCCGGCGAGCGCCGGCACCGCCTGCCGGGGCCGGCCGGTGGCCAGGGCGAGCATGCCGATCAGCCCCGTCCCGGCCGCGCGCAGGACGCTGGGCTCCGGCCGGCAGACGGCGACGAAGGCCAGCGTCAGCGCCGTCCCGAGCAGCGCACTGGTGCGCAGCGAGAGCCCCAGCAGCGCGGCCAGCCCGCGCCGTTCCGGGGTGCCGGCCTGCCCCGGGGCGCCCAGCAGCGCGCCGAGGACGATCGCCAGGTTGGCCCCGCTCACCGCCACCAGGTGCACCAGGTCGGTGGCCCGGAAGGCGTCCTCAAGGTCGTCGGGCAGTCGCGAGGTGTCCCCCACGACCAGGCCCGGGAGCAGTCCGCGCGCGTCCGGCGGGAGCCCGTCGCTGGCCGTGCGCAGACCGGCACGCAGCCGCCCGGCGATCCGCTGCGGCAGGCTCGGCGGCGCGAGGTGCCGGGGCGGGCCGTGGACGACCAGCAGCGCCGCGCACTCGGTGTCGTAGCCGTCTCCTGCGGGCCGCACCTCGGCCTCCACCGCCAGCCGCTCCGACGGGAGCAGCCCCTGCCAGGGCCCGGATTCCGCGCCTCGGACCATGACGGTCACCGGGGTCCGCGTCCGGGTGCTCCGCCCGTCCGGCAGGAGCGTGACCCGGTCGGCCACCGCGTCGACGGTGAGGAGGGTCTGCCCGCCGGTGGTCCCGCCCCGGGCCGCGTGGGCCTTCGGGTCCCCGGCGACGGTCAGCTCGGCCTCCACCACCCGAGCGGGCTCGCCCGGGGACCGCGGCGGGGCGTGCTCGGCCGCTCGGACGAGCTCCGGCAGCGGCCCCCGGTGCAGATCGGCGGTGTGCAGCGGGGTCGCCACCGCGGCGGCGGCTCCGGTGAGCAGGACGGCGGCCAAGGTCACCGCCGCCGCGCGTCGGCGCAGGAGCGCGGGCCTGACGAGCAGCAGGACGGCCGCCGGCGCGGCGGCACCCGCCAGAACGAAGGCGAGGACGTCGTACCCCGGCTCCAGGCCGAGGAGCGCGGCCGTCACCACCCAGGCCGAGACGGCGGGAAGCAGCAGCCGGAAGTCGGCACCGGTGGAGCGGTTCGGCAGGTTCGGTTCGGCGGTGGCGGGCATGGCGGTACCTCCCTTCGACGGGTGGCGGCGACGGACGAACGACGACGGACCATGACGGATGGGCGGGAGAACAGGCGGGCAAGGGGACGGGCGGGGAGGTCAAAGAGTCAGCAGCGGACGGAGTTCCGCGAACGTGCGCGCCCCGATGCCGCTGACCTGCCGGAGCTGGTCGAGCGTGCGGAACGAGCCGTGCGACGTGCGGTAGGCGAGGATGCGCTGGGCGAGGGTCGGGCCGACGCCGGGGAGGGTGTCGAGCTGTTCGAGGCCGGCGCGGTTGAGGCTGACGGGCGGTCTGGGCGTGCCGGCCGCCGGCGGTCCGTTGCCGGCTCCGGCGCCCGGAGCGGAGGCCTGAGCCGGCTCGCCGACCAGGATCTGTTCACCGTCCGTCAGCACCCGGGCCAGGTTGAGGCTTCGGGTGTCCGTCTCCGGCAGCGGACCGCCCGCCGCCCGTAGGGCGTCGGCCACCCGCGAGCCGCCGGGCAGGGTGTGCAGGCCGGCGAGGTGCACCCGCCCGCCGATGTCGACCACGACGACCGCCCCGCTCCCGGGGCCGACGGGGTCGGCCGTCGAGACGGTGGCCGGGCCCGATGCCGGAGCCGGTACGGATGCGGATGTTGCCCCCGCCGCCCCCTCCGCCCCCGGTGAATCCGGTGAGACCGGTGAAACTGGTGAGCCCGGGGCGGAGGCCAACGCCGGCACGGCCACCGCCTGCGGTCTGGCCAGCCAGAAGTGCTGCACGGCGTAGCCGACCGCGAACAGCAGCAGGACGGCCAACCCGGCCACCGCCCGCCGGTCGAGCGCCATCGCCGAGCCGAATCGAAGGCCCGACCCGGCCCCCGGCTCCGGCGGATCCGCGTCACCGCCCGCCCTGACCGGCTCCAACGGCGCAGCTGGCACAGGCGGCGCAGGCCCCGCCGGCGGAGGCCGCTTCCCCGCCCCGGACGGAACCGCGCCCGAAGGCGGCCCGGTCGCCGCGAGCGCGCCCACCGCGACACCGGAGCCCACCGGCCCGCCGACCCCGGCCCCGGCCCCGGCCCCTGCCCCTGCCCCTGCCCCTGCCCCTGCCCCTGCCCCATCGCCCACGGCGCTGCCACCGCCGCTCGGCAGCAGCGCCGCCATCCGCAGCCGGACGGTCTCGTTGATCTCGTGGCGCTTCGCCGCGCCCAGGCCCATGGTCGTCATGCCGAGAACGGTAGGAGTCCTCGGCAGAGTGCGCAGAAATTACCGAACCCCTGTGGATAACTCGGGGGTTGTGGACAAAACAGATCACTCACACGAGTGATCGGTATCGCGAAGAGTTGACCAGAGCCCGCGACGCGACGCGCCCGGCCCGCTCAGCTCAGCTCAGCGCGGCGCGACGACCACCGCGAGCAGCCCCGGCCCGACGTGCGCGCCGATCACCGCCCCCACCTCGCCCACGTACAGCTCCCGCAGCCCCGGCACCCGGGCCCGCAGCCGCTCCGCGAGCGGCTCGGCCCGTTCCTCGGCCGCCAGGTGGTGCACGGTGATGTCGACCTCCCCGCCCCCCGACCGCTCGACCGCGATCTCCTCCAGGCGCGCGATCGCCCGCGACGCGGTGCGCACCTTCTCCAGCGGTTCGATCCGCCCCCCGTCCAGGTGCAGCAGCGGCTTGACCGCCAGCGCCGACCCGAGCAGCGCCCGCGCCGCCCCGATCCGGCCGCCCCTGCGCAGGTGTTCCAGGGTGTCGACGTAGAAGAATCCGCTGGTCACGGCCGCCCGCCGGGTGGCGGCCTCGGCCGCCGCCGCCAGGTCCCGCCCGGCCGCGATCGCCTCGGCCGCCGCCAGCACCGCGTATCCGAGGGCCATGCCGACCAGGCGGCTGTCCACCACCCGCACGGGCACCGGCGCCTCGGCGGCCGCCAGCCGGGCGGCCTCCACCGTGCCGGACAGCTCGCCGGAGATGTGCACCGAGACGATGCCCTTCGCCCCGGCCTCGGCGGCGGCCCGATAGGCGGCGGCGAAGGCCTCGGGGTTCGGTCGGGAGGTCGTCACCCGCTGCCTGTCGCGCAGCGCCTCGGCGACGTCCTTGGGGGAGATCTCGACGCCTTCGCACAGGACCGCGTCACCGACCGCGACGCTCAGCGGGACCACCGTGATCCCGTACCGGTCGAGGGTCTCCTGCGGCAGGTAGGCCGTGGAGTCGGTGACAAGTGCGAGGTCAGAGGGCATGAGGCGGAGATTACTCCCCGTTCGTCCGGGAGGACAGCGCCCGGGTGCGAGCCCCGAAGGGCCCCGCGGGCACCGCCGGAACAACCGCGCAGCACCTGCCGAAACACGGCCGCGGCACCCGACGCGGGGTGCTCAGCCCGCCGTCGGCCCTGCCGACGGCTTCCGCAGCCGCTGGGCCAGCTTGGCCAGCGGGTCGGCGAGCCCGAGCAGTTCCTCCGCGCTCGGGCGCCCCTTCCCCTCCGTCAGCCCGGCCCGCGCAGCACCGCCGGAGGCCGCCCCTGACCGCGTACCCGCAGACGCGGACGCGGAGCCAGAGGAGCCAGAGGAGCCGGAGGCGGCAGCGCCAGCAGCGGAGCCCCCGGAGGAGGACGCGGACGACGACTCCCCCGAGGTGTCCCAGTGCCGCAGCGCCCCCGCCTCGCTCTCGCACTCCTGGCTGAGCCGGCTCAGCTCGTCGTCCGCGAACCGGTGCATCCGGTCCTGCGCGGCCCAGCGCATGGTCTCCGCGGAGTGGGTGATCCGTTCGGCGCGCTCGCGCAGCTCCGGCAGCTTGGCCGCGATCCGCGCGGTGTCCGGCTCCCGCTCCAGCATCCGCAGTTCGCCGTCGAGTTCGGCGGCGTGTGTGTCGAGCCTGCCGAGCAGGGCGAGGGACTCGCCGAGCTGGCCGTCCTGGGGGAGGCCGCTCTCCAGCACCTGCCGGGTGC
Source organism: Kitasatospora sp. NPDC094016 (assembly GCF_040304045.1). NCBI lineage: Bacteria > Bacillati > Actinomycetota > Actinomycetes > Kitasatosporales > Streptomycetaceae > Kitasatospora > Kitasatospora sp. NPDC094016. The sequence continues at coordinate 191,052 of NZ_JBEOUK010000007.1, forward strand.
CGTCGAGCGAGGTGCGCAGGCCGAGCCGGACGGCGGCGATCTGGCCGGGCGGTCCGACCTTGGTGAAGGTCTTCGCCTTGAGGCCGGCGTTCTCCACGGCGCGCCGGGCGTTGGCCTCGTGCCGCCCGATCTTCGTGGCGACGGCCTTCGCCGCCTTGACCGTGCCGACCACGGCCAGGACGAACGCCGCGATCCCGAAGAGCAGGACCAGGCCGATCATCACGCCGAACGCGTTCATCGCGAGCCACCTTCCGCCACCGTTTCGGCCCCCACCGGACCCAACGCGGGCCGCACTGCCGAGGGTTCCACGGTAGCCGCCGGATCGGGTCCGGAGCGGACGGAACGGGCCCGGGCGGTGGAGATCAGGGACAGATCGGGGATCTCCCCGAGGGTTCGCGGGTCCTCCCGAGGGCCCGGGTACGAGCAAGGGCGGGCGTCCCGAAGGACACCCGCCCCAGCAGCGTCGGCCGGCCGACTGACAACCAGCCGACCTCGGCCTCAGCCGGTGACGATGTTCACCAGCTTCGGCGCCCGCGCGATCACCTTGCGCACCGGCGCCCCGCCGATCGCCGCGACGACGGCCGGGTCTGCCAGCGCCAGCGCCTCCAGCTCGGCGTCCGAGATCGTCGGCGCGACCTCCAGCCGGGCCTTCACCTTGCCCTTGAGCTGCACCACGCAGGTCACCGTCTCGTCCACCACGTACGCCGGGTCGGCGACCGGGTAGTCGGTGTGCGCCAGCGACTCGCCGTGGCCCAGCCGGCGCCACAGCTCCTCGGCGATGTGCGGGGCCAGCGGCGCGACGATCAGGACCAGCTGCTCGGCCACGGCACGCGGCGTGGAGCCGCGCTTGACCAGGTAGTTGTTCAGCTCGATCGCCTTGGCGACGGCCGTGTTGAACCGCAGCCCGGCCATGTCGCCGCGGATGCCGTCGATCGCCTTGTGCAGGGCACGCAGCGTCGCCTCGTCCGGCTCCTCCTCGGTGACGACCAGGTCGCCGGTGGCCTCCGAGACGACGTTGCGCCACAGCCGCTGCAGGAAGCGGTACGAGCCGACGACGGCGCGGGTGTCCCAGGGGCGGGAGACGTCCAGCGGGCCCATGGACATCTCGTACAGGCGCAGCGTGTCGGCGCCGTACTCGTCGGCGATCTCGTCGGGGGCGACTGCGTTCTTCAGGGACTTGCCCATCTTGCCGGCCTCGCGCTTGACGGCCTCGCCCTGCCAGAAGTACTGGCCGTCGCGCTCCTCGACCTCGGCGGCGGGCACCGGGAAGCCGCGCTCGTCTCGGTAGACGTCGGCGGTGATCATGCCCTGGTTGAACAGCTTGTGGAACGGCTCGACGGACGAGACGTGGCCCAGGTCGTGCAGCACCTTGTGCCAGAAGCGCGCGTACAGCAGGTGCAGCACGGCGTGCTCGGCACCGCCGACGTACAGGTCGGCGCCGCCGGCCGGCTTGGTGGCCGTGGGGCCCAGCCAGTACTTCTCGTTGGCCGGGTCGACGACCGCCGAGGAGTTCGACGGGTCGACGTAGCGCAGCTCGTACCAGCACGAACCCGCCCAGTTGGGCATGGTGTTGGTCTCGCGCCGGTACGTGCGGACGCCGTCGCCCAGGTCCAGCTCGACGTTGACCCAGGCCTCGTTGCGTGACAGCGGGGTCTTGGGCGAGGAGGTGGCGTCGTACGGGTCGTAGGTGTGCGGCGAGTAGTCCTCGACCTCGGGGACCTCGACCGGCAGCATCGACTCGGGCAGCGCGTGCATGACGCCGTCCTCGTCGTAGACGATCGGGAAGGGCTCGCCCCAGTACCGCTGGCGGCTGAACAGCCAGTCCCGCAGGCGGTAGTTGACGGTTCCCTCGCCGATGCCGCGCTCGGCCAGCCAGGCGGTGACGGCGGCCTTGGCGTCGACGACGCTCAGCCCGTCCAGCGTCAGCCCGTCCCGGGAGGAGTTGACGATGGCGGAGTCGTAGGTGTCGAAGGCGTCGTCCCAGGCGGCCGGGTCCTCGCCGCGCCCGTCGGTGGGCTGGACGACGCAGCGCATCGGCAGCGCGAAGGCGCGGGCGAAGGCGAAGTCGCGGTGGTCGTGGGCGGGGACGGCCATGATGGCGCCGGTGCCGTAGCCCATCAGCACGTAGTCGGCGATGAACACCGGGACGGACGCGCCGCTGACCGGGTTCACGGCGTAGGCGCCGGTGAAGACGCCGGTCTTGACCTTGGCCTCGACCTGCCGCTCGACGTCCGACTTGGCGGCGGCGGTGGCCCGGTAGGCGGCGACGGCCTCGGCGGGGGTGGCGGCGCCGCCGGTCCACTCGGCGGGCACGTCCGCGGGCCAGGCGGCCGGGACGATCGAGTCGACCAGGCCGTGCTCGGGGGCCAGCACCATGTAGGTGGCGCCGAACAGGGTGTCGGGCCGGGTGGTGAAGACGGTGATCTTCTCGTCGGAGCCGACGGCGAAGTCGACCCGGGCGCCCTCGGAGCGCCCGATCCAGTTGCGCTGCTGCAGCTTGATGGCCTCGGGCCAGTCCAGCAGGTCCAGGTCGGAGATCAGACGGTCGGAGTACGCGGTGATGCGCATCATCCACTGGCGCAGGTTGGACTTGAACACCGGGAAGTTGCCGCGCTCGGAGCGGCCGTCCGCGGTGACCTCCTCGTTGGCCAGGACGGTGCCCAGGCCGGGGCACCAGTTGACCGGCACCTCCTTGGAGTACGCCAGCCGGTACTCGCCCAGCAGTTCGTCGCGCTCGGCGGCGGACAGGTCGGCCCACGGGCGCCCGTCCGGGGTCGGCTTCGTGCCGGACTCGAACCGGGCGATCAGCTCGGCGATCGGCCGGGCCCGGCCGGCCTGCTCGTCGTACCAGGAGTTGAAGATCTGCAGGAAGATCCACTGGGTCCAGCGGTAGTACTCCGGGTCGATCGTGGAGATCGAGCGGCGCGGGTCGTGGCCCAGGCCCAGCCGGCGCAGCTGCTGGCGCATGTTGGCGATGTTGGCCTCGGTGGAGACCCGCGGGTGGGTGCCGGTCTGCACCGCGTACTGCTCGGCGGGCAGGCCGAACGCGTCGTAGCCCAGCGTGTGCAGCACGTTGTGGCCGGTCATCCGCTGGTAGCGGGCGTAGACGTCGGTGGCGATGTAGCCCAGCGGGTGGCCGACGTGCAGGCCCGCGCCCGAGGGGTACGGGAACATGTCCATGATGAAGCTGTGCGGCTTCGCGGCGACGTCACCGGCCGCCGGGTCGGCCAGCGCACCGGCGGGGTTGGGGGCGTTGAAGGTGCCCTCCTTCTCCCAGAGGTCCTGCCAGCGGGACTCGATCTCCGCCGCCAGCGCGGCGCTGTACCGGAACGGCTCGGTCGCGGTCTCGGCCGTGCCGGACGCAGGGGTCGTCTCGCTCATGGTCCTTCAAGCTCCATCGATGTCAGTTGGCGAACCGCGGACACGGCCGGCCCGTGCACGGGGGCGGAAAACAAAAAATCCCCTCGCAGGAGGGGACGCCACGCCGACTCCGGCACCGCCCGAGGGCGTAACCGGTCCTGGTCAGCGCGGCCGGCTAAGGAGCAGGCGCACGGTTCGCATGGGCTCAGGGTACCGCAAGCGGATCAGGGCGCTCCCGGGTATCCACCGGGGCCCGACGGCCCCCCGGGCCCGCCCCCGCACGGACCGTCGACCTGAGAAGCCCTGCCGAAGCCACCCCCACCGCACGCAGGCCTCACCGCCCCGCCGACGCCGCCGCCCGCGTCGCCGCGTCGAAGTCGCGCAGCGCCCGCGCCAGCCGCTCGGACTGCATGCCCGCCGCGAGCGCCCGGGCGAGCGACGCCGTGCGGGCGGCCTCCCGCTGGTCGCCGAGGCGCCGGTGGGTCTCGGCGAGGCGGACCATCAGCAGCGCCTTGGACCGCCCGCGGCCGGCCCCCAGCCCGGCGACGGCCTCGGCGAGCAGCGCCTTGGCCATCCGGTGCTGGCCCAGTGCCAGCCGCCCCTCCCCCACCATCCCGGCGAGTTCGGCGCGGGCCGCCTCCGTGCCGGGCACGCCGTCGAGTTCGGCGAAGGCCCGGGCGGCGGCGGCCTCGGCCTGCTCGGCCTCGCCCCGGCGGCCGTGCGCGCGGGCGATCCGGCCGAGTTGCCGGGCCCGTCCGGCGGGGCTCAGTACGGAGCCGTGCCGCGCCAGGGCGGTGTTGAGCGCGGCGACGGCGTCCAGGCCGCGTCCGCCGGCGCCCTGGGTGGCGAGCACCACCAGGCCGCCGAGCACGGCGACGCCGAGCCGGGCGTCGCCGCTGACGTGGGCGGCCCGCAGGGCGGCGACGAAGGCGCGCTGGGCGGCCGCGTCGTGGCCGAGGTCGTACGCGGCCCAGCCGGCCAGCCGGGCGAGCCGGCTGGCCGTGCCGTACAGCTCGCGGCCGACCCGTTCGTCGTAGGCGCCGAGTTCCAGCAGCTTGGCCAGCATGGCGAGTTCGGCCCGGGTGGGGCCGAGGACGAGCCCGCCGCCGCAGGAGCGTTCGAGCCGCTGCTTGCTGCGGTAGGACAGGCCGAGGTCGCCGACGAGGCCGGGGTCGATGCGCAGCGCCCCTTCCCCGCCCCCGACGGGCGGGGGCGGGGAGGCGAGCCGTTCGGCGGCCTGGTCGAGGTCGGCGCCGCGGAAGAGGTCGGTGAGGCGGACGGGCCCGGCGTCGGTGGCGGCCTCGCGCAGCGCGGTCTGGGCGGTGTCGGCGGTCCACGGGTCGGTGAGCAGCCGGGGCGAGAGGATCTTGGCGCCGCGGTGGCCGCCCATCCGGCCCCAGAGCTGTTCGTAGGTGACGGCGATGCCGAGGGTGCGGCTGAGCACTTCGCAGACGGTCTGGTCGTGCGGGCTGCGCGGCACCATGCCGCGGTCGCGCCACTTGTAGGGGGCGGTGGAGCTGATGGCCAGGCCTGGCGGCAGGGCGAGGCTCACCTCGCGGGCGAGCCGTTCCGGACTCCAGCCGAGCTGGTGCAGTATCCGGGCCAGTTCCTCGTTCCGCCTTCTCTCCAGATCGGCCATGGAACGACGGTAGCGGTCTTTCCCGCCCTTCCGCCGGTGGCGTGCACAGAACGCCGAAGGGCCGCCTCCCATTTCGGGAGGCGGCCCTCGACTTCTGTGGAGCTACGGGGAATTGAACCCCGGACCTCTTGCATGCCATGCAAGCGCTCTACCAACTGAGCTACAGCCCCTTGACCTGCGACGTCACCGGGGGCTTTCGACCGTTTCCGTCCGGTTTCCCTCGGCGACATCGACTACTTTACACGGTCCCGGGGGTGCTCCACGAATCCGTTCCCGGGGGCCCGCGTTCCCGCCCTCCCAGGCCCGCGCTCCCCCACCCCCGAGACCCGCAGGGCCCGCACCCCACCCCGGAGGCGGCCCGACAACGCGAGAGGCCGCCACCCGATGGGTGACGGCCTCTCAACTACTGTGGAGCTACGGGGAATTGAACCCCGGACCTCTTGCATGCCATGCAAGCGCTCTACCAACTGAGCTACAGCCCCGCGACACGGGCGCTCCTGATCGAACAGGATCGCTGGTGCGGAGTGGAGCTATGGGGAATTGAACCCCAGACCTCTTGCATGCCATGCAAGCGCTCTACCAACTGAGCTATAGCCCCGCAGTCGTCGGATCTCCCGCTTCCCTTCCGGGCCGCGTTCCTTCCCTGCGAACGAGGAAAACTCTAGCTGGTCAGGCCCGGAACTGCGAAATCCGCCCCTGTGAAGCCCCTGCACGCCCCCTGGCGAGCCCCTGCATGCCCGCACCCCACCCCACCCCGCGACACGCCCGTCGCTCAGGTGTCGTCGCCGATGACCGGCTGCGGGAGCGTGCCCGCGTTGTGCTCCAGCAGGCGCCAGCCGCGCGCCCCCTGCCCGAGCACCGACCAGCAGCAGTTGGACAGCCCGCCGAAGCACTCCCACTGGACCGGGTCCAGGTCCAGCAGCCGCCCGAGCATGGTGCGGATGGTGCCGCCGTGGCTGACCACCACCAGCGTCCCGTCCTCCGGCAGCTTGTCGACGGCCTCCAGCACGACCGGCACCGAGCGGTCGGCGACCTCGGTGGCCAGTTCTCCGCCGCCGCGCCGCACCGGCTCGCCAGCCGCCCAGGCCGCGTACTCCTCCGGGAAGCGGTCACGGATCTCGGCGTTGGTCAGGCCCTGCCAGGAGCCCGCGTAGGTCTCCCGCAGGCCCTCGTGGTGCTGCACGTCGAGGCCGGTGACCTTGGCCAGTTCCTCGGCCGTGCGCTTGGCCCGGGTGAGGTCGGAGGAGATCAGCAGGTCGGGGCGCAGGCCGGAGAGCAGCCGGGCCGCCCGCTGGGCCTGGAGGACGCCCTGGCCGGTCAGTTCGATGTCCGTGGTGCCCTGGAAGCGGGACTCCAGGTTCCACGAGGTCTGGCCGTGGCGCCAGAAGACGACGCGCGGCCCCCGCCCGTCCCGGCTCAGTGCAGGTCCTCGGGCTTGCCGAAGTCGTCGGCCGGGGCGACCACGTTGCCGGCCTCGTCGGTGTGGGCGTCGGGCCGGTTGCGCGTGGCCAGGGCGTCTTCGGGCAGCGGCAGCTCGGGGCAGTCCTTCCAGAGGCGGTCCAGCGAGTAGAAGGAGCGCTCCTCGGAGTGCTGGACGTGCACGACGATGTCCAGGTAGTCGAGCAGGATCCAGCGGCCGTCGCGCTCGCCCTCGCGGCGCACCGGCTTGATGTCCAGCTGCTCGCGCAGCTGGTCCTCGATCTCCTCGGCGATCGACCGGACCTGGCGGTCGTTGTTGGCGGAGGCGATCAGGAAGGCGTCGGTGATCGACAGCACCTCGCTGACGTCGAAGGCGATGATGTTGTGCGCGAGCTTGTCGGCCGCCGCCTGCGCGGCGACGGTGATGAGCTGCTGGCTGTGGTCGGTGACGGTCACGGTGTTCTTCCGGATCGGCGGCTTGGGGGGCGACCCCTGGCTCCTGGCCGGGGGTCGCCTTCCAGGATCTCACGCCGCCCGGGCGGCCCCGGAACGCTTTTCCGGGGCCGCCCGGGCCGGAGGCCGCGGCCTACTGGCTCTTCGGCGGCTGGTAGTCCTTGCCGAGCACGACCACCAGGTCCGCGTTCTGGGCGTCGGCGACCTTCTTCACCGCCGTGTCCGGCAGTCCGAGGCTGATCGCCAGCGACTTCGCCGCGGCCTGCCGGGCGTCGTCGGTGTAGCGGATCTCACTGGCGGCCTGCGCGGCGGTCTTGGAGCCGGGCAGGAAGGTCAGGCCGGAGTTCACGATCTGGACCTGTGCGGCGGCCGCCGCCTGGTCGTTGCCGGTGGCGTCCTGGAGCGAGACCCGGGCGGGGGCGTCGGCGGAGGCCGCGGACTTCACGGTGCCGCCGAGCACGTCCTTGACCTGCTTGCCGGCGGTGGCGTCGTCCAGGCCGCCGTCCGGTTTGACGGTCAGCGCGGTGGTGCCGAGGTGGCCGTCCTTCGCCTGCTGGGCGAGCTGGGCGAGCACCCCGGCGAGGGCGTCCTCGGGCAGCGAGGGGTCGAGCACCGCGTTCATCCGGTGCACGTCGTCCTTGGCGTCCTTGAACTCGGTGGGCATGGTGCGCACCACCGCGTCCATCACCTGTCCGAACCGGGCCAGTTGGGCGTCCCGGCTCTCGCCGGACGCCTGGAGGGTGGCGTAGGCGACCGCGGCCTTCCCGTTCAGCAGGGTGTTCTTGCCGGCCGCGGACAGCAGCTTGCCGTCCGGCTTGCCGCCCTCGTGGGTCTCGGCGTTGGTGTCGACCCGGACGCCGCCGAGCTGGGAGACCAGCATCTCCAGGTAGGGGGTGTCCAGCCGCCAGGTGCCCGCGACCGGGGCGCCGAGCACGGTGGACAGGCCGTCGCGGGTCGCGGAGGCGCCGATGCTGTCCATGGCCTGGCCGACGGTGGTGACCGGCGGGTCGCCGGGGCCGGGCAGCCGCAGGGTGTCGGGCAGCAGGAGCACGGTGCCCTTCTTCCCGGTGGAGTCGTTGACCAGCAGCGCGCTGGAGACCTTGCCCTGGAGGTCGCGCAGGTGGACCACGTTGACCTGGCGCGGACCGGCCGCGCTCGCCGCGGTCTGCTTGTCGCCGGTGAACCAGAGGTAGCCGCCGGTGCCGGCCGCCGCGAGCGCCACCACCACGCCGAGGCCGATCAGCCGGTTGCGCAGCCGGCGGCGGCGCTCGGCGCGCACCTCGCTGCGGGACTCGGCGAACTTCAGCCAGTCGATGACGTCCTCGGACTCCTCCTCCTCGTCGACGAAGGTGAACTCGTCCGTGGGGTAGTCGTCCTTGGCGGCCTTGCCTCCACCCTTGCCGCCGGGCTTGCCGGCCCGGGCCCCGCCGACCAGTTCGGACGGCGGCTCGGGCTTGGCGCCCGCCGCCTCGGCGGCGGGCCGGGGCACGCGCGGGCGCGACGGCGCGGGGGCGACGGGGGCGGGCGCGGCGGCCTCGGGCTCGACCGCCGCCGGCGAACCCGCCGCCGGCGCGGCCGGGTAGGCCTGCTGCTGGTAACCGCCCCCGGCCTCCGGCCCGGCCGACCCCCATCCCCCGTACGCCGGGTCCTGGTAGCCGTAGCCCCCCTGCTGCTGGTACGCCTGCGCGGGCTGCCCAGGCTGCACCGGCTGCCCGTACTGGTCGTACTGCTGGTCGTACTGCTGCTGCGGGGGCTGCTGGTACGCCTGGTACGGCTGCTGCTCCTGGTAGCCGCCGTACGGGTCCCCCGTGTACACCGGCTGCCCGTACTGGTCGTACTGCTGCTGGTCGTACTGCTGCTGCGGAGGCTGTTCAGGCTGCTGCTGGTACCCCTGGTACTGCTGGTACTGCCCGGTCGACCAGTCCTCCGGCTGCTGCTGGTGCCGCTGGCCTCCGCCGCTTCGCTCGGTCACGCCCGCTCCTGGTCAGGTCCGGTGCGGCGCGTAGAGCGCCCGCTTGTCGATGTAGCGGACCACGCCGTCCGGGACGAGGTACCAGACCGGTTCGCCCTTGGCGACCCGGTTGCGGCAGTCCGTGGAGGAGATGGCCAGCGCGGGGACCTCGACCAGGGAGACCCCGCCCACCGGGAGCCCGGCGTCCGACAGGGTGTGTCCCGGGCGGGTGCACCCGATGAAGTGCGCGAGCGAGAAGAGCTCGTCGGAGTCGCGCCAGGAGAGGATCTGGGCGAGCGCGTCGGCGCCGGTGATGAAGAAGAGGTCGGCGTCCGGGTGCCGGGAGTGCAGGTCTCGCAGGGTGTCGACGGTGTACGTCGGGCCCTCGCGGTCGATGTCGATCCGGCTGACCGAGAACTGCGGGTTCTCGGCGGTGGCGATGACCGTCATCAGGTAGCGGTCCTCGGCCGGGGTGACGTGGCGGTCGCTCTTCTGCCACGGCTGCCCGGTCGGCACGAAGATCACCTCGTCCAGGTGGAACGCGCTCGCCACCTCGCTGGCGGCGACCAGGTGGCCGTGGTGGATCGGGTCGAAGGTGCCGCCCATCACCCCGAGGCGCTTCTTCACCGGTTCCGGTCCGCCGGGATTCCCGGCCTGCTCTCCCATGCCGCCACACCTTACGCGACGCCCGTTACGGTGCGGGAACGCCCGGGTGGGGGTTGTCCGAAGACGCGTGAGGGAGCGGCCGGCCGGTACGCCGGACGCTCCCCGAGCGGCCCCGGGAGGCGGCTCAGCGGTCCCGGTTGAAGCGGGTGGTCACGAAGAGCAGGAGCGCCAGGATGAACAGTGCGGCGCCACCCGTCAGGTACGGGTTCAGGCTCTCGTGGTTGCCCCCCTCGCTCTCGGCGAGCAGGTTCAGGACGGGGAGTGCGGCGGCAGTGTTCATGGTCGGCGGGACCTTCTCGGCTCGGGTGAACGGACCAGGGGTTCTTCCGGGCCCGTGAAGGCCCACCTGTCATCGTACGGGGGCTTACCCGGCAACCGCTCGGCGGCCCACCGCCGCTGACCGGGCGTGAGCCTGAACCGGGGCGTCGGCGCTCAGTTGCCGCGGAAGGCCCGCGCCATGATCCAGACCAGCAGGCCGACGCCGACGAACGACGCCACCACGATGATCCGCAGGAACAGGCCCGGGCCGGCCTCGTTGGAGATGGGTGCGGCCAGGCTGACAAGCGCGTCGGTGGACATCTGCGGGGCTCCTCGAACTGCTCGGTACCGGGGCCGGGTCCGGTCTCGGTTCTCCAGGGCATTCAGGGTAGACCGGCCTCACACCGGCGGCGCCCACCGGCCCCTGCGGCGTGGCCCGGCCCGCGCGTACGCTGCCGGTGGGGACGAGTACGCAACCGCGGACGTTGCAAGGACAGTCGTTGCAGGCGTAGACCAGCGGGGGCCGGCCGCCGAGCCGGGGCCGCCGTCGACCAGGAGGTACTCAGACCATGACCGACCCGACCGCGAAGACCCCGAGCCGGCGCCGCCAGCGCTTCCCCGACATCTCCACCCGCGCCTGGGAGCACCCCGCGGACCGTTCCGCCCTGGTCGCCCTGCGCAAGCTCACCGGCTTCGACGACGTCCTGCGCAAGCTCGCCGGGCTGGTGTCCGAGCGCTCGATCCGGCTGATGTTCCTGGCCACCGCCGTGAAGACCTCCGAGCGCCAGTTCCCCGAGCTGTACGACATGGTGCGCGACGCCGCCTACGTGCTCGACCTGGAGCAGGTCCCGGACCTGTACGTCACCCAGGACCCGACGGTCAACGCGTACTGCATCGGCATCGACACCCCGATCATCGTGATCACCAGCGGCCTGATCGAGCTGCTCGACGAGGAGGAACTGCGCTCGGTCATCGGCCACGAGGTCGGCCACGCGATGTCCGGCCACGCGGTCTACCGGACGATGCTGATGATCCTCACCAACATCGCCACCCGGGTCGCCTGGGTGCCACTCGGCAACCTGGCGATCATGGCGATCGTCACCGCGCTCAAGGAGTGGTTCCGCAAGGCCGAGCTGTCCAGCGACCGGGCCGGCCTGCTCGCCGGGCAGGACGTCCAGGCGTCCATGCGCGCCCTGATGAAACTGGCCGGCGGGCACAACCTGGCCGAACTGAACGTCGACGCCTTCCTGGAGCAGGCCGAGGAGTACGACAAGGCCGGCGACCTGCGCGACGGCGTGCTCAAGCTGCTCCAACTGCTGCCGCAGAGCCACCCGTTCGCGGTGGTACGGGTCGCCCAGCTGAAGAAGTGGGCGGAGAGCGACGAGTACCGCTCGATCCTGGCCGGCGCCTACCCGCGCCGCACGGACGATCCGGACACCTCGGTCGGCGAGCAGTGGAAGGCCGCCGCCGACCACTACACGACCTCGGTGAAGGAGAGCAAGGACCCGCTGATGGGCCTGATCCGCGACGTGGCCGGCGGCGCCGCGACCGTCGGCGGCAAGCTCCGCGACACCTTCGCCGACACGTTCACCGGCGGCTCCCGCGGCGGTTCCGCCACCCGCGAGGACGGCCGCACCGACCGGGGCGAGCGCACCGACGGCTGACCCGCCGCACCCGCGCCGACGGCCGGTGCGCCCCGCCCGGGGGCACCGGCCGTCGGCCTGCCGGGGCGGGCCTACCCCGGCTGCCAGTGGTACACCGCCACCCCGGCCCCGTCCGCCACCCGCCGGTACCCGCCGCCCTCGACCAGCCCGGCCAGGAACCGCCGCTGCTCCGCCACCGGCACCGGGAAGGCGTCCGGCTCCTCCAGCACCGCCACCCACTCCGCCACCGGCCGCCCCCAGCCGCCCGGCCCGCCCGCCCCGCCCGGCGGCGTCAGGTACGGGAACAGCGACACCGTGCAGCGCCCGGTCAGCTGCGGCGCCAAGCGGTTGGCGGCGGCCACCCGGGCGCCGTCCGGGACGACCGCCAGCACCCGGCGCACCTGCGCCGCCCGCCCGTCGCCCCGCCGGGCGTCCCCCGACAGCACGCCCGCCACCGGGCCGGCTGCGGTCAGCGCCACCGTGACGGCGAGCATCCCCGCCGCCACCGGCAGCCCCCGGCCCAGCCTGCCCAGCCGGGGCAGCCGGGGCAGCAGCAGGCCCACCCCGTGCAGCCCCGCCGTGAACAGCAGCGGCACCAGCACCGCGTCGTAGTGCTGCCCGGTGCGCCAGAACGCCGGGTTGTCCACCCAGAACCGGGCCGCCAGCAGCACGCCCGCCAGCAACACCAGCGGCGAGCGCAGCGCCAGCAGCAGCGTCGGCGCCAGCAGCAGCAGGACGGTCAGCGCCTTGACCGCCGGGAACAGCAGCCGCGCCAGCGGGTTCCCGCCGTCGAACTCCCCCATGTGCGCGTACGTGTACTCGCCGCCGGGGTTGAGCGCCGGGATCACCACCAGGGTGACCAGCAGCCCGGCCGCCACCGCCGCCAGCACGGTGACCGCCCCCAGCCGGCGCCGCCCGCGCCACCACACGTAGCCGCCGACGGCCGCGACCAACAGCGCCTGGTCCTCCTTGACCAGCAACAGCGGCAGCGCCCACGCCACCGCCGGGCCGTACCGCTCCCGGGCCAGCGCCACCAACGCGCACGCCGCGAGCGGCACGGCGAAGACCACCTCGTGGAAGTCGAACGCCACCGCGCTCTGCAACCCCGCCGACAGCCCGTACGCGACCCCGGCGACCGCCCCGCCCGCCGGCCCCAGCACCCGCACCGCGTACGCCGTCACCGGCACCGCGGACAGCGCCACCAGCACCGCCTGCGCCACCAGCAGCGTGCCGGCCCCCGGCCAGAGCCGGTAGAACGGCGCCAGCACCGCCAGCACCGGGCTGAAGTGGTCGCCCAGGAGGTTGAAGCCGGTGCCCTTCAGCGCGACCACCGGCGCTTCGAGCCGGGAGTAGGCGCGCACCGCCTCCTCGAAGATGCCCAGGTCGAAACCCGCACTCTCCAACCGGGCGTGCCGGGTGAGCGAGACGGCCGCGTACAGCGGGGCGAACAGGGCGGCCACCGACCACGGCAGCACACGTCGGAAATCCATGGTCCGGACGCTAGGAATTCCGCACTGAAGGGAAACTGAGGAAAGCTGAGGAAAACTTCAGCTCGGATATCCCGGGCAAGCCGGTCAAGGCCGTTGCGGGAAAACGGAATTCCCCCAAGGATGGTCGCCATGCGGCTACTGATCGTCGAGGACGAAGAGCGACTCGCGCGGTCCCTGAGACAGGGGCTGGCGGCGGAGGGCTACGCGGTCGACCTGGCCCACGACGGCGCCCAGGGGCTCGAACTCGCCCTCACCGAGCCCTATTCGGCGATCGTGCTCGATCTGATGCTGCCCGGTCTCAACGGCTTCAAGGTCTGCCACGAACTGCGCGGCGCCGGGAATTCCGTACCGATTCTGATGCTCACCGCGAAGAACGGTGAGTACGACGAGGCCGAGGCACTGGACTGCGGCGCCGACGACTTCCTCAGCAAGCCGTTCTCCTACGTCGTGCTCACCGCCCGGCTGCGCGCCCTGCTGCGCCGCGGCGCCGCCGCCCGCCCGCCGGTGCTCGCGGTCGGCGCGCTGCGGATCGACCCGGCGGCCCGCCGCTGCACCGCCGCCGACCGACAGGTCCGGCTCACCACCAAGGAGTTCGCCGTGCTGGAGTGCCTGGCCCACCGCCCCGGCGAGGTGATCCCCAAGGGCGGCATCCTGGACACCGTCTGGGACGCCGCCTTCCGGGGCGACGTGAACATCGTCGAGGTCTACATCGCCGCCCTGCGGCGGAAACTGGACGTGCCCGGCGTCGGCTGCCGGATCGAGACGGTGCGCGGCGCCGGGTACCGGCTGGTGCCCGATGCGCGCTGACCGCCTCCGCCCGCTGCTGCGCCCCTGGCACCGCTCCTCGCTCCGCGTCCGCGCCGCCCTCGGCGCGGCCCTCGCCTCGGTGCTGGCCTTCTCGGTGGCCAGCCTCTGGGTCGGCGGCGCGGTCCACGACCAGTGGACGGCCGTCACCGAGAAGCAGGCCCGGGAAAGCGTCCGGCTCGTCGCCCACGACATCCCCACCGGCACCCAGACCTGGGGCTCGACCCTGAAGGAGTCGTTCCTGCTGGTGCTGGCCGACGGCAACGTGGCCTTCCCGGCCAGCCCCGACGGCCGGGGCAGCATCACCACCTACCGCAACCAGGGCTCCGTCCAGGCCAACACCCTGCTGGGCGAGTACGCGGGCCTGCCGCCCGAGCCCTTCGCCGCCCTTCCCCCGTACCCCCAGGACGTCCCCACCGGGCAGACCGAGCAGGTCCGGATCACGCTGCCCGACCACACCCGGCTGTTCCACTGGCCCGCGAACGGTCCCTCCCTCGTCAGCCGGGACGTCACCCTGCTCAAGCAGGTCACCGACCAGGCGTCCTCGGAGGCGCTGAAGACGTACACCGGCATCGCGGGCCTGCCGGCCCAGCGCGTCACCGTCTACCTGCTGGTCAACCCCACCGCCGCCGACCAGGCCGAGGACCGGATCACCGGCATCCTGCTGCGCTACGTACTGCCCGCCGCGACCCTGTTCACCGCCCTGATCGCCTGGCTGGTCACCGGCCTGGCGCTGCGGCCGGTGGAGTCGATCCGCCGGGGCATGGCCCGGATCGGCGCCGGCGCCTTCCACGAGCGCGTCCCGGTGCCACCCTCGCGGGACGCCATCGCCCGGCTGGCCGAGACCACCAACACCACGCTCGGCCGCCTGGAACACGCGATCGACGAGCAGCGCCGGCTGGTCTCGGACGCCTCGCACGAGCTGCGCAGCCCGCTGGCCGCGCTGCGCAACTCGCTGGAGGTCCCGCTGGCCCACCCGGCGGGCGTGGAATGGCCACAGGTGGTCCGCGACGCGCTCACCGACACCGAGCGGCTGCAACTGCTCACCGACGACCTGCTGCTGCTCGCCGCCGTCGAGGAACGCTCCGGGCCGCTCAGCGGCGAGCCGGTGGACCTCGCCGACCTGGTCGGCGAGCAGGTCGCCGAACGCGCCCACCCGTCCGCCGACGGGCCGGCCTTCCTGGCCGTCTCCCTGGAGCCCGCGCCCGTCCCGGGCAGCGAACTGCGGCTGGGCCGGCTGGTGCGCAACCTGCTCGACAACGCCGCCCGGCACGCCCGCACCGCCGTCGCCGTCTCGGTGACCGTCGAGGACGGGCACGCCGTGCTGACCGTCACGGACGACGGTCCGGGCATCCCGCCGGAGGACCGGGAGCGGGTCTTCGACCGGTTCGTCCGGCTGGACGACGCCCGCTCCCGCGACGCCGGCGGCGCCGGCCTGGGCCTCGCCCTGGTCCGCTCGATCGCCCGCGGCGTCGACGGCACCGCCGCCTTCACCGACCCGCCCCCGCCCGGCCCGGGCGCCCGCGCGGTGGTCCGCCTCCCGCTCGCCGCCGGCGCCCCGGACACGCCCTAGCTAAGGCGCCAGCACCCCGCACACCTGCCAGGCCGGCTGCGCGTGGTTGCCCGGATCGATCGGCGCCGGCGGCGGGACCTGGGTGCCCTGCGGGGTGGCCAGCACCGGCTGGAGGAAGCCGGCCATCGAGGTGGTGCAGGGCTCCGGCCCGGCCTGGATCACCGAGTCCACCAGCCGCAGCTGGGCCGAGGCCAGGTCGACCCGGTCGAACTGGAAGGTCAGCTGCCGCCGGACGGTCTCCAGGGTGACCGGCGCACCGGCCGCGGCTCCGGCCGCCTTCAGCGCGTAGACGAAGGTGTGGTCGGTGGTGATCTGCAGCGTGCCGCCGTCGGCCTCGTCGATCCGCATCGCGCCGGTCACCTTCACGGTGTCGGCGGCCAGCGCGACCTGCGCCGGGTCGAAGCGCACCAGCCAGCCGGTCAGCGCGTGGTGCCGGTCGTCGACCGGCTGGGTCACGCTGGTGTCGAACTGGGCCTGCTCCCCGGGGGTGACGAAGGCCCGCACGTCGGCGGTCGCGCCCTGGACGAGGGTGGCCGGGGCCAGCGAGGAGGCCACCAGGTAGCGCTGGACGGTGTCGAGCGCCTTGGTCACCTCGACCCGGCTGAAGTGCTCGGTGGCGGCCCCGGTCGGGGTGCCCAGTCCGATCGCCCCGTCGCTGTACCCGACCGGCAGCGCGGCGAACGGGTTGGCCGGGTCGGCGACCGGCCGGACCACCGAGGCCGGACTCAACGCGACCAGGCTGACGGTCAGTTGGCTGCCCTCGGGCCGGGCCGAGATCCGGTTCGGCGAGCTGACCCCGAAGTACACCGCGGCCCCGAAGGCCAGCAGCACGAGCAGCAACAGGGCGAGCGCCTGCCGCGGCACGCTGCCCAGCGGGCCGAACCGCACCCGCGGGCGGGTGGCCCGGCCGAAGGACCCGGCCAGCCGCTCCCGGGCGGACAGCTCCTGGATCCGGGCAGCCCGGACGAAGGACTCGTCGAAGACGACGGACCGGTACTCGTCCTCATTGCCGGAACCACCGTCGGGCGCACCCTCAGGAGGCTCTCGCGGGTCACCCATGACACCAGGGTAAGGCGCGCCCTCGCCCCTCCACGAGGGTGCGCCCGCAGATTCCCGGGAACGCCCCGCGACCGCCCGCCCCGGCGCGCACCACCCCCGTGCCACGCCCTACGACGTCACCCCGCAGGTGCGGTGACCACGAGCGACGGCTCGGCCGGCGCGGGCCTCGGATCGGTCCCGGGGCTGCTGCTGCCGGACTCCGGGCGCCGGGGCGCGCCGGAGGAGCCGCCCACGCCCTGGTAGATCGCCGCGACCGCGACGGCCACCAGGCTCACGCCCATGATCACGGCGAGCACCCAGGCCACCGGCCGGTGCCAGCGCTGCTGGGCCACGTACCGCCCGCGCCCGCGCGCCGGGTCGTAGCCGCGTCGGCGGCGGCCCGGGCGGCCGGTCGCCCGGCCGGGGCCCGACCAGGGATCGGGGTACAGGTGGTCGTCGTCGAGTCCGCTCGGGTGCGGGCGCAGCTCCAGCGGCAGCCCGTCCCCGGCGGTGACGTCATAGCCCCAGACCGGGCCCGCGGTGTCCGGCTCGAACCGGGCCTCGGCGGCGGCGAGCTGCCGCTCCTTGGCCGTCGGCTCGTGCACGGCGGCGGACCGGACGAAGGCCTCATCGAAGACCACGGTGGCGAACTCGTCGTCCGCACCACCGTGGTCGGCGCCGTCGGGGTACGGCGAGCCCCCCACATCGTCAGCCACGGCTTCAGCGTATTACCGGGCGGCCGATTTGTCTGTGGCTCATCGCAGTTGGTCCGTCACACGTGTGACGCGGGCCGCCGCGGACCGCCCCGGGGCCCGGCCGGCCGGCCGCGCGGGCCGCGCTCAGCGCGCGTCCGCGTCCCCGCCCACGGTCTGCGTCGCCTCGCCGCGCACGTGCCCGTCACCAGTGACGATGTACTTGGTGCTGGTCAGCTCGGGCAGGCCCATCGGACCGCGGGCGTGCAGCTTCTGGGTGGAGATGCCGATCTCGGCGCCGAAGCCGAACTCGGCGCCGTCGGTGAAGCGGGTGGAGGCGTTGACGGCCACCGTGGTCGAGTCGACCAACCGGGTGAAGCGCCGGGCGGCGGCCTGCGAGGTGGTGACGATCGCCTCGGTGTGGCCGGAGGACCAGCGGCGGATGTGCTCGACGGCGGCGTCCAGCGAGGGCACCACGGCCGCCGCCAGGTCGTAGGACAGGTACTCGGCGCCCCAGTCCTCCTCGGTGGCGGGCACCACGGTGGCGGCGCCGCCCTCGGCGGCCTTGAGCACCGCGTCGTCGCCGTGCACGGTCACCCCGGCCTCGGCGAGGGCGGCCAGCGCGAGCGGCAGGAAGGCGTCCGCGACGTCCTGGTGGACGAGCAGCGTCTCGGCCGCGTTGCAGACGCTGACCCGCTGCGCCTTGGAGTTCAGCAGGATCCCGACGGCCATCGCCAGGTCGGTCTGCGCGTCCACGTACACGTGGCAGTTGCCGGTGCCGGTCTCGATCACGGGCACGGTCGAGCCCTCGACCACCGTGCGGATCAGCGAGGCCCCGCCGCGCGGGATCAGCACGTCGACCAGGCCGCGGGCGCGCATCAGCTCCTGGACGGAGTCCCGGCTCTCGCCCGGGACGAGCTGGACGGCGTCGGCGGGCAGCCCGGCCGCGGCGACCGCGTCCCGCAGGACGGCGACCAGCGCGGTGTTGGAGCGGTAGGCGGAGGCCGAGCCGCGCAGCAGCACGGCGTTGCCGGACTTGAGGCAGAGCGCGGCGGCGTCCACCGTGACGTTCGGCCGGGCCTCGTAGATGATGCCGACCACGCCGAGCGGCACCCGCACCTGGCGCACGTCCAGGCCGTTGGGCAGGGTGTAGCCGCGCAGCACCTCGCCGACCGGGTCGGGCAGGCCGACGACGTCGCGCACGTCGGAGGCGATCGCGGCGATCCGCTCGTGGTCGAGGCTCAGCCGGTCGATCACCGACTCGGCGGTGCCGGCCGCGCGGGCGCGGGCCACGTCCTCGGCGTTGGCGGCGGTGATCTCGGCGCTGCGGGCCACCAGGGCGTCCGCGATCGCCAGCAGCGCGGCGTCCTTCGCCCTGCGCGGCAGCGGGGCGAGCGCGGCGGCGGCCTCCCGGGCTCGGCGCGCTACGGCGAGGACGGGGCTGTCGGCGGTGGCGAGATCGCTGGTCATGCGCCAAGGGTAGCGACTGCGCGGGGCCCGCCGAGCGGCCATTTCGCCCGGCGAGACGGCCTGGCGGGACGGTTCTCCCCGCGGCTCACCCGCTCCGGGGCTCGTCCCGGTGGCCGCGTCCGGGGTGCGTCCCCCTCAGTACGGGTGCACCCCGCCCAGGTGCGGCGGCGGATCGCCGAAGCCCTCCGCCACCCGCTTGTGGTACGTCGCCCGGTCGACCACCTCCAGGCCGACGATCTCCCACGGCGGCAGGTTCGCGGTGACCTTGTGCTCGCCCCACAGCCGCAGCGCTATCGCCGCCGCGTCGTGCAGGTCCCGGGCCTGCTCCCAGTACCGGATCTCGGCGTGGTCGGCGGCGTAGCGGGCGGTGAGGAAGAACGAGTGGTCGTGCGCCAGCCGCTCCAGCGAGGTCCGCAGCGAGGACAGCGGGGTGACCTGCCCGGACACGCTCAGCACCACGTGCCAGAGCCGGGCCTGCTCGGGCACGGTGGGCGGCTCCCCCGGGTCCGCGTGCCGCGACCGCGGCCTGCGCATCCCGCCGGGCGTCTGCGGCGGCGGACCGGCCGGCTCGGCGGGTCCGTCCCCGCGTCCGCCGTCGATGCTGGTCAGCCGCCGGCCCGCCGTCCCTGCGGTCAGCGTTGCCTCGCTTCTGCGTTCCACCGGCGGCCTCCTGTTCGGCGATGTCGTGTCGTCCCCCGCACCGGACCCGCCGGCCCGCGGCCGACCGGTACGGCTGCACCGCTCCTCGCCCGCGGCCGAGCCACTCCCCGTACGGAGCGGCCCGCCCACCGCGCTCTGCCGGTCGGCCGGTACCGGCCGACCGGCCGGTCAGCCGCGCAGAACGACCAGGTCGTCGCGGTGGACGACCTCACGCTCGTACGCGGCGCCGAACTCCTGGGCCAGGTCGCGGGTGGACCGGCCGAGCAGGCGGGGCAACTCCCTCGCATCAAAGTTGACCAGTCCGCGAGCCACGATGTGGCCGTTTTCGGCAAGAAGGTCCACCGGATCACCCGCCGTGAACTCCCCGTCCACCTTGGTGACCCCGGCGGGCAGCAGCGAGGCGCCGCCGGAGACGACGGCCGTGACGGCGCCCGCGTCGAGGTGCAGGGCGCCGCGCGGGCTGCTCGCGTGGGCCAGCCAGAGCATCCGGTCGGAGGTGCGGCTGCCGGTGCGCAGGAACAGGGTGCCGGTGCGCCGTCCGGCCAGCGCGTCGGCGGCGTAGCTGGCAGCGGTGAGCACCACCGGGATGCCCGCGCCGGTGGCGATCCGGGCCGCCTCGACCTTGGTGACCATGCCGCCGGTGCCGACGCCGGCCTTGCCCGCGCTGCCGATCTCGACGCCGTCGAGGTCGTGCGGGCCGCTCACCTGGTCGATCCGGCTGGTGCCGGGCCGGGCCGGGTCGCCGTCGTAGAGGCCGTCCACGTCGGAGAGCAGCACGAGCAGGTCGGCCCGGACCAGGTGGGCGACCAGCGCGGCCAGCCGGTCGTTGTCCCCGAACTTGATTTCGGCGGTGGCGACGGTGTCGTTCTCGTTGACGATCGGCATCGCGCCCATGGCCAGCAGCTGGTCGAGGGTGCGGTAGGCGTTGCGGTAGTGGGCGCGCCGGCTGGCGTCCTCGGCGGTGAGCAGCACCTGGCCGACCCGGATGCCGTACCGGGCGAAGGAGGCGGTGTAGCGGGCGACCAGCAGTCCCTGGCCGACGCTGGCGGCGGCCTGCTGGCGGGCCAGGTCCTTGGGCCGCTTGTCCAGGCCGAGCGGGGCCAGGCCGGCGGCGATGGCGCCGGAGGAGACGAGGACGACCTCGGGGGCGTCCGGGCGGCTGCGCACCTTGGCGAGCGCGTCGACCAGGGCGTCGACCCGGTCGGCGTCCAGGCCGCCGGCCGCCGTGGTGAGGGAGGAGGAGCCGACCTTGACGACGATCCGCCGGGCGGTCAGCACCTCCTCGCGCAGTGAGTCCTCGCTCATCTCGCTGTACGCCCTTCCGGTGTGGTGCGGGTGCGGCGGGCCGGGCCCGGCCGTCACCCCCGAAATCTACGCGATCCGCGCAGGTCGCCCGCAGGGAGTTTCACCGGCTGGACCGGCCCCGGCCTCGGCGAAGCCACGCCCGAAGCCACGGCCGGAGTCACGGCCGGAGCGCCGGTCCGGACGGCCGGCGCTCCTGGGCCGGTACGGTTCCCGACCGCGGACCCGGCAGACATGACGACCCGTCAGTTCCGAACGGGGGGCCGGACACGCGAACGGCCCCCACCGCCCCGGAGGGTGGTGGGGGCCGTTCGCCCGGTCGGCCGGGACGCGTCCCGGCCGACCGGGTCACTCCTCGTCGTCGCCCTCGTCGATGGCGGCCGGGCGGGTGCTGGAGAGCGCCTCGAAGGCGAGGAACTCGGCCTCGGCCGCGTCCCGGCCCTTCTGCTTCTCGCGGCGGCGGTCGACCGCCGGGCGCGGGCTCTCCAGGCGGTGGTCCTCACCGCGGCGGCCGAGCATCTCGGCACCGGCGGCCATGGTCGGCTCCCAGTCGAAGACGACGGCGTTCTCGTCCGGGCCGATGATGACGGTGTCGCCCTCGTGCGCCCCGACCTTCCACAGCTTGTCCTCGACGCCGAGGCGGGCCAGCCGGTCGGCGAGGTAGCCGACGGCCTCGTCGTTGGAGAAGTCGGTCTGGCGGACCCAGCGCTCCGGCTTGGTGCCGCGGATGCGGTAGGCGCCGTCCTCCTCGGTGATGGTGAAGCCCTCGTCGTCAACGGCCTTGGGCCGCAGCACGATCCGGGTCGACTCCTCGACCGGCTTGGCGGCGCGCGCCTCGGCGACGATCTGCGCCAGCGCGAAGTTCAGCTCGCGCAGGCCCTTGCGGGAGGCGGCGGAGACCTCGAACACCTTGTAGCCGCGCTCCTCCAGGGACTCCCGGGTGAGGTCGGCGATGTCCTGGCCGTCCGGCACGTCCACCTTGTTGAGCGCGACCAGGCGCGGGCGCTCCTCCAGACCGCCGTACTCGGCCAGCTCGGCCTCGATGGTCTCCAGGTCGGTCAGCGGGTCGCGGCCGGGCTCCAGGGTGGCGCAGTCCAGCACGTGCACCAGCACCGAGCAGCGCTCGACGTGCCGCAGGAACTCCAGGCCCAGGCCGCGGCCCTGGCTGGCGCCGGGGATCAGGCCGGGCACGTCGGCGATGGTGTAGACGGTGTCGCCGGCGGTGACCACGCCGAGGTTGGGGATCAGGGTGGTGAACGGGTAGTCCGCGATCTTCGGCTTGGCCGCCGAGAGCACCGAGATCAGCGAGGACTTGCCGGCGCTCGGGTAGCCGACCAGGGCCACGTCGGCGACGGACTTGAGCTCCATCACGATGTCGCGGGCCTCGCCGGGCTCGCCGAGCAGCGCGAAGCCGGGCGCCTTGCGGCGGGCCGAGGACAGCGCGGCGTTGCCGAGGCCGCCACGGCCGCCCTGGGCGGCGACGAAGCTGGTGCCGTGCCCGACCAGGTCGGCCAGCACCTCGCCGTTGCGGTCCAGCACCACGGTGCCGTCCGGCACCAGCAGGACGAGGTCGCCGCCGTCCGCGCCGGTGCGGTGGCCGCCCGCGCCGGGCTTGCCGTTGGTGGCCTTGCGCTTGGGCGAGTGGTGGTACTCGAGCAGGGTGGTGATCTGCGCGTCGACGGTGAGGATGACGCTGCCGCCCTCGCCGCCGTTGCCGCCGTCGGGGCCGCCGAGCGGCTTGAACTTCTCCCGGTGCACGGAGGCGCAGCCGTGGCCCCCGTTACCCGCGGCGACGTGAAGTTCGACGCGGTCCACGAAGGTGGTCATGGTGTGCCTCCAGTGTGCGAAAGTCTGCTGCTACCTGCGTAAAGCATGAAGGGTGGACCGGAACATTCCGGCCCACCCTTCACTGTGAGTCTGGTGTGACTCAGGCCTCGACGGCCACGATGTTGACGACCTTGCGGCCGCGGCGGGTGCCGAACTGCACGGCACCGGCGGTCAGCGCGAACAGGGTGTCGTCGCCACCGCGACCGACGCCCGCACCCGGGTGGAAGTGGGTGCCGCGCTGGCGCACGAGGATCTCGCCGGCGGAGACGACCTGGCCGCCGAAGCGCTTCACGCCGAGGCGCTGGGCGTTCGAGTCACGGCCGTTACGGGTAGAGCTTGCGCCCTTCTTGTGTGCCATATCTCGCTATCCCCTTACTTGCTGACCGAGTCGATGCTGGTGATGCGCACCGCGGTGTGCTTCTGACGGTGACCCTGGCGACGGCGGTAGCCGGTCTTGTTCTTGTAGCGCAGGATGACGATCTTGTCGCCCTTGGTCTGGTCGACGACCTCGGCGTGGGTCTTCACACCGGCCAGGACCCACGGGTCGGACGTGACGGCTTCGCCGTCGACGATCAGGATGGTCGAGAGCTCGACCGAGTCACCCGGCTTGGCCTCGATACGGTCGATCTCCAGCACGTCGCCGACGGCGACCTTGTGCTGGCGGCCGCCTGCGCGAACGATCGCGTACATGCGGTACCTGCTTTCCTTACTCGGTCGGAACTCCCGACGCCAGCCGCCTGGGTACGGACACAGGGGCCTCTCCCCGCCCGCTGCCGCGCGAACGCGGCGCTTCGGGAAGGTGATGTGCTCGGGAGCGTGTGGCGTAGACACGCCGAGGGTCAAGAATACGGACCGGCCGCCCGGGGGGCAAACCGGCCCGTACGGCCCGGGGCGGGAAGGGTCCCGCCCCGGGCGCGTGGGCACTACTCGGCCGCCGTATCACCTTCGGCGGCCGCCGCCTTCTTGGCCGCCGCGCTCGTCCGCTTGGTCGCGGTCTTGCGGGCGGTGGTCTTCTTGGCCGCCGTGGTCGTCTTCTTGGCGACGGTCTTCTTCGCGGCGGTCTTGCGGGCGGCCCGCTTCTTGGGCGCCGGGGCCTCCTCCGCGGGCGGCTCCTCGGCCTCGGCCTCGGCGGCCGGTGCCTCCTGCGCCGGAGCCTCGACGACGGCCTCCACGGCTTCCACGGTCTCGACGGCCGGGGCCTCCTCCGCGGGCGCCTCGACGACGGCCTCCACGGTCTCGACGGCCTCGGGCGTCACCACGGCCGGGGCGGCCGGGTTGGCGGCCTCCAGGGCCGCCTCCAGCGCCGCGTCGGCCCGCGCCTGGAGCACCACGATCTCGGCCTCGCCCGGCGCCCCGGCCGGAGCCGTCGCCTTGCGGACCGCGCGGCGGCGGGTGCGGCCGGCCGGAGCCGCCGGAGCGGCGGGGATCTCGACCAGGTCCGGCTGGGCGGCCGGGGCCTCCTCGACGGCCTCCGCCTCGACGCCCGGGACCTCCAGGGCCAGCTGGCCCTCGATCTCCTCGCGCACCGGCTCGCCCTCGACGGCCACCTCGGCCACGGCGGCCTCGACGGCCTGCGGCTCCTCGGCGGCCGCCCCGCCCTTGCCCCGGCGACGGCGCTTGCTGCTGCCCGCGGCCGCCTCGGCCGACACGGCCGGGGTGTGGACGTGGGCGCTCGGCTGCTCCATGTGAACGATCACGCCGCGGCCGTTGCAGTGCACGCACGGCTCGGAGAAGGACTCCAGCAGGCCCTGGCCGACCCGCTTGCGGGTCATCTGGACCAGGCCCAGCGAGGTGACCTCGGCCACCTGGTGCTTGGTCCGGTCCCGGCCCAGGCACTCCAGCAGGCGGCGCAACACCAGGTCCCGGTTGGACTCCAGCACCATGTCGATGAAGTCGATCACGATGATGCCGCCGAGGTCGCGCAGCCGCAGCTGGCGCACGATCTCCTCGGCCGCCTCGATGTTGTTGCGGGTGACCGTCTCCTCCAGGTTGCCGCCCTGGCCGACGAACTTCCCGGTGTTGACGTCGACGACGACCATCGCCTCGGTGCGGTCGATCACCAGCGAACCGCCGCTGGGCAGCCAGACCTTGCGGTCCAGCGCCTTCATCAGCTGCTCGTCGATCCGGTAGGTGGCGAACACGTCCACCTCGGAGGTCCACCGCTGGAGCCGCTCGGCGAGGTCCGGGGCCACGTTGGAGACGTAGTCGTGGATGGTGCGCCACGCCTCGTCGCCGGAGACGATGACCTTGGTGAAGTCCTCGTTGAAGATGTCGCGGACGACCCGGACGGTCATGTCCGGCTCGCCGTACAGCAGCGCGGGGGCGTTGCCGGTCGCGGCCTTCTTCTGGATGTCCTCCCACTGCTGCTGCAGCCGCTGGACGTCGTGGGTCAGCTCCTCCTCGGAGGCGCCCTCGGCGGCGGTGCGCACGATGACGCCCGCGTCGTCCGGGACGATCTTCTTGAGGATCTGCTTCAGCCGGGCGCGCTCGTTCTCGGGGAGCTTGCGCGAGATGCCGGTCATCGAGCCCTCGGGCACGTAGACCAGGTAGCGGCCGGGCAGCGAGATCTGGCTGGTCAGGCGGGCGCCCTTGTGGCCGATCGGGTCCTTGGAGACCTGCACCAGCACGGACTGGCCGGACTTCAGCACCGACTCGATCCGGCGCGGGCCGCCGTGGCCCAGCGCACCGAAGTTGACCTCGCCGGCGTACAGCACGGCGTTGCGGCCCTTGCCGATGTCGACGAAGGCGGCCTCCATCGACGGCAGCACGTTCTGGACCTTGCCCAGGTAGACGTTGCCGACGTACGAGGTGGCCTGCTCCTTGTTGACGTAGTGCTCGACCAGCACGCCGTCCTCAAGGACGCCGATCTGGGTCCGCTGGCCGTTCTGGCGCACCACCATGACGCGCTCGACCGACTCGCGGCGGGCCAGGAACTCGGCCTCGGTGATGATCGGCACCCGGCGGCGGCCCAGCTCGCGGCCCTCGCGGCGGCGCTGCTTCTTCGCCTCCAGACGGGTCGAGCCCTTGATGGACTGCACCTCGTCCGGGTCGAAGGACGGCTCGGTGGAACGGCGGCGCGGCTCGCGCACCTTCACCACCGTGCGGACCCCGTCCTCGGTGGTCTCGGCGGTCTCGACGGCACCGGCCTCACCGCTGCGGCGGCGACGACGGCGACGACGGCGGGACGAGGACAGGCTGGCGGCCAGGTCGTCGTCGTCCTCGACGTCCTCCTCGGCGTCCGCGGCCGGCTCCTCGACGACGGACTGCCCGGTCTCGACGGCCTCGGCCTCGAACTCCTCGGCCTCGCCACGGCGACGACGACGGCCGCCCCGACGGCGACGGCGCGACGGACGGTCGTCCTCCCACTCGCCCTCGGTCTCCGGACCGGCGACGGGGGCCTCGACGACGGGCACCTCGACCGGCACCTCGACGGCCCGCTCGACCGGCTTCGCCTTTTCGGCGGCCTTCGCCCGCTCGATGACCTTGGCCTTCTCGGCCTTCTCGGCCTTCTCGGCGGCCTTCCGCTCGGCGGCCTTCGAACGGCTCGGCGGCTGCACCCGCACCGAGGTGCGCACCCGGCGACGGCGGCCGACGCCGCTGTACTCGAACTCGTCCTCCTCGCGCTGCGCGGCGGCCGGGGCCTCCACCGGCGCCGGAGCGGCGGCGGGCTGCTGCGGCGCCTGCGGCTGCGCGGCGGGGGCCGGGGCGGCGGCGGGCTCCTGGAACACCGGAGCCTGGAAGATCGCGGTGGACGGGCGGACCGCACGGCGGCGCACCCGGTGGGTCGGCTCGGCGGCCGGCGCGGGCTGGACGGCCGCGGGCTCCTCGACCGGCTCCTCCTCGACGGGCTCCTCCACCGCGGCGGGCTCCTCGACGGGGGTCTCGACGACCGGCGCGGCCTCGACCACGCGGCGGCGACGGGGCCGGCGGGCCGGAGCGGCGGGGGCCTCCTCGGCGGCGGGCTCGACGGCGGCGGGGGCCTCGGCCACCGGGGCGGCGGCGGGCTCCTCGGCCGGGGTCTCGGCGGCAGCCGGCGCCCCGGCGGGCGACTCGGCGCGCTTGCGGGTGCGGCGGGCCCGGGCGGGCTTCTCGGCCACCGGCTCGGCGGCCGGCTCGGCGGCCTTCTCGACCGGCTTGGCGGTCGCCTTCGCGCTCGCCTTCGCGGTCGTCTTCTCGACGGCGGGCGCCTCGGCGGCGGCCGGCTCGGCGGCCACGACCGGGGTCGTCTCCGGCGTCCCGGCCGGAGCCTCGGCGCGCTTGCGGGTGCGGCGGGCCCGGGCGGGCTTCTCGGCCACCGGCTCGGCGGCCGGTGCGGCCTGCGCCTCGGCGGCGGGCGCCTCGGCCGGAACGACCGTCTCGGCCGTCTCGGCGGCCGCGCCCTGCGGGGTGCCCGCCGGGCGGGACACCGCACGGCGACGGCGGCGCGGCGGCGCCGCGGAGGTGCCCTCGCCGCCGGTCGCGGCGGTCTCGTTCTGTTCCGTCGCCGCGTTCTGCTGCGGATCGGTGTTATCGAGCATGCGGGTGGATCTCCCGTCAGGCCCCCGGGCTCCACATCCGGGCACGGCACGGCACCCGTGGCCGGCCGGCATCTCGACGATGCTCGGGCCGGACCCTTTCACGGTGCCGCCGCGCGGACGCGAGGCCGCACAGGGGCTCGTAGTCTCGCTCGGCGCCCCGCCGCTCGGCGGGGTGTCGAAAGTCTTCTGGTCTGACCAGTCTTCTGAGGTTTTCCCAAGCTGCGCCGTTCCCCAACCCCGGGTGGCTCCCGGACGGGGTTCCCGGGCCCACCGACCTTCCTGGTCGGCGGGCCTCAGGTGGACGGCCTGTGCTGCGACGACGCTCGCTCCCCTGGGGAGCCGCGGGAACCTGGAGGACCGTCGGGCCCAGTGAGGCACTGGACCCGGCCTCCGCCCGTCAGGCGGACGCGGCCCCGCGAACCCCGGCGGCTGTCAGCCGGCCGGAGCCGCGGCGCGGTCGAGCGCCAGCGGGTCGGTCACCGTGCCGGACTCCTCGTCGAGCGGCCCCTGCGCCAGCCTGGTCACCTCTGCGGGGACCGGCGGCGCCAGGTCGGCCGTCACACGGAGACCGGACAATACGTCGTCGGGTCGTACGGCGGGTGTGGCGTGTCGTACTACCAGGCGCAGTATCGCACAGGGACGGCCGGTCCGAACATCGCGGTCCGCTTCGGCCGCCGTGTCCGCACCGTCGACGACCTGCGGCGCGACGATCTCGAGCGCCGCCACCGGACCGCGCGCGTCGAAGACCCGCACGCCGTTCTTGGTCACTCGTTCGACCTCGGCCCGCTCCGCGGCGAGGAACACCGCGACCGCGCGGGCGGCCTCCTGCGGCTCGACGCCGTCCAGCCGGACCAGCCACTCGGAGGCCTCGAGGCGCTCCACGAAGTTCGGCGTCCGGACCTCGACCGCGTCGATCACGTCCAGTCCGGTCGGCAGCGACTCGTCCAGCTGTGCCCGCAGTTCCTCCGGGTCGCGGAGGGCGGCCAGGCCGATCTCCAGGTACTCCGCCTCGCTCGCCACCCCGGTCGGGGCCGCGTTGGCGTAGGACACCTTCGGGTGCGGGGTGAAGCCTGCCGAATAGGCCATCGGCACGGCGGACCGGCGCAGGGCGCGCTCGAAAGCGCGCTGGAAGTCACGGTGGCTGGTGAAGCGGAGCCGGCCGCGCTTGGTGTAGCGGAGACGGATCCGCTGCACCGTCGGAGCGGGCGGAGGACCGTCGGGCGTACGGCGTGCCAGGGTCGCTCAGTCCTTAGTCAGTTGTCCCCGTCCGGCGCGACGGCTGCCGCCGCTGTCCGGACTCTGTCACCTCAAAGGGTACGCGCCCCGCCACCCCCCTCGTCCCGCCCCTGGTCAGCCGCACCCCGACGCCCCCCGCCCGCGCCCCTGTGACCGAGACGGCCGGGCCCACAACCCCCCGACACTCCGCGGCGAGTACGTCCCCGCAGGTGGCGGGCCGTCCTGAGGCCGTCGTCCAGCGGCGGGAAATTCCCAGAACATCCCTGAAGCCGTTCCCCCGTGTTGGGACGCCCACCCGCCAGGCAGGATTCGAGCCGTCCGAGTGCGGCCCACCCGGACCCACCGACCGCACACCGGGGGTGTGCGGCATGAGGAAGGGAACCTCCATGCGCAAGATCCTCGCCGGCCTCGCCGTGACCGGCCTCCTGTTCGCGGGCGGCGTCGCCACGGCGGGCAGCGCGTCCGCGGCGCAGGCCGGCAGCTACTGCGGGACCACCTACACGACGTGGGAGCCGCTGCTGCGCGGCGGCGAGAACAACGACGCCGTCAAGGCCCTGCAGTGCGAGCTCAACTCCTCGCTGAACACCACCCCCCTGAACGTCGACGGCGCGTTCGGACAGGACACCCTGAGCAGGGTGCTGCGGTTCCAGGCCTGTACCGGCCTCTCCCAGGACGGTCAGGTCGGCGCGCAGACCTGGGCCAAGCTGGACTCCGTCAGCACCTCGACCAACTGGGCCTGCTGATCCCGCACCCGGCCGTCGCCCGCCCGGCGAACGCGTGGAGCCCTCCCCGATCCCCGGGGAGGGCTCCATCCGTCACTTCGGGCACGTCACGCGGCCCGGACCCACCCGATCCGCGCCGCCCGCGCCGTCAACTAGCCCTGCGGGGCAGCCCCGTTGACCACGGCCAGCGGAAGCAGCTTCTTCCCGGTGGGACCGATCTGGATCTTGAGGTCCATCTGAGGGCACACACCGCAGTCGAAGCACGGGGTCCAACGGCAGTCGTCGACCTCGACCTCCTCCAGGGCGTCCTGCCAGTCCTCCCAGAGCCAGTCCTTGTCGAGGCCGCTGTCCAGGTGGTCCCAGGGCAGCACCTCCTCGTAGGTGCGCTCACGGGTGGTGTACCAGTCGACGTCGACGCCGGTGCCGGCCAGGCCCTTCTCGGCGGAGGCCATCCAGCGGTCGTAGGAGAAGTGCTCGCGCCAGCCGTCGAAGCGGCCGCCGTCCTCGTAGACGGCGCGGATGACGGCACCGATGCGGCGGTCGCCGCGGGACAGCAGGCCCTCGACGATGCCGGGCTTGCCGTCGTGGTAGCGGTAGCCGATGTTCTTGCCGTACTTGCGGTCGCCGCGGATCGAGTCGCGCAGCTTGGCCAGCCGGGCGTCGGTGGCCTCGGCGGACAGCTGCGGGGCCCACTGGAACGGGGTGTGCGGCTTGGGCACGAACCCGCCGATGGAGACGGTGCAGCGGATGTCGTTCTGGCCGGTGACCTCGCGGCCCTTCTGGATGACGTTCTTCGCCATCGCGCCGATCTGGAGCACGTCCTCGTCGGTCTCGGTGGGCAGGCCGCACATGAAGTACAGCTTCACCTGGCGCCAGCCGTTGCCGTAGGCGGTGGCGACGGTGCGGATCAGGTCCTCCTCCGACACCATCTTGTTGATCACCTTGCGCATGCGCTCACTGCCGCC
Organism: Kitasatospora sp. NPDC094016; assembly: GCF_040304045.1. Classification (NCBI taxonomy): domain Bacteria; kingdom Bacillati; phylum Actinomycetota; class Actinomycetes; order Kitasatosporales; family Streptomycetaceae; genus Kitasatospora; species Kitasatospora sp. NPDC094016. The sequence continues at coordinate 220,737 of NZ_JBEOUK010000007.1, forward strand.
CTCGGGGGCGAAGGTGAGGCCCGAGCGACGGCCGTTGCGCGACAGCTCGTTGGCGAGGTCGATGTTGAAGGCGTCGACGCGGGTGGACGGCAGCGACAGGCCGATCTTGTCGTCGCTGTAGCGGTCGGCCAGGCCCTTGGCGATGTCCCCGATCTCGGTGTGGTCGGCGCTGGACAGCGACAGCAGGCCCACCTCCTCGAACCCGGTCGCCTTCAGCCCGCGCTCCACCATCTCGCCGATGCCGGTGATGCTTCGCTCCCGCACGGGGCGCGTGATCATGCCGGCCTGGCAGAAGCGGCAGCCGCGGGTGCAGCCGCGGAAGATCTCCACGGACATCCGCTCGTGCACGGTCTCCGCGAGCGGGACGAGCGGCTGCTTCGGGTAGGGCCACTCGTCGAGGTCCATCACGGTGTGCTTGGACACCCGCCACGGCACGCCCGGGGCGTTCGGCACGACGCGGCCGATCCGGCCGTCGGCCAGGTACTCCACGTCGTAGAACTTCGGCACGTACACCCCGCCGGTGCGGGCGAGGCGCAGCAGCAGCTCGTCGCGGCCGCCCGGGCGGCCCTCGGCCTTCCAGCCGCGGACGAGCTCGGTGATGTCGAGCACGGCCTGCTCGCCGTCGCCGACCACCGCGCAGTCGATGAAGTCCGCGATCGGCTCGGGGTTGAACGCGGCGTGGCCGCCGGCCAGGACGATCGGGTCCTCGTCGGTGCGGTCCTTGGCCTCCAGCGGGATGCCGGCCAGGTCGAGCGCGGTCAGCATGTTGGTGTAGCCGAGCTCGGTGGAGAACGACAGGCCGAACACGTCGAAGGCCTTCACCGGGCGGTGCGCGTCCACGGTGAACTGCGGGACGTCGTGCTCGCGCATCAGCGCTTCGAGGTCCGGCCAGACGCTGTAGGTGCGCTCGGCGAGCACGCCCTCGCGCTCGTTGAGCACCTCGTAGAGGATCATGACGCCCTGGTTGGGCAGGCCGACCTCGTAGGCGTCGGGGTACATCAGCGCCCAGCGGACGTCGCAGGCGTCCCAGTCCTTGACGGTCGAGTTGAGCTCGCCGCCGACGTACTGGATCGGCTTCTGGACGTGCGGGAGGAGGGCCTCCAGGCGTGGGAAGACCGATTCGACAGTCATGTACTAGGAACCCTTACGACGTGATTCGGGTGCCGCGCGCATCGGCAGGCGACGGCGGGGAGGGGTGACCCTCAAGGGTAGCCCAATCCGGGGAAAGGCCCGCTGGCTCACCCCCGGGCTCACCGGCGCCCGGCCCGGGCACCCGCCCGCGCTCCGGCGCGGCCGCCCCGCCCCGGCCCGCCCCGGCCCGCGCAGTGCGCGCCCGCCGCCCGGCGCCGTCCGCCGTTGACATGCCCGGACCACCCGTGCGGTACTGACAGGGCCCCGCCAGAGACCTCTGCACCCCTTCCGGACACGGGAGTTGGGCCGTACGCTCAACCCTCGCCGATTCCTCCCCGGCGACCCGTCCCCGGCGCGCAGGGCCCCGCCCCCGGCCCCACCGGCCGCGTCCCTCGGCGCCCCCGCGCGCCCCGGCGGCCCGACAAGCCAGGCGGCCGCGCGGCCACGCGGCCACGCCCTAGGAGAGCCATGACCGACACCGACCGGCGGGTCCGCCCGCCCCGACCCCTCGGCAGCCGGGCCGCCCGCTACCCCGCGCCGGCCCAGGCCGAGGCCGCGGCCCGGCGCCTCGCGCTGCGCCACCCGGAGCGGTGCCGGCTGCGCGAGGTGGGCCGCTCGCGGGCCGGGCGCCCGCTGCTGCTGCTGTCCGTCGACCGGGGCCCGCGCACGGTGCTGGTCGTCGGCGGCCCGCACCCCAACGAGCCGATCGGCACGGCCGGCGCCCTGCGGCTGGCCGAGGTGCTGCTGGCGCGCCCCACCCGGCCCGGCCTGTCCTGGCACCTGCTGCTCTGCCTGGACCCGGACGGCGCCGCGCTCAACGCGGGCTGGCTGGACGGGCCGCTCACCGCGCGCCGGCACTACGAGCACTTCTTCCGCCCCTCGTTCGAGGAGCAGCCCGAACTGCTGCCGGCCGCCGACGCGGGCCGGCCCCCGATGCCGGAGAGCCTGGCGCTGACCGGCCTGATCGACGAGCTGCGCCCGTTCCTGCAGTGCTCGATGCACGGGGTGGACTTCGGCGGCGCCTTCATCCAGCTGACCGCCCCGGTGCCCGGGCTGCCCCAGCTCTTCGCCGCCTCGGTGCGCCGGGCCGGCATCCCGCTGGACGTCGACCCCTTCGACGCGGTCGGCTGGGCCAGCCCCTTCCCCGGCACCTATCTGATGCCCCCGGCGGACGGCGCGGGCCGGTCACGGGCGCTGCCGGACGAGCCGGAGCTGTCCACCTGGTCGTACGCCGGCCGGCACGGCGGGGTGACGGCCGTGCTGGAGGTGCCGATGTGGGCCGTGGACTCGGTCGGCGACGGCCGTCCGCACCCGGCGGCGGACCGGGCGGTCGGCGCCGCGGCCCGGGCGCTGCGCGAGCGCGCCGAGGAGCTCTCCGGGCTGCTGGCCCACGTGCCCGCGCACACCCGGGCGGCGCACGGGGAACTGGTGCGCGCGGCCGGGTTCACGCTGGAGTTCTGCCCGTCGGTGGCGGAGGAGTGGCTGGCCCGCTGGTGCGCCGAGCCGCTCACGGTGTCCCGGGTGACCACCGCCGAGATCGTCGCGGCCCGGATCCCGCTGCGGGTGGCGTCGACGGTGCTGCGACTGCTGGCGGACACCGGCGGTCCGACCGTGGAGGCGGCCCGGGGCCGGGCCCGCGACATCGTCACCGAGAGCCTGGGCCGGCTGCACCACCGCTTCGGCGCCCGCTGGGTGCCGGTCCAGGAGCAGCTGGCCCACCAGGTCCGCGCGGCGCTCACCGCCGCCGACTGCCTGCTCTGACCGGGACCGCAGCCCGCCACAACCGGGCGACAACTACCCACCCACAGGGCCAGGTTGAGAAACGCCGAGGGCCGACCCGAGAAATTCCCGGGCCGGCCCTCGACCGACGAACGCGCGGACGGACAGTCGACTCAGGCCGCTATCGGCCGCTGACTGCGGACCGCCTGGAGCAGCCCGATCGCGATCCAGACCGCGAACATCGACGACCCCCCGTAGGAGACGAACGGCAACGGGATGCCCGCCACCGGCATGATGCCCAGGCACATCCCGATGTTCTCGAAGGCCTGGAAGGAGAACCAGGCGATGATCCCCGCGGCCACGATCGTCCCGTACAGGTCGGTCGCCTGCCGGGCGATCCGGCAGGCCCGCCACAGCACCACGCCGACCAGCAGGATGATCGCCAGCGCCCCGACGAAGCCCAGTTCCTCACCGGCCACCGTGAACACGAAGTCGGTCTGCTGCTCCGGCACGAACTGCCCGGTGGTCTGCGTCCCGTGGAACAGCCCCTTGCCGGTCAGCCCGCCCGAACCGATCGCGATCCGGGCCTGCGCGGTGTTGTAGCCGACGCCGGAGGGGTCCAGCTGCGGGTTGGCGAAGGCCGCGAAGCGGTCGATCTGGTACTTGCTCAGCACCCCGAGCTTCCAGATCGCCACGCACCCGCCGGTGCCCGCCACCAGCAGCCCGAGCACCCAGCGGTTGGCCGCCCCCGAGCCGAGCAGGATGCCCAGCACGATCGCGGCCATCACCATCACCGAGCCGGCGTCCGGCATCAGCAGCACGACGCACATCGGCAGGAAGGCCCAGACCAGGCCGCGGAACACCGCCCGGTGCGAGGGGTACTCCCGCTCCCCCGCGTCCACCTGGTCGGACAGCACGACCGCCATCGCCAGCACGATCCCCAGCTTCGCGAACTCGGCGGGCTGGATGGAGAAGCCGCCGCCCAGTTGGATCCAGGAGTGCGCGCCGTTGATGGTCGAGCCCAGCGGGCTGAGCGTGGCGAGCAGCATCAGGATCACGCCGATGTACAGGAACGGCACGAGGGTGCGGAAGCGCCGACTCCCTATCCCTATCACCACCGAGCACAGCACCAGCCCGACGACCAGGTTGGTCAGGTGCCGGTACAGGAAGTACTGCGGGTCGCCGTGGGTGAGCGAGTCCCGGCCGCGGGTGGCCGACCACACCAGCAGAGAGCTGCCGAGGGACAGGGCGAGCGCGGCGAGCAGCAGTATCCAGTCCAGCCGCCACAGCGGCGAGTCCTTGGCCAGGGCCTTGGAGACCCCGCTGCGCTGCGGGCTCAGCCGCAGTTGCCGGTAGGAGCCGTAGGAGGTCATGCCCGCCCCCTTCCCGGGCCGCGGTTCGGTTCGAGTGCGGCGTCGGCCGCGGTGCCCGGGGCGGGCCGGTCGTTCGGCTGCGCCGGGTCCAGGAAGGCCGAGGCCGGGGCGGGCTCGCCCTGCGCCTGTTCCAGGAAGGCCGGCGCCGGGCCGACGGTGTTGCTGGTGTCGGCAGTGTTCGCGGTGTAGGCCGCCTGCTTGACGATCGCGGTGCCGTCCGGGTTGAACTTCGGCAGTTCGGCCTGCGGCGCGGGCAGCAGCGCCTTGCCGTTGTCGATGTTGCCCTTGTCGTCGACGCCGTACAGCGCCTGGTAGATCCGGCGGACGGCGTCGCCGGAGCCGCCGGAGCCGGTGCCGCCCTGGCTTATCGTCATGACGACCGCGTAGTCCTTGCTGTACGTGGTCAGCCAGGAGGTGGTCTGCTTGCCCTCGACCTCGGCGGTGCCGGTCTTGGCGTGCAGCTCGATCTTGTTCTGCGGCCAGCCGGCGCCGGAGAACTTCCAGGCGGCGGTACCGCCGGTGATGACGCCCGCGGTGGCCTGGTCGATGTAGCTCAGCAGCTTCTGAGAGCCGGGGAACTTGCCGTCCTCGTGCGGGGCGATCTCGCGGACGAGGTCCCCGCTCGGGCTTATCACCGCCTTGGCGATGGTCGGCCGGTAGAAGGTGCCGCCGTTGGCCAGCGCCGAGTAGATCCGGGCCATCTGGACCGGGGTGACGAGCGTGTCACCCTGGCCGATCGCGAAGTTGACGGCGTCACCGGCGCGCATCTGGTAGCCGTCGACGCAGTTCTCCTTGGCGATCTGGTCGGAGAAGCTGGTGCCGCCCTTCTGCGCCTGCGCGCACCAGGCGTCCTTGTTGTTGTCGTAGAAGGACTGCTTCCACTGCCGGTCCGGCACTCGGCCGGTGACCTCGCTGGGCAGGTCGATGCCGGTCTTGGCGCCGAGGCCGAACTGGTGCGCGGTCTTGAAGAACCAGTCGCCCGGCTCCTTCTTCGGCTTGATGCCGCCGTCCTTCATCCACTGGTCGTACGCCAGGCCGTAGAAGACGGTGTCGCAGGAGACCTCCAGCGCCTTCTCCAGGGAGATGGAGCCGAAGTTCTCGCTCTCGAAGTTCTTGAACTCGCGGCCGCCGATGGTCATGCTCTTCGGGCACGCGTACGTCCCGTCCAGCGAGTAGCCGGCCTCCACGGCGGCGGTGGTGGAGACGACCTTGAAGGTCGAGCCGGGGGCGGACTGACCCTGTATGGCCCGGTTCAGCAGCGGGAAGTTGGAGTCCTTGCTGGTCAGCGACTGGTAGTCCTTGCCGGTGATGCCGCCCACCCAGAGGTTGGGGTCGTAGGTCGGCGCGCTGGCCATCGCGACGATCCGTCCGGTGTGGACGTCCATCACCACGGCGGCGCCGGAGTCGGCCTCGTAGTTGCGGTTGGTGACCTTGTCGAAGGTCTTCCGGGCGTCGGCCATGGCCTGCGCCAGGTTGTCCTCGACCACCTTCTGCACCCGGGCGTCGATGCTGGTGACCAGGTTGTTGCCGGTCTGCGGGGCGGCGGCGCCGGCGGTGCCGATCACCCGGCCGAGGTTGTCCACCTCCAGCTGGGTGATGCCGGCGGTGCCGCGCAGGTCGCGGTCGTACACCGACTCCAGGCCGGCCCGGCCGATCTGGTCGGCCGGCAGGTAGCGGTCCAGGCCGGACTTGGAGGCGGTCTTGCTGACCTCCTCGTCGGTGACCGGCGAGAGGTAGCCGAGCACCTGCGCCATGTTGGCGCCCTCGGCGCCGGTGTAGCGGCGCACGGCGGTGGGCTGCGCGGTGACCCCGGGGAAGTCCTCGCGGCGTTCCATTATCTGCATCGCCTGCTGGGTGGTCGCCTCCTTGGTGACCGGGATCGGCTGGTAGGGCGATCCGTTCCAGCAGGGCTGCGGGGTCTTGGCGTCGCAGAGCCTGGTCTTCTCCTGCACGTCCTTGGCGGGCATCCCCAGCACCTCGGCCAGCCGGCCGAGCACCGCCTTGCCGCCGTCCTTCTGCTGCAGCAGCGAGGTGCGGCTGACCGAGACCACCAGCCGGGCCTCGTTGCCGGCCAGGATCCGCCCGGAGGCGTCCAGGATCTCGCCGCGGACGGCCGGTTCGACCACCTCGCGGATGTGGTTGCCGGTCGCCTTGGCGGTGTAGACGCTGGCGTTGCGGATCTGCAGGTACCACAGCCGCCCGCCGAGGGTGGCGAGCAGCGACAGGACCAGGATCTGCAGCACCACCAGACGGATCGTCACCCGCCGGGTACGGCCGGTCTCGGGGATGTTGCTCACGTCTCGTGCGCTCCAGGATGCGGGAAGTCGGGAGGTCGGGGGCCGGGCCGGTTACGGGCGCCGGGCGAAGCCGGGAATGCGCCGCTTCTTGTAGGACGGGCCGGCCGAGGCGTCGCGCGTGGTGCGGTAGCGGGCCAGCGTGCCCAGGCCGGAGCCGCCCTCGTCGTCGTCGGTGGCCGCGGTCACCGGGTCGCGCCCGAAGCGGCGGCCGACCAGCATCACCAGCGGCACCACGAACGGCGCCAGCAGCACGTCGTACAGCAGGGCGCTGACCACCAGGCCGCCGAGGCCGACGTGCCGGGCCGCGGTGTCGCCGACCAGGGCGCCGACCATCGCGTACAGCAGGGTGGAGGCGACCGCGGCGGCGGCCACCACCACCAGCGCGCCGAACACCGACCGCTGGCGGCCGTGGTCCGGGCGCAGCAGCCCGGCGGCGTAGCCCATCAGGCAGAGCACCAGCGCGTAGCGGCCGATCGCGTGGTCGGAGGGCGGCGCGAGGTCGGCGAGCAGGCCGGCCGAGAAGCCGACGACGCAGCCGCCGGACGGCCCGTACACCAGGGCCAGGCCGACCACGACGAGCAGCAGTATGTCCGGGGTGGCCCCCGGGAGCTGGAGCCGGCCGAAGACGCTGACCTGGAGGATCAGGCCGAGCAGGATCAGGCCGGCGGAGACGGGGATGCGGGCGAGGCGCATGGCTCAGTTCCCCCCAGTGGGCTTGGCGGGCGGGGCGGCGGGCGCGGTCGGGGCCTGGGCCGCCTGTCCCTGGGCGGGGGCCGGCGGCAGGACGGCGTCGCGCGGGTCGGCGCGCGGCGGCACGACCACCACGCCGACCAGGTCCAGCCGGGTGAACTGGACGAAGGGCTCGACCAGGATGGTCTTGGTCAGCTGGCCCGGGGTGGCCTCGACCTCGACGACCTTGCCGACCGGCACACCGGGCACGAACGGGCGGCCGCTCTGCGAGCCGAAGGTGACCAGCCGGTCGCCGGCCTTGACCTGGGCCTTGCCGTTGAGCAGCGAGACCTTCATCGGGCTGGTGCCGCCGCCGGAGGCGAAGCCGATCTCGCCGCTGGCCTCCAGCCGGGTGCCGGCCGAGAAGCCGGGGTCGGAGGCGAGCAGCACGGTGGCGGTGGTCGGGGCGACGGTGGTGATCCGGCCGACCAGGCCCTGACCGTTGATCACCGTCATGTCGCGGGTGAGGCCGTCGTCGCTGCCGGCGTCGATGGTGATGGTCCAGGAGAAGCCCTGGGCCGGGCCGATCGCGATGACCTGGGCGGCCTTGACGGTGTAGCCGCCGGCGCCGGCGGTGCGCAGCAGGTCGTCGAGCTGCTTGGTGCGCCCGGTGGCCATGTCGGAGGAGGCGAGCCTCTGGCGTAGTTCGGTGTTCTCGCGGGCGAGCTCGTCGGTGCGGCCGTTGTTGGACGCGGCGTCGCGGAAGGCCCGGACGGTGTCGGCGACCGGGTCGACGACGGTGGCGGCTCCGCGCTCGACCGGGCCGAGGACGCTGGCGGCGGCGTGTCGGGCACCGCCGAGGGGGGAGCTCTCACCGCCCTTGATGTCCACGGTGACGAGCGCGAAGGCGACGGCCACCAGCAGGATGAGCAGCAGCCGGCTCTCTCGTGTGTCCCTCACGGTGCTGGTACTGCCCCTTCGTACCTGGTCGGCCGCCCGGGCTGTGGGGCCCGGGCGGCAGCCCGTTCAGTTGAGTGTCGGATGTCTCGGTGGTGCTAACGGCGCGGGGAGGAGTCCAGTACCTGCTGGAGCGCCTCGAACTCCTCGACGCACTTGCCGGAGCCGAGCGCGACCGAGTCGAGCGGGTTCTCGGCGATGTGGATCGGCATGCCGGTCTCGCGGCGCAGCCGCTCGTCGAGGCCGCGCAGCAGGGCGCCGCCGCCGGTGAGCACGATGCCGCGGTCCATCACGTCGCCGGCCAGCTCGGGCGGGCACTGGTCGAGGGTGGTCTTCACGGCGTCGATGATCGAGTTGACCGGCTCGTCGATGGCCTCGCGGACCTCGGCGGCGGAGATGACCACGGTCTTGGGCAGGCCGCTGACCAGGTCGCGGCCGCGGATCTCGGCGTGCTCGTCCTTCTCGCCCTCCAGGCCGAAGGCGCTGCCGATGCTCATCTTGATCTGCTCGGCGCTGCGCTCGCCGAGGAGCAGCGAGTACTCCTTCTTGATGTGCTGGACGATCGCGTTGTCCAGCTCGTCGCCGGCGACCCGGATGGACTGGGCGGTGACGATGCCGCCGAGGGAGATGACCGCGACCTCGGTGGTGCCGCCGCCGATGTCGACGACCATGTTCCCGGTGGCCTCGTGGACGGGCAGCCCGGCGCCGATGGCGGCGGCCATCGGCTCCTCGATGATGTGCACCTGGCGGGCGCCGGCCTGCGAGGAGGCCTCGATCACGGCGCGGCGCTCGACTCCGGTGATGCCGGAGGGCACGCAGACCACGACCCGGGGGCGGGCGAGGTAGCGGCGGCGGTGGATCTTGAGGATGAAGTAGCGGAGCATCCGCTCGGTGATCTCGAAGTCGGCGATCACGCCGTCCTTGAGCGGGCGGATGGCGACGATGTTGCCCGGCGTCCGGCCGATCATCTTCTTCGCCTCGGCACCGACCGCCAGGATGCCGCCGGTGTTGGTGTTCACCGCGACGACGGACGGCTCGTTGAGGACGATCCCCTTGCCCCTGACGTACACCAGCGTGTTGGCAGTTCCAAGGTCGATCGCCAAGTCGCGGCCGATGAACGACAGGTTGCTCGCCATGGGGTGTGGTTGCCTTCCCGGGCTCGGAGTTCATGGGGGTTGGACGAGAGCGCGCCCACGCTCGGGCGGAGCCAGCTGAGCTGCCTTACCGGGCCCTTGAGTCGCGTCCATCGTAGTCACGCGGCGCGGTACGGACGTCGATGCGGGGCATACCGTCCATTGTCCGGAGCGTGTTCGCTTCTCCGGGCATTGGGACGCCGTGTCGGCGGCTCTGGTTGCTTATTTCACGATAAAAGTGCCCCGGCCGGGCCAATGGTCCCGACCGGGGCAGTGCCAAGGTCCCTCGGGCGTGTCGCCCGGCTGGACTCAGGCGTGCGCCGGGAAGAAGATCTTGATCTCGCGCTCGGCCGACTCCGGGGAGTCCGAGGCGTGGATCAGGTTCTCGCGGGTGATCGTCGCGTAGTCGCCGCGGATGGTACCGGCCCCGGCCTCCAGCGGGTTGGTCGCACCGGCCAGCATCCGGATGCCGCGCACGACCTCCTCGCCCTCGACGATCAGCGCGATCGACGGGCCGGAGGTCATGAACTCCAGCAGCGGCTCGTAGAACGGGCGGCCGACGTGCTCCGCGTAGTGCTGCTCCAGCGTCGCCCGGTCGAAGGTGCGCAGCTCGACGGCGGTGAGCCGCCAGCCGGCCTTGCGCTCGATGCGGCTGATGATCTCGCCGGCCAGGCCACGCTGGACGGCGTCGGGCTTGAGCAGGACGAGAGTGCGCTGGGACACGGTGCGTCTCCTGGGGATTCGGTACGGCAAGGCAGTCGGGCCGACGGGCGGGAGCCGACACGGCAGAGATTACCTTGCGTGTGCGGCGTGTCGGCCCGCCGGTCCGGGCCCTAGACCGGTACGGCGGCCGCCTCGGCGGCGGCCCGGGCGGCCTTGAACTCGTCCACCTTGCGGCCGTAGTGCACCGAGCACCACCACAGGCCGGCGAAGACCACACCGAGGCCGAACATGGTCGGCAGGATGAAGCCGCTGGCGATCAGGCCGATCTGCAGCGCCCAGCCGACGGCCACCGCACCGGGGCGGTTGATCATGCCGCAGAGCGCGATGCACAGCGCCATGACGATCCCGGTGACGATCCAGATCGTGGCCGTGGAGACGCTGGACAGCTGCATCGCGACCAGCGCGGCGAACATGGCCAGGAGCGCCTCGCCGATCAGGGTCGAGGAGCAGAGGGTCCTCATGTCACTTCCTCCCGAGCAGCAGGCGGGCCTCGCCCACCGTGATGACCGAACCGGTGACCAGCACCCCGGCGCCGCCGAGGTCGCCCTCCTCCTCGGCGAGGGTGACGGCGGCCGCGATGGCGTCGTCGAGCCGGGGCTCGACCTGGACGCGGTCCTCGCCGAAGATGTCGACGGCCAGCGCCGCCAACTCGTCGACGTCCATCGCGCGGTGGGTGGAGTTCTGGGTGATGACGACCTCGGCGAGGATCGGCTCGAAGGCCTCCAGCACGCCGGCCACGTCCTTGTCCCCGGAGGTGCCGATCACGCCGACGAGCCGGGTGAAGCCGAAGGACTCGCCCAGGGCGGCGACGGTGGCGCGGGCGCCGTGCGGGTTGTGCGCGGCGTCCAGGATGATCGTGGGGCTGCGGCGCACGACCTCCAGGCGGCCGGGCGAGGAGACGCCGGAGAAGGCCTGGCGGACCTTGTCCACGTCGAGCTGCCCGCCGCGGGCGCCGCCGACGCCGAAGAAGGCCTCGACCGCGGCCAGCGCCAGCACCGCGTTGTGCGCCTGGTGCTCGCCGTGCAGCGGGATGAAGACGTCCTCGTACTCCTCGCCGCCGAGCCCGCGCAGCGTCACCAGCTGGCCGCCGACGCCGAGCTCACGGCGGATCACGCCGAACTCCATGCCCTCGCGGGCCACCGTGGCGTCGACCTCGACGGCGCGCCGCAGGATGTTCTGGGCGGCGTCCAGCTGCTGCTGGGCGACGACGGCGACGGCTCCGGACTTGATGATCCCGGACTTCTCGACCGCGATCTCACCGGTGGTCTCGCCGAGCTTGTCGGTGTGGTCCAGCCCGATCGGGGTGATCACGGCGACGGCGGCGTCGATGACGTTGGTGGCGTCCCAGGAGCCGCCCATGCCGACCTCGACCACGGCGACGTCCACGGGGGCGTCGGCGAAGGCGGCGTAGGCCATGCCGGTCAGCACCTCGAAGAAGGACATCGGCACCGGCTGCGCCGCGTCGACCATCCGCACGTACGGCTCGATGTCGCGGTAGACCTCGACGAAGCGCTCGGGGGTGATCGGGGCGCCGTCCAGGGTGATCCGCTCGGTGACGCTCTCCACGTGCGGGCTGGTGTAGCGGCCCGTGCGCAGTTCGAAGGTGTTGAGCAGCTGCTCGATCATCCGGGCGGTGGAGGTCTTGCCGTTGGTCCCGGTGATGTGGATGGAGGGGAAGGACCGCTGGGGCTGGCCCAGGATGTCCATCAGCGCCTCGATCCGGTCGAGCGAGGGCTCCAGCTTGTTCTCCGGCCAGCGCTTGGAGAGCTCCACCTCGACATCGCGCAGGGTGTCGTCGGTGTCGCCGTCGGCGGGGCGGAGGGTGTACGGATTCGGGTCGGCCTTGTCGCTCACGACCACAGTCTACGGAGGGTTCGCGGGCCGTCCTCACGGGGTGAGAACGACCACTTTGGTCGGGGTTTCCAATTTGCCCCCTTTACTATCTCTTTGGCGAGTTTGAACCGCAACGGAGCATCGATTCGCACCCCCTGGAGCCGCACCGCCTTTGATCACGAGGAGCACCACGCCATGCCCGACGCTCTGCACGACTGGATCGTGCTCCGCCAGGACGCCGTCGTCTGGTTCGCCGGACTGGTCTCACTGGCGCTCGTCGGCTACATGGCCTTCGTCTTCGGACGCTTCCTCCTGTACTGGGCCGGCTCCCGGCACGCCTTCCGGCACAACCGGCCCGCCGAGCCCGGCGACCCGGCCGCCTTCCAGTGGCACCTGGTGATCCCCTGCCGCGACGAGGAGGCCGTGGTCACCCAGACCCTGGCCGGCCTGCGCGAGAACGCACCCGAAGCCCACCTGTGGGTGATCGACGACGACAGCGAGGACGCCACCCGCGACCTCGTCCTCGCCGCCGCGGCCCACGACGACCGCGTCCACCTCGTCCAGCGCCGCCGCCCGCACGCCCGGATCGGCAAGGGCGCCGCCCTCAACGCCGCCTACCGCGAGATCACCGCCTGGCTGCCCGAGGACACCGACCGCTCCCGCGTGGTGATCGGCGTCGTCGACGCCGACGGACGGCTCGACCCCGGCACCCTCCCCCAGGTCTGCAACGCCAAGGCACTCGGCCGCCCCGACACCGGCGCCGTCCAGATCGGCGTGCGGATGCGCAACGCCGACGACGAACTCCCGCTGCCCGGCCGCGGCCGCGGCGCCAACGCGTTCGCCCGCGCGCTGGTCCGGATGCAGGACATCGAGTTCCAGGCCAACAACGCCGGCATGCAGCTGCTGCGCCGCCGCACCGGCAGCGTCGGCCTCGGCGGGAACGGCCAGTTCGTCCGCCTCACCGCCCTCGACTCGCTCACCGCCGAGGAGGGCCGGGCCGGCCGCCCCTGGCCCGAGCGCGCCCTGCTGGAGGACTACGAGTCCGGCCTCGACCTGCGCCTGGCCGGCTGGCGGCTCACCCACGTCACCGAGACCCAGGTCTCCCAGGAGGGCCTGATCTCGCTGCGCCGCTTCCTCACCCAGCGCACCCGCTGGGCCCAGGGCAACATGCAGTGCCTGCGCTACACCGGCCGGGTGCTGCGCTCCCCCTTCTACACCTGGTCCGGCAAGGCCGAGGTGCTGTACACCTTCCTCCAGCCCGTCGTCTGCGTCCTGCTGGTCCTGCTGTTCCCGCTCTCGCTCGGGATCACCGCGGCCGGACTGGTGCTCTTCCCCGCCGAAACCGCCGACTTCCACGTCAGGTTCGGCCCGTGGATGCTGCTCGCCTTCGCGGTCGCCACCCTGCCGATGATGCTCTGGGGCTTCGCCTACCGCCGGCTCGTCCACCCCGACCGCGGCCGGCTCACCGGACTGCTCTGGGGCGTCCTGATCTGGCTCTACGCCTACCACCTCTTCGTGGTCGCCACCCGGGCCGCCGCCCGGATGCTGCTCGGCCGCAACGGCTGGGCCAAGACCCGGCGCAACGCCGAGAAGGTCGCCCTCGGCGCCCCCACCGCCCTCGAGTCCTGAGCCCCGGTCCTGAGCCCCGCGCCCGCGCCCTGAGCAGCCCCACCCCCTCGGAGCCTCCCCATGAGCATGTGCCTTCCCCCCGCCAGCGTCGCCGTCGTCCTCGGCACCCGCCCCGAACTCGTCAAGCTCGCCCCGCTGATCCACGAACTCGGCGACGCCACCCGCCTGGTGCACACCGGCCAGCACTGGGACGAGGCGATGTCCGGCCGCTTCCTGCGCGACCTCGACCTGCCCCGCCCCGAGCTGCTCACCGGCGTCGGCGGGCGCCCCCGGGCCGGCCAGATCGCCCAGTCCCTGGGCCAGCTGGACGCCGCCTTCGCCGAGGACCGCCCCGCCGCCGTGGTCGTCCAGGGCGACACCAACGCCACCCTCGCCGGGGCACTGGCCGCCAACGCCCGGGAGATCCCGCTGGTGCACGTCGAGGCCGGGCTGCGCAGCTTCGACCGGGCGATGCCCGAGGAGCACAACCGGGTGATGGTCGACCACGTCTCCGACCTGCTCTGCGCCGCCACCGGGGACAACGTCGCCAACCTGCGGGCCGAGGCCCTCGCCGAGGAGCGGATCGCGCTCACCGGCAACACCGTCGTCGAGGTGGTCCGCCGCCAGCTGCCGGCCGCGGCCGACCGCGCCGCGCTGCTCGCCGCGCACGGGCTGCGCCCGGACGGCTACGTGCTGGCCACCGTGCACCGCCCGGAGAACACCGACACCGCCGAGGCACTGGGCGCCGTGCTGGCCGAACTGGACCGGATCGCCCGGGCTGGCACCCCGGTGCTGTTCCCGATGCACCCGCGCACCCGGGCCGCCGTCGAGCGCTTCGCACTGGACGCCCTGCTGGAGCGCCTGGCCGTCACCGGGCCGGTCGGGTACGCCGACTTCCTGGGTCTGGCGAGCCACGCCGCGCTGCTGGTCTCCGACTCCGGCGGCGTGCAGGAGGAGTGCACCGTGCTCGGCCGCCCGCTGCTGGTGGTGCGCCGCTCCACCGAACGTCCGGAGGCGGTGGCGGCGGGCTTCGCCGCGCTGGTGGGCCCCGACGAGGACCTGGGCGAGCTGGCCCGGGCCTGGCTGGCCGACACCCCCGAGCGGCTCGCCCGGCTCGCGGCCACCCCGAGCCCGTACGGCGACGGCCTGGCCTCGGCGCGGATCGCCGCGCTCACCGCCGCGGTCGCCGAACCGGCCGAACCGGCCGATCCCGGAACGGCCGGCTCCAGCGCGCGGCCGTCGGCCGCCTAGCGCCCTCTTGACAGCCGGATTGGTCTACTCCACCTTGTGAGTCAAGTCTCCTTCCCCAACAGGGACTTGAGTTGTCGGTAGCTCCCGCACGCGCACCATCGACACCCCGGACGGCGCTCCACCCCCACCACCCAGGCGCGCCGCCGGGCCTCCCCCACAGGAGATGGAGTCATGCCACCTGCCCGACACCGGCGCCCGCGCGCCGTCCACACCCTGCTCGCCGGGGCCTGCGCCGTCGCCCTCGGCCTGAGCGGACTCGCCCTCGCCACCGGCACCGGCGCCCAGGCCGCCGACCCCGACCTGATCACCAACGGCGGCTTCGAGACCGGCACCCTGTCCGGCTGGTCCTGCGGCAACGGCGCCGTCCAGAGCACGACCGTGCACTCCGGCCGCTACGCCCTGACGTCCACCCCGGGCTCGGGCGACACCGGCGAGTGCACCCAGACCGTCGCCGTGCAGCCCTCCTCGACGTACACGCTGAGCTCCTGGGTCCAGGGCTCGTACGTCTACCTGGGCGCCCGCGGCACCGGCGGCACCGACCCCGGCACCTGGACGAACTCCGCCGGCTGGGCCCAGCTGAGCACCGGCTTCACCACCGGCCCGGGCACCACCAGCGTCACCGTCTACCTGCACGGCTGGTACGGGCAGCCCGCCTTCCTCGCCGACGACGTCTCGCTGATCGGCCCGGGCGGCCCGCAGCCCTCCCAGAGCCCGACCGCCACCACGTCCCCGAGCCCCACCGGCAGCCCCTCCCCCACGGGCACCGGCACCGCAAGCCCGACCGCCACCTCGACCGGCAAGCCTCCCGGCCTGCCCAAGCACATCCTGACCGGCTACTGGCAGAACTTCGACAACGGCGCCACCGTCCAGCGGATCAGCGACGTCCCGGCCGCCTACGACATCATCGCGGTCTCCTTCGCCGACGCCACCACCACGCCGGGCGGGCTGGGCTTCACCCTGGACCCCGCCCTCTCCTCCCGCCTCGGCGGCTACACCGACGCCCAGTTCAAGGCCGACATCGCGGCCAAGCGGGCGGCCGGCAAGAAGGTGGTGCTCTCGGTCGGCGGGCAGAACGGCACGGTGTCGGTGAGCGACCCGACCTCGGCGGCCAACTTCGCGAGCACCGCGTGGGGGCTGATGCAGGGTTACGGCTTCGACGGGATCGACATCGACCTGGAGAACGGTGTCAACTCCGTCTACCTGGGCCAGGCGCTGCACTCGCTGGCCGCGAAGAGCGGCAACGGGTTCGTCCTCACCATGGCGCCACAGACCATCGACATGCAGTCGACCGGCATGGAGTACTTCAAGCTGGCGCTGAACGTGAAGGACATCCTCACCATCGTCAACATGCAGTACTACAACTCCGGCGCCATGAACGGCTGCGACGGCAACGTCTACTCGCAGGGCACCGAGGACTTCCTCACCGGGCTGGCCTGCATCCAGCTCAAGGGCGGGCTGCGGCCCGACCAGGTGGGGCTCGGCGTGCCGGCCTCCACCAGCGCGGCGGGCGGCGGGTACGTCAGCCCGAGCGTGGTCGACAACGCGCTGGACTGCCTGGCCGCCGGCACCAACTGCGGCGGCTACAAGCCCGACACCACCTGGCCGGGCATCGGCGGGGCGATGACCTGGTCGACCAACTGGGACGCCAAGGCGGGCAACCCGGTCGCGGGCACCATCGGCGCGCACCTGCACGCCATGCCGTGACGCCCCCTGCCCGGACCGGGGTTCAGACCCCGGCCCGGGCCTCCGGGACGTGTGCTGCGGGCCCGCCGTGCCGGCGGCGCAACTCGGCGGTGATCTCGGCCAGTTCGCCCTCGGGCAGCAGCGGCAGCATCATCGCGACGCCCTGGAGCAGACCGCCGAGCAGGAAGGTGGTGTCGGCGGTCGAGGCGACCAGGCCGCGCACCTCGGCCACCTCACCGGCGGCCACCGCCTCGATCAGCCGGGCGGCGTCCGCGCTCTCCTCGTCCACCGCGACCGCGCCGTTGTCGGCCGGGGCGCGCCGGGCCATCGCCCGCAGCACCCGGTCTCCGACCTCGGGCGCGTACGCCTTGCGGACGGCCTCGGCGGCGATCCAGGCGAGCAGGGTGGTCACCTCGCGCTCGGCGCGCTCGGCGAGGAGCAGGTCCAGCTCGTGGTCGAACGCGAGCTGGTTGCCGTGGCGGAACGCCAGCAGCAGGGTCGCCGCCCTGGCCTTGGCCTCCTCCACCGCCTCGGCAGGCAGTTCGTCGGCCAATTCCTCGGTCACCACCACGCCATGCCCTCCCGTCCGTCGGCTCAGCAGGAACGCTCAGCAGAAACACCCGTCAGAAACTCCGTGCACACCGTACACATCCGACCTGCAAACTTCCGCGAACCCGCGCGGGCAAGACCGGAATGAATTCGGAAGGAATAGGACCTCACCCGGTCCAGGATGAATATTCGCCGGAAGGGAGCAATGCTGCTGGGCTATTAGGCGTAGCAAAAAGAACACCGCCGTCGTGCCCGGCCGAGCCGCCCGGAAACGCCGGAGGGGCCGCACCCCGCGCGTCGCGGAGTGCGGCCCCTCACGGACCGGTGCGGGCTCAGCCCTGCGGCAGCGCCGCGAGCTGGGCGGTGATCCGGGCGATGTCGGCCTCGGCGGCCTCCTGACGGCCCCGGATCTTGGCGACCACGTCGTCCGGCGCCTTGGCGAGGAACGCCTCGTTGCCGAGCTTGGCCGTGGTCTGCGCCTTCTCCTTCTCGGCGGCCGCGAGGTCCTTGGCGAGGCGCTTGCGCTCCGCCGCGACGTCGATGGTGCCGGAGAGGTCGAGCGCGACGGTGGCCCCGGCGACCGGGAGCGAGGCGGTGGCCGCGAAGCCCTCCTCGGGGACGGTCAGCCGCAGCAGCGAGCGGATCGCGTCCTCGTGGACGGCCAGCACGGTGCCGTCCAGCTCCAGCTTCGCCGGGACGCGCTGGCCCGGCTTGAGGCCCTGGTCCGAGCGGAACCGGCGGACCTCGGTGACCACCTGCTGCAGCGTGGCGATCTCGGCCTCGGCCTCGGCGTCGCGGTAACCGCTGTCCGTCGGCCAGTCGGCGATGACCAGCGACTCGGCGCCGGTGAGCGTGGTCCACAGGGTGTCGGTGACGAAGGGCACGATCGGGTGCAGCAGCCGCAGCGTGACGTCCAGGACCTCGCCGAGCACCCGGCGCGCGGCGTCGGCCTGCGGGCCGCCCTTGGCCAGGGTGGTCTTGGACAGCTCGACGTACCAGTCGAAGACCTCGTCCCAGGCGAAGTGGTACAGCGCCTCGGACAGCTTGGAGAACTGGTAGTCCTCGTACAGCGCGTCCACCTCGGCGACGGTGCTGTTCAGGCGCGACAGGATCCAGCGGTCGGTCGCGGTCAGCTCCTCCGGCGCGGGCAGCGGGCCCTCGACGGTGGCGCCGTTCATCAGCGCGAAGCGGGTGGCGTTCCAGATCTTGTTGGCGAAGTTGCGGGCCGCCTGGACCCAGTCCTCGCCGATCGGCACGTCGACGCCCGGGTTGGCACCGCGCGCCAGCGTGAAGCGCAGCGCGTCCGAACCGTACTTGTCCATCCAGTCCAGCGGGTTGACCACGTTGCCGAAGGACTTCGACATCTTCTTGCCGTTCTGGTCACGGACCATGCCGTGCAGCGCGATGGTGTGGAACGGCGGGGTGCCGTCCATCGCGTAGAGGCCGAACATCATCATCCGGGCGACCCAGAAGAACAGGATGTCGTAACCGGTGACCAGGACGGAGTTCGGGTAGAACTTCGCCAGGCTCTCGGTCTGCTCCGGCCAGCCGAGCGTGGAGAACGGCCACAGTCCGGAGGAGAACCAGGTGTCCAGGACGTCGTTGTCCTGGTGCCAGCCCTCGCCGGTGGGCGGCTGCTCGTCCGGGCCGACGCAGACGACCTCGCCGTTCGGGCCGTACCAGACCGGGATGCGGTGGCCCCACCACAGCTGGCGCGAGATGCACCAGTCGTGCAGGTTGTCGACCCAGTCGAAGTAGCGCTTCTCCATCTCCTGCGGGTGGATCTTGACCCTGCCGTCGCGGACCGCGTCGCCGGCGGCCTTCGCGAGCGGGCCGACCTTGACCCACCACTGCATGGACAGCCGCGGCTCGATGGTGGTCTTGCAGCGCGAGCAGTGGCCGACCGAGTGGACGTACGGGCGCTTCTCGGCGACGATCCGGCCGTCGGCGCGCAGCGCGGCGACGATCGCCGAGCGGGCCTCCAGCCGGTCCAGGCCGAGGAACGGACCGTGCACGGTGATGACCGCGTGCTCGTCCATGACGGCGACCGAGGGCAGGCCGTGCCGCTGGCCGATCTCGAAGTCGTTCGGGTCGTGCGCGGGCGTCACCTTGACGGCGCCGGTGCCGAACTCCGGGTCGACGTGGGCGTCGGCGACCACCGGGATCCGACGGCCGGTCAGCGGCAGCTCGATCTCGGTGCCGACCAGGTGGCGGTAGCGCTCGTCGTCCGGGTGGACGGCGACCGCGGTGTCGCCCAGCATCGTCTCGGCGCGGGTGGTGGCGACGACGATCGAGGCGTCGCCCTCGCCGTAGCGGATCGAGACCAGCTCGCCGTCGTCGTCCTGGTACTCCACCTCGATGTCCGAGATGGCGGTCAGGCAGCGCGGGCACCAGTTGATGATGCGCTCGGCCCGGTAGATCAGCTCGTCGTCGAAGAGCTTCTTGAAGATGGTCTGGACGGCCTGGGACAGGCCCTCGTCCATGGTGAATCGCTCGCGGGACCAGTCCACACCGTCGCCCAGGCGGCGCATCTGGCCGGAGATCTGGCCGCCGGACTCCGCCTTCCACTTCCAGACACGCTCGACGAAGGCCTCCCGGCCCAGGTCGTGGCGGGACTTGCCCTCCTTGGCGAGCTCGCGCTCGACCACGTTCTGGGTGGCGATGCCGGCGTGGTCCATTCCGGGCTGCCACAGCGCCTCGTAGCCCTGCATCCGCTTGCGGCGGACCAGCGCGTCGATCAGCGTGTGCTCGAAGGCGTGGCCCAGGTGCAGGCTGCCGGTCACGTTCGGCGGGGGGATGACGATGGTGAACGGGGGCTTGTCGCTCTTGGCGTCCGCGGTGAAGTAGCCACGCTCTACCCAGCGCTCGTACAGCTCGCCCTCTACGTCCGCGGGGGTGTAGGTCGTCGGGAGAGTTGCTGCTTCGTCCCCGGCAAAGGTGCTCACGGGGTGCTGGTTCGTCGTGTCGGTCACGACGCACAGTTTACGTAACCGCGGGCACGTGTTACGAACCGCTTTCCCCGCGCGGACGCGACCCGCCCGATCGGCTCGGAGGCGGACACCCGTACGGTACCGTTCCCGGGCACTCGTCCGGTGTCCGCACGGACCCCGGGACGACACGACGACAGGCCGCGGGTGCGGCGGGGGAGCACGGACGCAGATGTACGGCCAGGGCCAGCAGTATCCGCAGGGACAACCGCAGGGACAGCCTCAACCGTACGGGGGCCAGCCCCCGTACGGCCCGCCGCAGCCACCGCCGCTCTACGGCGCCCCGCAGCAGCCGCCCCAGTACGGCTACCCGCCGCAGGACGGCCAGCCCTACGGCGCTCCCCAGCCGCCCTACGGTGCCCCGCAGCAGCCGTACGGCTACCCGCCGCAGGCCCCGTA
Organism: Kitasatospora sp. NPDC094016; assembly: GCF_040304045.1. Classification (NCBI taxonomy): domain Bacteria; kingdom Bacillati; phylum Actinomycetota; class Actinomycetes; order Kitasatosporales; family Streptomycetaceae; genus Kitasatospora; species Kitasatospora sp. NPDC094016. Next base: position 241,049 of record NZ_JBEOUK010000007.1, read on the forward strand.
CGGCCAGCCGGGCTACCCGCCGCCGAAGAAGGGCCGGACCGGCCTGGTGGTCGGCCTGGTCGTGGGCGCGCTGGTGCTGGGCGGCGGCGGTTTCGCCGCGTGGACGTTCCTCGGCGACGACCAGGGCGGCCGGTACAGGATCTCCGCGCCGCAGTCGCTGCCGGACGGCTACACCCAGAAGTCGGCCAAGGAGGAGGCCGTCGACCCGGCCAAGCCCGAGGCGGCGAAGTTCGGCAAGAACCTCAACGTGCTGGCGGCCAGCTACAGCAAGGGCTCCGACGCCCTCGACACGCTCTCCGTGGTCGGTGTCTACGGGGAGCTCAACGACCCCGGCCAGATCATCGACGACTCGAGGAAGGACAGCGGCGGGCTGACCTGGTCCACGCCGCTGACGGACTTCCCGGCGCAGGACGGCCACAGCTCCTCGGCGAAGCTCGCCTGCGGTGTGGCCGGCGTCATCGCGGGCAAGGCCGGGCCCACGGTCTGCGTGTGGGCGGACAAGTCCACCACCGGCCGGATCACCTTCAGCAAGATCAGTCTGACCGGCGGCGTCCAGGGCCTCACCCCGGCCCAGGCCGCGGACAGGACCCGGGCGATCCGCGACGCCATGGTCGTCGCCGGGTAACCCGGGCACCGCCCCGCCGCGCCACCACACGTCACCACACGTCACCACCACGTCCCCGCCGCCGCCGGCCGCGCCGGGCGGCGCCCGGGCATCGCCATCAGAGAGGCCTCGCGTGACCGAGCAGAACCCCTACGGCCCCCCGCCGCAGCCGGGACACGACGCACCGCCGCCCCCGCCGGCCCCGCCGGGCTACGGCGGCATCCCGCCGCAGAGCCCGCCGCCCGGCTACCCGCCGGTCGGCGAGCCGGGTGCCTACCCGGGGTACGGCGCCTACCCGCCGGTGCCGCCGCCGCGCAAGTCCCGCAGGACGCTCTGGACCGTGCTCGGCGTGGTCGGCGCCTTCGTGCTGCTGGGCGGCGGCACGCTCGCCTACTTCGTCTACGACGTCGCCAGCAGCGCGGGCACCCAGAAGATCGTCCTGCCGGCCACGTTCAAGGACCTGCGCCAGAGCGACGACCCCCAGGTCGCCGACACCCTGGAGAAGGGGCTCACCTCCAGCTTCGGCAAGGGCGACGGCAACTGGAACCCCACCGGGGTGGGCGCCCTCTACCAGAACGCGCAGTCGGCCCCGCAGCTGGTCGTGTTCGGGGGCTACGGCAAGGTCCTGGCGCCGAAGCAGGAACTGAACCAGGCGTTCCAGGGCATGGCCTCCACCGGCCGCAAGCTCAGCGACCGGCACGTGGTGGACGCCGGCCCCAAGGGCGGCTCGATGGAGTGCGCCGTGGTCACCGGCGGCGAGGACGAGGCCGGGACCACGATGGGCATCTGCTCCTGGGCCGACAGCAGCGGCCTGGTGATGGTCATGACGGTGGCCGACCCGAGCACCAAGCCGGACCTGGACAAGCTCGCCGCCGACACCCGCGACCTGCGCGCGGTCGCCGAGGTCCCCAAGTAGTCCACCGGGAACCGCCGGTGACCCTCCGGGCACCGGGAAACGCCGAAAGGGCCCCGCACCGGTCTTAGGTTCTAGGGATCGTTGCAACACCCCAGCTCAAGGGGTGCAATGTTCGAGATCCGGGAGAACCGGATGGCGCCGCAGGGCCGCAGGATCCT
>NZ_JBEOUK010000008.1:0-224491 GCF_040304045.1 Kitasatospora sp. NPDC094016
ACCTTGGCCCAGAGGTGGTTCATCATGCCGGAGCGCTGGACCATGGCGCCCTTGGGCTTGCCGGTGGAGCCCGAGGTGAACATCACGTACGCCAGATCCAACTCACCTCCGACAGAGGTGAGTTCGGCGCCACTGCCGGAGTCGGAGGGGTCCGTCAGCGGCAGGGCGGTGGTCGCCCCGGCGGTGAGCTCGGCGGCCTGTGCCTCGTACCCGGCGCCGACCAGCAGGTGGCGGGCGCCGCCGTCCTCCAGCAGCCCGGTGTTGCGGGCGGCGGGGGCGGCCGGGTCGAGCGGCAGGTAGGCACCGCCGGCGGCCTGGACGGCCAGCACGCCGGTGACGAAGGGGACGCCGGGCTCGGCGAACATCGCGACCACCGAACCGGTGGTGACCCCGGCGGCGGTCAGCCGGGCGGCCAGGCCCGCCGCGCGGGCGACCAGTTCGCGGTAGTCGATCCGCTCGGCGCCGTCCGCCACGGCCACCGCGTCCGGCGTACCGGCCGCGACGGCGCGGACCCGCTCGACCAGACCCTGGTCGGCGGCGGTGGCCGGATCCCAGGCGCCGAGCAGCCCGAGCGGTTCGCCGGTCGCGCCCAGGCCCACCTGGCCGAGCGGGCGGTCCGCGGGCATGGTGGCGAGGGCGCCGAGGAAGGTCCCGAACCGGGCGAGGTGGGTGGCGAGTTCGGCCGGCTCGTACAGCTCGGGGTTGCCGTCGAGGTGGATCTCGACGGTGCCGTCGTCCGCGTTCAGGACCGTCATGATGAGGTCCTTGACGATGCCGGTGGACAGGTTGACCACGACCCCGCGGCAGTCGCCGAAGGCCAGCTCCGGGTCCTGGTTGAGCACGTTGATGAACGGGCCGAAGGCGCGCTGGTCGTCGATCCGCAGGCCGATGTCGCGGCGGACCCTGTCCCCGCGGTAGCGCTGGTGCTTCAGCGTGCCGGCGACCTCGACCCAGGCCGCGCGCAGCAGTTCGGTGCGGGTCATCTCCGGGCGCACCCGCACGGCCAGCGGCAGGTAGTTGGCGAGCATGCCGGGGATCTCGCGGCTGACCGCGCCGACCCGGCCGGTGACCGGCAGGGTGAGCAGCGGCGCCGGGACCCCGGTGACGCGCTGGGTGTAGGCGGCCATCGCGGCGACCATCAGGACCGGCATGGTGACCTTGCCGTCCTGGGCGAGGGCGTGCAGCGCGGCCGTGGTCGCGGGGGAGAGCCGGGCGGTCTCGCGCAGCGCGACCCGGCCGGGGGCCGGCTCCTGCTCGGAGAGCGAGACCAGCTCGGGCGCCGGGCCGTGCCGGTCGGAGGTGAGGCGGTCCGTCCAGTAGGCGCGGTCCTTCTCGACCATCGACGAGTCGAGGTACTTGCGCTCGGCGTCCAGCAGCCGGTGGAAGGCCGGCATGGCGTCGGCGTCCAGCTCGGCCGGGCCCTCGCCGGCGGCCAGCCGGGTGTAGGCCCTGGACAGCTTGGGGTAGAGCAGCGAGCGGCTGAAGCCGTCGGCGAGGATGTGGTGCATGCACAGGTAGAGCAGGTGGTGCTCCGGGGCGAGCCTGATCAGCGCGCCGCGGAACAGCGGGAAGTCGGTGACCTCCATCGGGTCGGCGTGGTCGGCCCGCATCCACCGCTCGGCGGCCGCCGACGGCTCCGCCTCGCCGCTGAAGTCCAGCGTCCTGAGCGGGAGCTGGGCGAGCGGGCGGATGATCTGGCCGGGGGCGCCGTCCTCCTCGACGAACTGCACCCGCAGCCCCTCGGCCTCGTGGCCGAGGCGTTGCAGCGCCCGTCCGAGCAGCTCGGCGTCGAGCGGTCCGCGCAGATCGATGTAGTCCGCCATGTTGTAGGCCAGCGGCCCGGCGGCGAACTGCTCGTCGAACCAGATCTCGGCCTGTGCCGCGGTGAGCGGAAGGACAGCGTTCCGGTTTGTCGTCACTGCTTTGCTCTCCGTCATTCTCAGCCTCAGCCCCGCCTTGAAAACTCTCGACCCTCTGACCCCGCCGGCCCCGCTCGCGGCGGCCCCGACCCCGCCGGTCCGGTCAGCCGGACACGGTCTGGAGCCCGGCGTGGAGCCCGGTGGCGACGCCCGCCCCGAGGCCCCGGTGCTCGATCCCGGGCAGCAGGCCCTCCGGGCCGACCGAACCGCGCACCCACTCGTCGTGGTAGACGGTGTCCATGTAGCGCTCGCCCAGGTCCGGCGAGATGGTCACAGCGGTCACCCGCTCGCGCACGCCGCCCGCGCCGTCGCCGTAGTGCTCGTTCAGCCAGCGCAGCGCGCCGCTGACGGCCGTCCCGGTGGAGCCGCCGAACAGGAAGCCGCCGCGCATCAGTTCGCGGCAGGTCCGGACGGTGTCGGTCTCCTCGACGTGGACCGCCCGCTCCACCAGCGACTCGTCCAGCAGCGCGGGGCGCACGCTGGTGCCCAGGCCCGGGATGTGCCGGGTGGCCGGCGGGGCGCCGAAGGTGACCGAGCCGACGCTGTCGACCGGGACGACCCGCACCGAGGGGCGCCGCTCGCGGAAGTACCGGGCGCAGCCCATCAGCGTCCCGGTCGTGCCCGCGCCGATGAACAGCACGTTCAGGTCCGGGAACTGGCGGGCGATGGCCGGCGCGGTGGTCCGGTAGTGCGCCATCCAGTTGCCCGGGCTCAGGTACTGGTTGAGCCAGACCCGCTTCTCGTCGGCGGCGAGCAGCGCCTTGACGTGGCGGATCCGCGCACCGAGGAAGCCCTCGGTCTCGTGCGGCTCGGTGATCAGGTGCACCTCGGCGCCGTACGACTCCATGGTGCGGCGGGTGACCTCGTTGCAGCGAGAGTCGGTGACGCAGATGAACTTGTAGCCGCGGCTGGCGGCGAGCACGCTCAGGGCGACGCCCATGTTCCCGGACGAGGATTCCACCAGGGTCGAGCCGGGGCCGAGGACGCCCGCCGCCTCGGCCTGCGCGACCATTTCCCGGGCCGCTTTCAGCTTGATGGACCCGGCGAAGTTGAACCCTTCGACTTTCAGGAAGAGACGGTGCCCGAAGAACGGCTGCAGATTCACGAAGAGGTCGCTGACCTCGAATTCGTGCGACGCGGAAATGACCGGCACTGGAGACTCCTGGCCTTCGGTAACGAATTAGCCTCGGCGGCAAGCCTCCCGCCGGGCGCTGACGAGGGGCTGACGGACTGCTGACGGGGTCCGCGACCAGGGTTTCGGACCCGCCCGCAGGCGCGCGTCAGCCGTCCGTCAGTTGCCGGTCAGTTGCTCGTCAGCGCCATCGGAAAGCGTTTGTTATTCCGCACTTGCAGGCCTTCCACGAGGAGCCCGGTTTGAATCGGCCGTCCGCCATCAGTGAAGTCCTTCCGCTCTCGCCGCTGCAACAGGGACTGCTCTTTCTCTCGGAGTACGACCGTGAGGGGACGGACGTCTACACCATTCAGCTGGTCCTCGACCTGGACGAGCTGACCGACGCCGATGCCGCCGCGCTGCGCACCGCGGCGGGCCTGCTCCTGGAGCGGCACCCCAACCTGAAGGCCTGCTTCCGGCACCGCAGGAACGGCGAGGCGATCCAGGTGATCCCCACGTCGGTCGAACTGCCGTGGCGCGAGGTCGCGGTGGCGGCCGGCGCCGAGGGGCCGGAGGCGGAGTTCGACCGGCTCGCCGAGGAGGACCGGCTGCGCCGCTTCGACCTCGCCCGCCCGCCGCTCCAGCGGCTCACCCTGGCCCGCGCCGAGGGCGGGCGCTGCCGGCTGGTCTGGACCGTCCACCACATCCTGGTGGACGGCTGGTCGATGGTCTCGCTGATCGGCGAACTCGCCGCGCTCGCCGAGGAGCTGAAGGCCGGCGGCGCCCCCGCCAAGCAGCCGCAGGCGGGCGCGGCCCGCTACCAGGCGCACCTGGCCTGGCTCGGCGCGCAGGACAAGGAGGCCGCCCGGCAGGCCTGGAGCACGGCCCTGGCCGGGGTCGTCGACCCGACCCGGCTGGTGCCGGCCGGCCGCGACCGGGCCGCCGGCGCCGCCGCGCTGCCGCAGGCCGTCCCGCTGGAGCTGACCCCCGAGGTCTCCGCCGCGCTGACCGGCTTCGCCCGCTCGCGCGGCCTGACCGTCAACGCGGTGGTGCAGGGCTGCTGGGCGCTGCTGCTGTCCCGGCTGACCGGCCAGGACACCGTGCTGTTCGGCGCGGTCACCTCCGGCCGGCCGGCCGAGGTCCCGGACGTCGAGCGGATGGTGGGCCTGTTCGCCAACACGCTCCCGGTCCGGGTGGACGTCGACCCGGCCCGCACCCCGGCCGAGCTCTTCGCCGACGTGCAGCGGTCGCAGACCGCGCTGCTGGCGTACGAGCACCTGACCCTGGCGGAGGTCCAGCAGCTCACCGCCGTGCGCGGCGAACTCTTCGACACCGCCCTGATGTTCCAGAACTACCCGATGGGCGGCCTGCCGCTGGCCACCGGCACCGGCCCCCGGGTGACCGGCGCCGACGTCCGCTCCGCCACCCACTTCCCGGTCACCCTCACGGTCTTCCCCGGCACCCCGTTCGGCCTGGCCGTCAACCACGTGCCCGCGCTGGTCACCCGGGCCGAGGCCGAACTGGTCGGGCGGCGCTTCGCCCGGCTGCTGGCCGCCGCCGTCGCCCGGCCCGACGAGCCGTGCGGCCGGCTGGACGTCCTGGACGAGGCCGAGCGCGCCGGGATCACCGGGGCCCGCAACGCCACCGGGGTGCCGCTGCCCGGCGACTGGCTGGCCCCGCTGCTGGCCGCCCGGGCCGCCCGCACCCCGGACGCGCCCGCCGTGCGCTGCGGCGAGGAGCGCCTGACCTACCGCGAACTGCACGACCGCGCCGACGCGCTGGCGCACGCCCTGCACGCCGCCGGGGCCGGCCCGGAGCAGGTGGTGGCGATCGCCCTGGACCGCTCCTGCGACCTGGTGGTGGCCGCCCTGGCCGTCCTCAAGTCCGGCGCGGCCTACCTGCCGCTGGACCCGGACTACCCGGCCGACCGGCTGCGCTACATGCTCGCCGACGCCGCCCCGGTGGTGACCCTCACCCACCGCCGGGTGCGCGAACTCCTCGCCGCCGAAGCCGCCGAATCCGCCGAAGGCGAGATGAGCACCGGCGAGCTGTGGGTGCTGGACGGCCCGGACGCCGCGACCGGTGCGCCCGGGCAGCGCGTACCGGGCACGGCCCCGCACGCCGACCACCCCGCGTACGTGATCTACACCTCGGGCTCCACCGGCCGCCCCAAGGGCGTCGTGGTGCCGCACCGGGCGCTGGTCAACCTGGTCGAGGACATGGTCGCCCGCTTCGAGGTGACCACCGAGGACCGCTTCCTCGCCGTCACCACCTTCGGCTTCGACATCGCCAACCTGGAGCTGTTCGTCCCGCTCGCCGCCGGCGCCGAACTGCTGGTCGCCGACCGCGAGACGGTCCGCGATCCGGCCGCCCTGGCGGACGCCGTCACCGGCCTGGACGCCACCCTGCTGCAGGCCACCCCCAGCCTCTGGCAGTCGCTCGCCGCCGACCACGCCCCCCGGCTGGCCGGCCTGCGCGCCCTGGTCGGCGGCGAGGCACTGCCCGAGCCGCTGGCCCGCACCCTCACCGCGCACTGCGCGTCCGTGACCAACGTGTACGGCCCGACCGAGACCACCATCTGGTCCACCGCCGCGCCGCTGACCGCCGCCGAGGCCGGGCCGCCGCCGATCGGCGGCCCGATCGCCAACACCCGGGTGTACGTCCTGGACGGCGCGCTGCGCCCCGTCCCCGACGGCACCTTCGGCGACCTCTACCTCGCCGGCACCGGCCTGGCCCGCGGCTACCTGGGCCGCCCCGGCCTGAGTGCCGAGCGCTTCGTCGCCGACCCGTACGGCCCGAGCGGCGAGCGGATGTACCGCACCGGCGACATCGTCCGCTGGGACGCCGCCGGCACCGCGCTGGAGTACGCGGGGCGCAGCGACCACCAGGTGAAGATCCGTGGCTACCGCATCGAGCTCGGCGAGATCGAGTCCGTGCTCGCGGCGCAGCCCGGAGTGACGCGGGCCGTCGTCACGGCCCGCACCGACCGGGCGGGGGACGCCCGCCTGGTCGCCTATGTCGTACCGGCAGGGATCGACCGCGACCGCTTGCGGGAGCGGGCGTCATCGGTGCTGCCCACGCACATGATCCCTGCCGTGTACGTTCCCTTGGACGACCTGCCGCTGACCCCCAACGGCAAGGTCGACCGCAAGGCCCTGCCCGCCCCGCCGGACGAGCGGGCGGGCACCGGACGCGAGCCCGCGGGGGAGCGCGAGGAACTGCTCTGCGCGGTCTTCGCGGAGGCCCTCGGGCTCGACCGGGTCGGCGCCGACGACGACTTCTTCGAACTCGGCGGCCACTCGCTGTCCGCGACCAGGGTCGCCAACCGGCTGCGTGCCGCGCTCGGCGTGGACGTCCCGGTGCGGACCCTGTTCGACGCCCGGACGGCCGAGGCGCTGGCCCGCGCCCTCGCCCCGGACGCGGCGGCGGTCGCGGCGGAGCCGGCCCCCCGGCGCCCCGCGCTGCGCGCCGTCCCGAACCGGCCGTCCTCGGTGCCGCTCTCGCACGCCCAGGAGCGGCTCTGGTTCCTGGACAAGATGGACGGGCCCACCGGCAACTACAACATCCCGCTGGCGGTCCGCCTCACCGGCCCGCTGGACGCCGCCGCGCTGGCCGCCGCCGTCCGGGACGTGGTGGCCCGGCACGAGAGCCTGCGCACCGTCTTCGCCGAGGCCGACGGGCTGCCCTCGCAGCTGGTGCTCTCCGCCGAGGAGGCCGAGCAGGCCGGCGCCCCGCTGGTCGTGGTGGACCTCTCCGGGGCGGCACCGGGCGCGCTGGAGGCGGCGCTGGCCGCCGAGGCCGTCCACCCCTTCGAGCTGTCCGCCCAGGTACCGCTGCGGGCCCGGCTGTTCACCCTCGGCCGGGACAGCCACGCGCTGGCCCTGACGGTGCACCACATCGCCGCCGACGGCTGGTCGCTCGGCCCGCTCGCCCGCGACCTCTCCGACGCCTACCGGGCCCGGCTGGAGGGCGCCGGGCCGCGCTGGGAGCCGCTGCCGGTGCAGTACGCCGACCACGCGCTCTGGCAGCGCGAACTGCTCGGCTCCAAGGACGACCCGGACAGCCTGGCCAGCGCCGAACTCGCGCACTGGCGCGAGGCGCTGGCGGGCATCCCGGAGGAACTGGACCTGCCCACCGACTTCCCCCGCCCGGCCCGGGCCGGGCACCGCGGCGCCGAGGTCGAGTGCACGGTGCCCGCCGGGACCCACGCCCGGCTCGCCGAACTGGCCCGGCGCGGCGGCGCCAGCCTGTTCATGGCCGTCCAGGCGGGCCTGGCCGCACTGCTCACCCGGCTGGGCGCGGGCACCGACATCCCGCTCGGCAGCCCGGTGGCCGGGCGCACCGACGACGCCGTCCGCGACCTGGTCGGCTTCTTCGTCAACACCGTGGTGCTGCGCACCGACACCTCGGGCGACCCGGCGTTCACCGCCCTGCTCGGGCGGGTCCGGGAGACCGACCTGACCGCCTACGGGCACGCCGAACTGCCCTTCGAGCACCTGGTGGAGGAGCTCAACCCGGTCCGCTCGATGGGCCGGCAGCCGCTCTTCCAGGTGATCCTGGCCTTCGAGAACAGTGCCGACCCGCTGCCCGCGATGCCCGGCCTGAGCGCCGAGGTGCTGCCGATCGGCAGCACGACGGCCAAGTTCGACCTGTCCTTCCAGGTGCTGGAGCGGACCGGTCCGGACGGCGCCCCGGCCGGTCTGGACATCCGCCTGGAGTACCGCGAGGACCTGTTCACCGGGGCGACGGCGGCCCGCCTCGCCCGGGCCCTGGCCACCCTGCTCGACTCCGCCGCCCGCACCCCCGACGCGCCGCTCAGCGCCCTCGACCTGCTCACCGCCGAGGAGCGCCGCGTCCTGCTGGAGGAGTGGGCCGGCCCGACCGCCCCGTTCACCCCGGTCACCCTGACCGCCGTGTTCGAGGGCCTGGCGGCCGCCGACCCGGACCACCCCGCGCTGATCGGCCCGGACGGCGTGCCGGCCGGTCCGGCGACGACGCGGCTGTCCTACGCGGCGCTCAACGAGCGGGCCAACCGGCTCGCCCACCTGCTGCTGGAGCGCGGGGTCGGCCCGGGCGACGTGGTCGCGCTGGCGATGCCGCGCTCCGCGCCGCTGGTGATCGCGCTGCTGGCGGTGCTCAAGACCGGCGCCGCCTACCTGCCGGTCGACCCGCAGTACCCGGCCGAGCGGATCGCCTACATGCTCGACGACGCGGCGCCCGCCCAGGTGCTGACCGTCGAGGCGGTCGCCGACCGGATCCCGGGGCTGGCCGAGGGCGTCGTCCCGCTGGTCCTGGACTCCCTGCGCACCCGGTCCGACCTGGCCGGCCGGCCCGACCGCAACCCCGTCGACGCCGACCGCACCCGGCCGCTCCTCCCGCAGGACGTCGCCTACGTGATCTACACCTCGGGCTCCACCGGCCGCCCCAAGGGCGTCGCGGTGCCGCACCTAGGGGCGGCCAACCTGGCCGCCAACCACCAGGCGCGGATGGGCGCGGGGCCGGACACCCGGGTGCTGCAGTTCGCCTCGTTCAGCTTCGACGCCACCGTCTGGGAGCTCGGCGTCTCGCTGTACTCGGGCGGCACCCTGGTGGTCGCCACCGACGAGAGCCGGGTCTCCGGCGAGGTGCTGGCCGCGCTGCTCGCCGAGCACCGGGTCAACCACACTGTGCTGCCGCCCACCGTGGTCGCGGGCCTGCCCGAGGACGTGGCGCTGCCCGCGGACCTGCACCTGCTGGTCGCCGGCGAGGCCTGCCCGCCGGCTCTGGTCGACCGCTTCGCCCCGCAGGTCGAGTTCCGCAACGCCTACGGCCCGACCGAGACCTCGGTCTGCGCCACCTGGAGCGAGCCGCTGCGTCCGGGCAGCGGCCGCCCGCCGATCGGCCGCCCGCTGGACAACCACCGGGTGTACGTCCTGGACGACGCCCTCGCCCCGGCCCCGGTCGGTGTCACCGGCGAGCTGTACGTCGCCGGCACCGGCCTGGCGCACGGCTACCTGCGCCGCCCGGTCACCACCGCCGAGCGCTTCGTCGCCGACCCGTACGGCCCGGCCGGCACCCGGATGTACCGCACCGGCGACCTGGCCCGCTGGCGGGCCGACGGCACGCTCGACTACGTCGGCCGGGTCGACCACCAGGTGAAGCTGCGCGGCTTCCGGATCGAGCTCGGCGAGATCGAGGCCGCGCTGGTGCGCCACCCGGTGGTCGTGCAGGCCGCGGTGCGGGTCGCGCCCTCGCCCACCGGCGTGCCCCAGCTGACCGGGTACGTGGTGCCGCTGCCCGGCGTCGCCGCCGTCGACGTGCCGGTGCTGCGCGCGTTCGTCGCCGAGTCGCTGCCCGCGCACATGGTGCCCGCGACGCTGGTGACGCTGCCCGCGCTGCCGCTGACCGCGAACGGCAAGCTCGACACCCGCGCCCTGCCGGCGCCCGGTGCCGCGCCCGCCGCCGCGCAGGCCCCGGCGCGGCGCCCGGGCACGCCGGCCGAGGAGGTCATCGCCGGGGTCTTCGGCGAGATCCTCGGCCTCGACCAGGTCGGCGCCGACGGGGACTTCTTCGACCTCGGCGGCGACAGCCTGCGCTCGGTGCAGATCGTCAGCCGGGCCGCGAAGGCCGGGCTCACGCTCTCGCTGGCCGACGTCTTCACCCACAAGACGGTGGCGGCCCTCGCCGCCGCCGCCCGGCCCGCCGCCTCGCGGCGGCTCCCCGCGACGGTGCTGGAGCCGGTGCTGCCGATCCGGCCCGGCGGCACCGCCGAGCCGCTGTTCTGCGTGCACGGCGGGGTCGGCTTCGGCCTGCCGTACGCGGAGCTGGCCCCGCACCTCGACCAGGCCCGGCCGGTGTACGCGCTGCAGTCCGACGGCGTCGCCGCGCCCGAGGGGGAGTGGGAACGGCCGCAGGGCGTACGGGAGCTGGCGGCCACGTACCTGGCGAGGATCCGCGGGGTGCAGCCGCACGGCCCGTACCACCTGCTGGGCTGGTCCTTCGGCGGGCTGGTCGCGCACGAGATGGCGGTGCAGCTCCAGGCGGCGGGCGAGCGGGTGGCCTTCCTGGCGGCGCTGGACGTCTTCCCGGTGCTGCCGGGCGACCACGATCCGACCGACGAGGAGATCCGCGGGGCCTTCCTCGCCCACCACGCCACCGGGGCGGGCATCGACGACGGGGAGCTGCGCCGGCTGATGGCGGTGATGCGCCACCACACCGACATCGCCCGGGAGTTCACCCCCGGCCGGTTCGACGGCTCGCTGCTGCTGTTCACCGCCGCCGACGAGGTGCAGGGCGCCCCCGCCGCCGAGCTCGCCGACCGCTGGCGCGCGCACCTGACCGGCGCGCTGACGGTGCACGACGTCGCCTGCGGCCACGAGGAGATGCTCGGCCGGGAGGCGGCCGGCCGGATCGGCGCGGTGGCCGACGCCGCGCTGCGCCGGTCCTGAACGACCGGACGGCCGGGCCCGGAATCCGGGCCCGGCCGTCACGGGGCCGCCGGCGGCGCCCCAGGAGGGGAGCCGCCGGCGTGCCGGGGCGAACTGCCCTCGCCCCGACGGGACTTACAGTGAGGGGTCCTGCATCAGGATCGCCTGGTAGAGGTGGTGGAGACGACGACTCGGTTTGAGCCCCAACTCGTCGTCGAGCCACTTCCGGGTGCGGTGGAAGATGTCGACGGCCTCCGACTGCCGGCCGCACCGGTAGAGGGCGATCATCAACTGCTCGCTGAACCGCTCGCGTTCCGGGTACTGGGCGAGCAACTGCTTCAGCTCGGCCACCACCGCCCCCGCCTCGCCCGCCTGCAACTGCGCCGAGATGAGGTCCTCCCGCGCGGTCTTGCGCTGCTCGTCCAGACGCAGCGCGACGGCCCGGCACCAGGGCCCGTCGCTCGTGTCGAGCAGGGCCGGGCCGCGCCACATCGCGAGCGACTTGCGGAGCGTGTCCATCGCTTCGTACGGCCGGTCGCTGACCAGCCCCGCGCCCTTCTCCGCCGTCCGCAGGAATCGGTACGCGTCGACCGCGTCCTCCGAGACGTTGAGCATGTAACCGTTGTCAACCGTGCGGATGAGTTCCTGGTCCGGCCCCTCCAGACCGATTTCCGCCAACGATTTGCGCATGCGTTTGACATTGGCCTGCAAGGCGTTGCGCGCGTTCTTGAGCGGCGCTTCCCCCCACAGTTCGTCGATCAGTTCGTCGAACGCGACCACCTGGCCGGCGTTGAGCGCCAGCATGGTGAGCATCACGCGGTTCTTCTTCGCCCGTAGACCTACGGTGCGCTGACCGTCGCCGATCAATAGTGGGCCTAATATGGAGATGTACACCAAATTCCCCGTCCCTAGCGGTGAACTCCAGCCACAAGCTTTTCTCCTGTGACCTCGGCCCGGCCACCGTCAACAGTGGTCGACGTGTTTGGGGTGGCCTGACAAAGGGGAAAAGCCTGGGTATCATTCGCGCTGGTCAAGTATCGGACACGCCTGGGTCGTCCGGCCATGTACCTTCGTACATGAGTTGATGAACCTGCGCCACCAACCCCACCTGAAGCCGCGACTCCACTCCCAGTTTCGCGAGGATGTTGGCGACGTGCGCCTTCACCGTGCGCTCCGTGACGTGCAGTCGGGCGGCGATGCCGCGGTTGGAGTGTCCGGCACCGATCAGGTCGAAGACCTGCCGTTCCCGTCCGGACAGCGTCCCGACCCGGGTGAGCTCGTTGCGCCAGCGCGCCGAGGCGAGGCTGCCGTCACTGTGCATGGCCACCCCCCTGACCGCCCCCTGCTTCCCCGTGGTGCGTCCAGCGGCAGTTGCGCCCCCCCGTCACCGGGAAGGTCGTTCACGTGCCGACGAACGTGCATGCGATTCTACAACTCCCGTAACAAACCACCACGGGACAGTCGGCGTCAAACCCCTTGTCACAACTGGTTGTGGCCGGTGCCTGCACGAAACGCACACGAAAGGGCCGGGGAAGGGGCTAAGCCCTTCCCCGGCCGTCGAGTTGGACGGGTCCCGTGTTAGGGGAGGGTCGTGCGGGCCGCCGAGGCCGCCGCCGCCGCGGCCACGATGGCCGGCATCCGCGGGGCCCGGGTCGTGGTCTGGCGCGCGAGCCGCGAGGGCCAGAAGGTCTTCCAGCCGAGCAGGGTGACCACGGCCGGCAGGACGACGATCCGGATCACCGTCGCGTCGAGCAGCACCGCGCAGGCCATGCCCACCCCCATCTGCTTCATCTCGATGAAGTTCAGCGAGGCCAGCAGGGCGAACACGCAGACCATCACCACCGCGGCGCTGGTCACCACGCCCGCCGTGCGGGTGATGCCCTGCTCGACCGCCTCCCTGACGGACAGTCCGCCGCGGGCCGCCTCCCGGATCCGGCTGACCACGAAGACGTGGTAGTCCATCGACAGGCCGAGCAGGATCACGAAGAGCATCAGCGGCAGCCAGGCCACCACCCGGCCGGTGGACTCGAAGTGCAGCAGGTCCTCCGCCCAGGTGTGCTGGAAGATCAGCGCGAGCAGGCCGAAGGAGGCCGCCGCGGACAGCAGGTTGAGCACCACGGTGATCAGCGCGAGCATCACCGAGCGGAACGCGACGGTCATCACCAGGAAGGTCAGCACCAGGGCCACCCCGAGCACCCAGGGCATCTTGCGCATGACGTTCGCCCGGTAGTCGACGTCGAACGCGACGTCGCTGCCGCCGACCGCGAACTCGGCGCCCGCGACCGTGCCGAGGGTCTGCGGGGCGAGGTCCTGGCGCAGCCGGGCCAGCGAGGCGCGGGCCTGCGGGGAGCCGCTGTCGAAGTGGGTGCCGATCGCGATGGTGGCGACCGTGCCGTCGGGGGAGGTGCGGACGGTCGGCGCCGGGTTGTGCACGAAGAGGGCGTCCTGCGAGGCGCGTTCGACCAGCGCCTCCACCGCGCCGCCCAGCTCCGCCGTCCGGTCGGCCGGGACCTTCACCGCGACGGTGTGGGTGTCGGCCTGACTCGGGAAGGAGTCGGTCAGCCGCTCGTTGGCCTGCATCGCCGGGATCGACCGGGGCAGGTCGTCGATCCCGGTGGCCTTGAGCTTCAGGCCGAGGGCGGGCAGCGCGAGGACGAGCAGCGCGCCGACCGAGAGCACCAGCGCGATCACCGGGTGGCGCAGCGCGGGCTTGAGCATGGTCGACCACAGCCGCGGCTTGACCCCGCCCTTCTGGGTGAGCCGCCACACCAGCGGGACCCGCGGCGCGTCCAGGTAGCGGCCGAACCGGGACAGCATGGCCGGCAGCACGGTCAGCGAGGAGGTGATCGCGATGGCGACCACCAGCACCGCGCCGGTGGCCATCGACTCGAAGGCGATGTGCCCGGCGAGGTAGAGCGCTCCCATCGAGATCATGACGACCACGCCGGACACCAGCACCGAGTGCCCGGAGGTGGCGGCCGCGATCTCGATGGCGTCGATGTTGTTGGCGCCCAACGCCCGCTCCTCGCGCTGGCGTTTGAGGTAGAACAGCGAGTAGTCGACCCCGATCGCCATGCCCATCAGCACGATGACGTGCGTCACCGGCCCCGGGTCGGGCACCAGTTGGGAGGCCACTCCCCACAGGCCCAGCCCGGCGAGCACCGAGGACAGGCCGAGGACGACCGGGACGCTCGCGGCGACGATCGCGCCGAAGACGAAGACCATCACGAGCAGCGTCACCGGCAGGCTCAGCACGGTCGCCTTGCCGAGGTCCTTGCTCAGCATCTCGTTGAGCCCGGCCTTGATCGAGCCGGCGCCGACGAGCTCCATCCGCAGCTCGGTGTGCGACGCGTGGGTCCTCGCCACGGTGTCGATGAGCGGCTGCACCCGGTCGGCGGAGGTCTCCGGATCGCCGTCGAGGGTCACCGGGACGAGCAGGGCCGAGCCGTCCGGCGCGGGCACCGGAGCGTCGATCGAGCTGATGCCGGGGAGGGCCTTCAGGTCGCGGGTGGCGTCCGAGGCCGCGGACTGAGCCTGGACGGGGTCGAGCCGGCCGCCGCCCCACGGGGTGATGAGGACGTTCTCCACCGCGCGCTCCTGGAGGCCGCCGCTGCGGGCGATCGCGGCCGCCCGGCCGGACTCGCCGATGGCGAGGTCGGAGGTGGTGGCCTGCCGGGTGCCCGTGACGCCGCCGACCACGAGGGCCGCCACGACGAACGCCACCCAGAGCGCGATCGCCCACCAGGGGTGGACGGCGCTCCACCGAGCGGCCCTGGTGATCACGTTCCTGCCTTCCACGATCACGTTCCCCTCCTCAAAAGAAATGCCCGGATCAAGACACGGGCCTGACTTATGAGTCCGGCCGGTGCGGTGCGGCGTTCGCCTGCATCACCGAATCTAGTGACGCTTCGACGCATGATCACGGGTACAACTTCGACGATTGGAGGGGGAGTTTCTTCTACTTGACAGCCGGCCCGAGAGGGCTGCCGCCGGATTCCCCGGGCGGAATTTGATACCACATCCGCCGGGACACGTTAAAGGGCCCGTCGCCGATCAGTGCGACGGACCCCGCGTATTCCTCGGGCAGCGGCAGGTCGTTGACTCTCCACGGCCCGGGCAACGGCCCGGAGCGTGCGTACACGGTGGCTTCCGGTCCGTCGTGGGCGACCGGGATCCCCATGCCCTGGGTGAGTCTGGCGCCCGAGGCCTTCACGCACGCCTCCTTCCTGGTCCACAGCCGGGTGAAGGCGTCCGGCCCCTCCCGGGCGACCAGCTCCCGTTCGTCCGGAGGGAAGAAGCGACCGGCCAGCCGGGCGGTGTCCAGCTCGGCGCGGGCCAGCTCGACATCCACGCCGACCGGCCGGGATGCCAGGGCGAGCAGGGCGATCTCGCCCGAGTGGGACAGGTTGAAGTGCAGGCCCGGCGCGTCCTCGACGGCCGGCTTCCCCCACGGGCCGCGGCTGAAGCGCAGCCCGGCCGGGTCGCGGCCGAGGCGCTCGCCGAGGACGATCCGGGTGGCGGCGTGCGCGAGCACGAAGCGGCGCCGCAGCCCGGGCAGCTGTCCGCTCCGGGCGCGGGCCCGCTCCTGCTCGTCGAGCAGTTCCTCCAGGTGCGGCGGGTACCCGTCCGGGGCGCCCTGGGCGGCTTCGCCGCCCGGGTGGTCCGGGTGCTCGCCACCGGTCAGCGGAATCTGCCAGATCTCGACCGCGTCCCGACCGACCGGTTGTTCTGTCCCGTTCAGAACCGGCCCACCTTTCCGGTGTGCAGCCCCTGGAACAGATTCAGCTTCTGGATGTTCCGTGTCCCCTCCATGAACTCCACGCCCCGTGCGTCCCGGGCGAGTTTGTCGAGGAGCGGGTGGTCCAGCCGGGCGCCGGGCCCGAAGAAACCCGGCGCGCGCATCGTGACGTCCTCGGCGAGTTCGCAGGCGCGGGCCTTCGCCGCCGAGGAGAGGTGCCCGGCGGCCGGCCTGCGGTCCACCGCGAGGGCCGCCCGGTAGGTCAACCGGCGGGCCGCGTCGATCCGCTGGCCGAGCGACTCGAACAGCTCGCGCTCCGCGCCGCGCAGTTCCCGGCGGTTCTCGGCGACGTAGTCGTGGGCGGCCCGGGCGATGCCGAGGGCGATCGCGGCCACGCTCGGGCGGAGCTGGTTGAAGACCGAGACGATGCTCCACATCCCCCGCCGGGTCGGTGGCAGGTGGGCACCGAGCACCCGTTCGGCGGGCACGTGCACCCCGTCGAGGGTGATCCGGGTCAGCTGGACGCCGCGCAGGCCGAGGGTGGGCAGCGGCTCCGCCCGGAAGCCGGGGTCGGCGGTGTCCACCAGGACGGCCAGCACGCCGAGCCGCTCCGTGCCCGCGACCCGCGCGAACACGGCGCCCAGGTCGGCCCGGGCGGCGTTGCCGACGTAGCGCTTCTCGCCGTCCAGGACGTACGAGCCGTCGCCCACCGGGGTCAGCGTGGTGGTCATCTCGCCGATGGCCGAGCCGCGGTCGGGCTCGGTGAGGCCGAAGCAGGTCCAGCGGGGGCGTTCGGCGAGCCGGCCGTACACCCAGTCCTTCTGCGCCTGGCTGCCGAGCACGCTCAGCAGCACCCCGCACATCGAGGCGCCGGGCGCGCCCAGCATCATCCCGGCGTCGCCGCGCGCCAGTTCCTCGCTCACCAGGACCCGCTCCAGGGTGGCCAGGCCGTGCGCGGGGCCGGCACCGGCCTCGGCGGACGCCCGGTCCCACTCCGGCGGCACCTGGTGGCCGGCCAGGAAGCGCACGGCGGGCAGGTCCAGGAAGCGGTGGACGGCGTCCGGGTCCCGGTCGAGGTCGAGCGCGCCCGCCCGCAGGTCTTCGGCCCACCGCCGCACGTACCGGTGCGTGGTTTCCAGCGGGCCGGGCAGGCTGATCACACGTTCCCCTTCCGGGAGTCGACGTTCTGTGCCGTGTCCCCGGCCGGTCCAGGCCAGCCGCAGTACACGTCGGCGAGGAGCTCGGAGGCGTACGCCGCCCGGCCCGGTCCCTCGGCGGTGAAACCGTACGCCCCGAGCAGCCGCAGCAGCGCGCGGTCGGCCTGGGTGATCTGGGCCTGGAGGCGGGCGAGGGCCGGGCCGTCCAGGGGGTGGCCGGGGGCCGGCGGGGAGTCGTCCGGCCCCTCGGCGAGGTCGTCGAGGACGCCCTCGATCTCCAGGTGGTCGATCAGCACGTCGGCGAGCGCGCCCTTGACCAGCTGCTGCAGCAGCAGCGAGGAACCCTCGACCTGGCGGCCCGCGAGGTAGGCCAGGCAGGCCTCCCGTAGCCGCTCGGACGCGCCGAGCCGCAGCCAGGCGAGGCCGGTGCCCCAGTCGTGGGCGTCGGGGCCGGCGGGGGCCCGATCGCCGCCGGCGGGGCCCAGGACGGCCAGGCCGGGCACCGGATCGCGGCTCCCGTCCCCGTCCTCGTCGTCGCCGAACTCGGCGTACTCGCCGAGGAGTTCGCGCGGGACCACGGCGTGCCCGCGCGGGCCGCGCGGTGCCACCCCGGGGGACAGCGCGCGGGAGAGCAGGGTCAGTGCGGGGACGAGGCCGTCGTTGCGCGCGCTCGTCCGGGCCTCCTGCCAGTGCTCGCGCACCTCGGCCGGAACCGTCATCGGACCCCCAACTCCCCCGTGTCGAGTGTGCAGTAGGCCAGGAATCCGCGTTCCCGGTCGTAGTCGGCCACCACCACCGGGCGGTCCCGGTCGGCGGCGGCGAGCAGGGCGGCCCAGCCGCCGGTGGCGGGCTGTCCGGCCGCCACCCTGGTC
Source organism: Kitasatospora sp. NPDC094016 (assembly GCF_040304045.1). Classification (NCBI taxonomy): domain Bacteria; kingdom Bacillati; phylum Actinomycetota; class Actinomycetes; order Kitasatosporales; family Streptomycetaceae; genus Kitasatospora; species Kitasatospora sp. NPDC094016. The sequence continues at coordinate 17,204 of NZ_JBEOUK010000008.1, forward strand.
CACGGACCGCCGTGTGCCGGAAGTTCAGCACAGCCGTCGGACAGGCCGGAGCCGGTGACCAGCGCGGCCGAGGTGTCCCAGCCGGCGAACAGCCCCGGCTCCGGGAGGCCCTGGGCCGCGCCGCCCAGCGGCGCGTCGCCGCCGTCCCAGTGGATCAGCAGCGCGACCGCGGCGTCCGCGTGGACGGCGCTCTGCCCCGTCGCGGGCAGCGGGAACGGCTGGGTGCCCTGGTCCACGACCAGCAGCAGCAGCCGCGACCAGCCGCACCGCCGGGCGTACTCCACGGCGACCCGCAGCGCGCTGAACGGCGCCAGGACGCCCTGGTCGGACAGTGCGAAGGAGAGCGGCTCGCCCGGCAGCCGCCCCTTCACGCAGGAGGCGACCAGCTCGGCGTGGTCGAAGTCCGGTGCGGAGTAGGCGACCACCACCACCTCGGGGCACTCCTCGGCGGTCAGCGGCCCCAGCGCGTCGAGCGCGCCGTGGGCCAGCTCCACCGAGGTGCGCCGCCCCGAGGCGGCGAACTGCTCGCGGTCGAAGTCCGCGCCGTAGAGCGCCCCGAGCTCGCGGTAGAAGTCCTCCCGCGCGGCCTCCGGCCGGTACGGCGCGCCCGGCCCCGGCGGGGTGTGGGCGCCGGCCCGGACCAGCCGCGGCAGGACCGCCGCCGGGGCCGGGCCGGGCGTGCCGTCCGCGCCGGCCGGGGCCGGACGCCGCACGGGCGCAGTCGCGCGGAACATGCTTAGGCGCTCGCTTCCGCGGCGACGAAGCCGGCCAGCGAGCCCACGGTCTCGAAGTGGGTCATGTCCAGCTCGTCGGCGTCGAACTGCACGTCGAGGATCTCCTCGATGGTGATGAGCAGTTCGAGCGCGCTGCTGGAGTCCAGGCCCAGCTCGTCGAAGAGGCGGACGCCCGGGTCGGCGCCGGAGACGTCCTTGTTGAGGACCTCCGACAGGCCCTTGCGGACGGCGTCGACGTACTTCACGTCGGCCACGGTGTTGGCGGTGTCGCTCATGGTGTTCTCCTCGGGCTGGTCCCGGCCGGGGGTCGGCCGGTCGGTGGTCAGTTCTGGTCGTCGCCGGGGGCCGTGTACAGCCGCTGGCCGCCGAGCATGGCCTCGACGTCGTCGCGCTCCCGGACCAGGTGCGCCCGCCCCTCCAGGACGAGCACCTCCGCCGGGTAGCCGTGGCTGAGGAAGTGCACCGGCGAGGCCGTCGGCCCGTACGCGCCGGAGCGCTGCACCCCGATCAGCTCGCCGGCCCGCAGCGCCGGCATCGGCACCTTCTTGCCGATGACGTCGTTGGGCGTGCAGAGCGGGCCGGTGATGTGCCAGGGCTCGGTGGCCGGCTCGTCCAGCCGCTCCAGCGCGGCCATCGGGAAGTTGCGCTTCACGTACGAGCCGATGCCGACGGCCGCCATGTGGTGGTTGGTGCCGCCGTCGGTGACCGCGAAGTTCTCGCCCATCGAGGTCTTGGTGTAGCGCACCCGGGTCACGTAGGTGCCGGACGCGGCGACCAGGAAGCGGCCCAGCTCCATGATCATGCGGGTCTCCGGGTGCCGGGCCCGGAAGTCCGCGATCAGCGGGTTGAGCCCGGCGGTCAGCTCGGCGACGTCGAGGTCCTTCTCGTTGTCGAAGTAGGCGATGCCGAGGCCGCCGCCGACGTCGACCGTCTCCAGCGGGAAGCCCAGTTCGGTGGAGAGGCGCTCGGCCAGCTCCAGGATCCGCCGGGTGTTCTCGACGACGGACTCCTCGATCAGGATGCGGGTGCCCAGGTACACCTGGACGCCCATCAGCCGGATGTTGGGGTAGCGGCCGGCGAGGTCCCTGCCCTCGGCCAGCAGCAGCTCCTCGTCGGTGCCGAACTGGCGCGGCTTGCCGCCCATGGTCAGGCCCGAACCCTTCACCGAGAAGCTCGGGTTGACCCGCAGCGCGACCCGGGCGGTGATCCCGCGCCCGCGGGCCACCTCGTCGATCAGGTCCAGCTCGCCGATCGACTCGCAGACGATCGCGTGGATGTCCTCGTCCAGGCAGGCCGCCACCTCGCCGCGGCTCTTGCCCGGGCCGAGGAAGATGATGTCGCGCGGCTCGACCCCGGCCCGGCGGGCGGTGACCAGCTCCGTCAGCGAGGACACCTCGGCGCGCGAGCCCAGGCTGTGCAGCAGCGCGCAGACGGAGATGTTGGGGTTCGCCTTGAGCGAGTAGAAAACCTCCATCGCCGGGTGCAGCGCCTCGCGCAGCCCCTGGAAGCGGGTGGTGATCTCCTCGCCGTCGTACAGGTAGAGCGGGGTGCCGAACTCCTCGGCGAGCTCGGTGATCCCGAGGCCCTGCACCTCGAATGCGACGCTCACGGTCAGCTCCGTTCCGGGTAGGCCGCGAGGCGGCGGGTGATGGCGGTGTCGAGCGCCTCGATCTCCTCGTCGGAGGCACCGACGAGCACGCCGTACAGCCGGCCCTCGAAGCCGTCCGCTTCGGTGTCGGCGGCGGTGCCCGCGGCGGCGTTCACCGTGGCGTAGTTGTTCACGAACAGGCCGCGCGGGCGCGGTCCCCGCTCGGTCAGCAGCAGCCCGTCCAGCACCTCGGCCAGTTCGGCGAAGGGCAGCGGGCGGGTCAGCCGCAGCGGGAAGTGCCGGGCGACGGCGACGTCGTCGGCCCCGGCCAGGCCGCCCTCGTGCACCACGTTCTGGTACGTGGACATGTTGTTGCGGGCGTTGATCTCGATGACCGGGTACAGGCCCTCGTCCGGGTCGACCATCGCGTCGACGCCGACCACGCCGTGGTAGCCGTCGGCGGCCAGCCGCTCGCCGAGCCGCAGCGCCGTCGCCTCGATCTCGGCGACCTGCCCGTCGGTCAGCCGGGCCGGGATCCGGTGGCCCTTGTGGACGCCGCCCTCGGTCAGCAGCTCCTTGACGAAGTCGAAGTGCGTGGAGCCGTCCCGGCCCACCGTGAACTGGTAGTTGAGGTCGCAGCGCTTGGCGACCCACTCCTCGATCACCAGCGCGGTGCGCGGGGCGCCGCCCGCGGCCTTGGCGGCGCGCTCGGCCTGCTGGACCGCCATCCGGTGCAGCCGGCCCAGCCGGGCCTCGGAGTCCAGCACGACGATGCCCTTGCCGGACACGCCGAACGCGTCCTTCAGCACCACCTTGCGGCCCGCCGCCAGCAGTTCACCGGCCGCGGCCACCGCCTCGGCCAGCTCCTCCAGCGTCTCGCAGGCCCAGCCGCGGGCCTGGCGGATGCCCAGCTCGTCGGAGAGCCGGCGGCTGTACACCTTGCTGTTGACCCGCTTGCAGACCGCGGCGGTCGGCGCGCCCAGTTGAAGCCCGGTGCGCTCGGCCAGCTCCTCCTCGACGGTGGAGATGCCGTGCGCGGTCAGCCGGGCGCCCTCGGCGGCGACGGCGGACAGCGCGCGCAGCAGCTCCGGGTCGGCGAGGGCGTCCTCGCTGACGGTGCGCTGCGGGTCCTGGCCGGCCACCACGTGCACGGTGGGCAGCTCCAGGCCGAGGCCCTCCAGGTAGCCGCGGTAGCCCTCGTCCAGGGCGGTCTTCAGCACGACGTGGTCGTCCTTGCCGCCGAGCAGCAGCGCGAACTCGTCCATGCGGTTCACCACCGCACTGCCCGCGTGCGAGGCGACCCGGGGCAGCGCGGGCTCGCCGAGCGCCCAGTGGTTCTCCACCTCGAAGTTGCCCAGGAACACCAGCGGGGTGTCCGCGGACCCGGTCACGGCGCGCTTGAGGCGCGCGCTGAAGCCGGAGGACGGTAGATGCATGTCGACCTCGTCATTTCTCGTGTGCGCTCGGGCGCGGTGCGGCGGGTGCGCGGGTGCTGCGGTGGTGGCCGATCCGGTGGGCGGCCGTCAGTGCTCCAGGACCATCGCGGCGAAGGTCGCCCCGAGCCCCACGCTGGTCATCAGGTAGCGGTCGCCGGGGCGCAGCCGCCCCAGCTCGGTGGCCTTCTGCAGGTTGATGAAGGGGTCGGCGCAGAAGCAGTGCCCGGTCTCGCCGACCAGGTCGAGGAAGACCCTGTCGAGCGGCAGCCCGAGCGTCTTGCAGACGCCGATCCACGACAGCCGGTTGACGTTGTGCGGCAGCACGAGCGCCAGCTCGTCGAGGCCGCAGCCGGCCTCCTCCAGGGCGGCGCCGATCACCTCGCACAGGCCGGGCCCGTACAGGTCCTGGAACTCCTTGGCGGCGGCGTCGCCCATGATGAACTCGTCGCCGAACTGGGTGTGGGTGCGCGTCGCGTAGCCGAGCATCCGGTCGGAGCCGGTACGGTCCGCGCTCACCAGGAAGGCCACGGTGCCCTCGCCCATGACGGTGACGTCCGGGATGGACTGCGTCCGGGTGGTGCACGCCTTCTCCCCGGCCAGGACCAGGGCGAGCGCGTGCGGATCCGGGTCGGCGGCCAGCAGGGTGCCCGCCAGGTCCAGCGCGAGCAGCCCGGAGGCGCAGGCGTGGTGCGAGACGACGAAGCCGGCGGCGTGCTCCAGGCCGAGCTCGACCTGGACCGGTCGGAGCGAGGTCATCGGGTACGGCAGCGGCGACGGCATCGTGCGGGCCTGGAGGACGTACTTGACGCGCTGTTCCTGCCCGCGCAGCTCCACCAGCTTGGTCGCGGCGCGCAGCAGCAGCTCGGTCTCGGTGGCCGCGGGGTCGCGGCACACCTCGGAGAGCCCGTAGAAGCGCTGGTAGCGCCGGAGCTGCACATCCGTCAGCTGGAGTTCCTGTTGGAAACGCGCGATCGGGATGGTGTCGGGAAGACAGCTGGAGACTGCCGTGATCGACGTCATGCCAACTACAGTCGCCTGGAGCGCTGACGCTTAGCTGACGCTGCGCTGACCACCGCCGGCGGGGCCGGGGCGCGCTCCCCGCGGACGCCGGGGAAGTCCGGCCCACAGGCGTGGTCGACGGTCCCGTGCCGCCGGGCGGAAACGACCGGAGGGGCGGGCCTTTCGGCACACCCCTCCGGATCGGATCAGGTCCTACTCGTCGTCGGCCCCGCCGAGGTCGCCGAGGTCGGTGCCGTCCGGGGTGCCGCTGATCGCGTACCCCTGGCGGCGTGCCTCGTAGCAGGCCACCGTCGCGGCCGCCGACACGTTCAGCGAGCCGACCCGGCCCAGCTGCGGCACGAACACCACCTGGTCGCAGAGCGCCAGCGCGTCGGGGGTGATCCCGCGGTCCTCGTGCCCCAGCACGAAGGCCACCGCCGGGGTCAATTCGGCGGCGAACATCGGCACCGCCTCGTCCGCCAGCTCCAGGCCGACCACCTTGAAGCCGTCCGCCTTCGCCGCCGCGACCGCCTCCGCGATCGTCGGGAAGTGCTCCACCTTCAGGTACTTGTCGGTGCCCATCGCGGCCTTCTGCGCGCCCGAGGAGCGCACCGACGGGGTCTCCCCGGCCAGGTACAGCTTCTCGGCGCCCATCGCGGCCCCGGTCCGGACCACCGAGCCGACGTTGAACGGCGACTGCAGGTTCTCCAGGATCATCGCGAGCCGGAACTCGTTGCTGCGCCGCCACGAGCGGTGCAGTCGCTTCAGTTCGGTCCCGCGCAACTGCTTCACGACGACGTTCCCCGTCCACTCTCCGTGCCCTCGCCCGGCTCCGGGCGGGGTCGTGCTTCCAGAATCCGGAACCCGTTGACCGACGCGACCCGGGTGGTCGGGTAGCCCTGCTCGTTCAGCCACTTCTGCAGCGAGTCCGAGCCCAGGTGCTTCTGCACCACCAGGAACGCCGAGCCGTCCGGGGTCAGCCGGCCGAGCCAGTGCGTGAGCAGCCGGCGCAGCGCGGCCTTGCCGATCCGGATCGGCGGGTTGGAGTAGATGGTGGCGAACCGCACGTCCTGCGGGACGTCCTCGGGCAGCGCGGCCTGGACGTTGCCCAGCCGCAGTGCCTCGGCGTTCAGCCGCACCAGTTCCAGCGCGCGCTCGTTCACGTCCACCGCCCAGACCGGCAGCCGCCTGCGCCGGCTCGCCCAGGTGAGCGCGATCGGGCCGTAGCCGCAGCCGACGTCCAGGATCGGGCCGCGCACCCGCGGCTGCGGGGCGTGCTCCAGCAGGATCCGGGTGCCCGGGTCGAGCCGGCCGCGCGAGAACACTCCGGTGTCGGTGGTCAGTTCGAGGGTGAGGTCCGGCAGGGAGACCGTGATCGGCCGGCGCTCGCTGGCGACCTCGGGTGCACCGGTGAAGTAGTGCGAGCCGGACATGATTTCCCCGTCGTTCGTAAGGGCCTCGGGGCCACCGGGTGGGTGTGGGTAAGCCCTTGGTACGGCACCGATCGTACCCCCGGTGGCCTGCGGCGCGTTCCGTGCCGGCCGGCGGCCCGGGCGCCGCGGGGCCGCCGCGGCGCGATCGCGCCCGGCCGTCCGGCGACGGATACTGCCAGTACCGCCCCCGCGCCCGTGGGAGCCTCCGGACAGCGCCTCCGAACAGTGAGGACGGACGCCATGCCGCAGAATCACGAGGACTACCTGATCGACGAGGCCGTCGAGACCGTCGAATCCGACGACGAGGCCCCCGAGGGCGACGAGTACGACGAGGTGGCCGAACGCCGGGCCGTCGGAGCCGACCCGGCCACCGATGTCGCCGACGCCGCCGAGCAGAGCCGCGTCGTCCAGCTCGACGAGGACGAGTACCGCGAGTAACCGCGGCCGGGCCCGGTCCGGGGCGCCGTCCGGTGTGCGTGCGCCGTGCGGGGCCCTACAGCGCCCGGCGGCGCTGCAGCCAGGTCATCGCCGCCCAGCCCGGCAGCACCGGCAGGATCAGCGTCAGCAGGCGGTACATCGCCACCGCCGCCAGCGCGCCGCCCTTCTCCATCGACGCGGTCTGCTGCAGCAGCGCGATCAGCGCCCCGTCCACCGCGCCGGCCCCGCCCGGGGTGGGTGCCACGTTGCCCGCCGCGTTGCCCACCAGGAACACCACCGCCACCGAGGCGAAGGACGGCTCCCGGCCGATCGCCCGGGTGCAGCAGTACAGGCAGCCGATCAGGCAGATCGACACCAGCAGCTGCCCGGTCAGGCCCACCGCCAGCCGGGCCGGGCTGCGCAGCAGGTCCAGCAGCCGCGGCAGCACCTCGGTGGTCAGCGGCCGCAGCCGCGCGGCCAGCCAGCGCCGGGCCGGCGGCACCGCCGACACCACCGCCAGCAGCGCCGCCGCCCCCGCCAGCCCGCCCACCACGGCGGGCAGCGCGTCCAGCTCCGAACCGCCCGGTTGCAGGTCCAGCAGGTAGACGAAGGCGCCCAGCTGGAGCAGGTGCAGCACCAGGCCGATCAACTGCCCCACCCCGACGCTGGACAGCGCCTGCGCGGTCGGGATCCCGGCCCGCTGCAACAGCCGGGTGTTCAGCGCGATCCCGCCGACACCCCCGGGCGACACCAGTTTCACGAACGCCCCGGCCAGCTGCGCCAGCACCGCGTTGCGGAAGTCCAGCCGCTCCGGCACGAACCCGACGAACCCCATCGCCGCCGTCACGTGGCTCAGCGCCGCCGCCAGCAGCGCCAGCGCCAGCCACGCGGGATCGGCGTCGGCCACCGCCGAGATCGGGTTGTCCTCGGCCGCGAACAGCTGGGGGATCAGCAGCCACCCGGCCACCACCCCGCCCACCACCGCGAGCAGGGTCCGCGGCCGCAGCCGCTCCAACCGCACCGGCCGCACCTCCGCCTGCGGCCTGGTCCGCAGCACCTCCGCCCGGATCTCCTCCAGCAGCCCGCCCCCGCCGGCGGCGGCCTCGTCGGGCCCGGGGCCTGCCGGGCCGTCCGTGCGGGCGGGGGAGGTCGGTCGGGCGGTCCGCTTGAGGGCGTGGCGGGTGGTGCGGGCGAGGGCGATCGGCTGGAGGAGGGGGAGGGCGGCCTCGACGGTGTCGGCGCCGAGGACGGTGACGGCGGTGCGGACGGAGCGGGCGGCGCCAGCCCGCAGGGCGAGGGTGGTGAGCAACTGGGCGATGTCGCAGCGCAGCACGAGTTCGCTGGCCGCGATGTCGCCGTCGGCGAAGTCGACCAGGTGCACCGCGCCGGTCGCGTCCACCAGCAGGGAGGACGGGACGAGCGCCCGGTGGGCGATCTCCCGGCGCTGGAGGCGGGCGAGCTGGCGCCAGGCGTCGGCCAGCAGGTCGTCGGTGATCTCGTCGTCGGGGAGCCGGTCGAGGGTGCGGCCGGGGAGGTGTTCGTAGGCGATGAGGGCGGTGTCCTGGCCGAGGCCGGCGGTGGCGGCGATGCGGCGGGTGCGGACGCCGGCGGCGAGGGCGGCGTAGGTGACGAGCGCCTCGTGTTCGAGGCCTGCGCGGGGGGAGCGCAGGGCCCGGGGGTGGGGGGCGGTGCGCAGCCGCAGACGGCGCCAGGCGCGCTGGACGGCGGCGGCGGTGACGGCCTGCCGGTCGAGGAGCTGGACGTCGAGGTCGGGCCGGTCGTCGGCTTGCCGGACCAGGTAGCGGTCGGGACCGGCGGGGTGGGCCTCGGCGGGGCGCAGGCCGCTCTCGCGCAGGGCCCGGAGGATCTCGCCGGGCCTGGGCAGCGGGTCGGGGGTGCCGACGGCGTAGAGGGTGCCGTGGGCGCCGGTCCAGCCGATGAGCAGGCCGAGCAGCAGGGCGGTGGGGGTGGCGTACCCGCCGGCGAGTCCGGCGAGGCCGGAGAGGGCGAGGACGGCCCAGGGGGCCCGGTGTTCGCGGTTGCCGGAGGCGGTCATGAAGGCGAGGACGGGCGCGAGGTAGCCGTAGACGGGTTCGGTGTGGCCGAGGACGCCGCCCGGCAGGGCCTGGGTGAGGGCGGCGAGCAGGGAGACGGGGGCGACGCCGTCGGCCCACAGGTCGAGGAGCAGGGTGGCGCCGTAGGCGAGGACGGCGGCGAGCAGACCGTCGGAGACCTGTTGGAGGGCGCGTCGCCGGTCGGGGCCGAGGAGGCGGCGGGCGGCGAGGACGACGGGCACCAGCAGCACGGCGGCGGTGGTGAGGCCGCCGGCGAGGCCGGCGAGCGGCCGGGGCACCAGTTCGGCGGCCTCGGCGACGTCGGCGGCGATGCCCCCGGTGGTGGCCCGGGCGTAGTCGGCGAGCAGCAGGGTGAGGGCGATGGCGATGAGCCCGGTGAGCAGCCGGATCAGGGCGACGGGCTGCCGGATCCGGCCGGGTTCGGACACCGCCCGGGCCGGGCCCCGGCCGGCTCCGGCGCTCGCCGGTATGCCGGTGTCCGCCGGTGCGGGCGTGCCGGCGGTGTCGCCACCGCCGGTGTCGCCGTTCGTTCTCCCCGTCACGATCGCCACGGGTGGCATGCTCCCATGCCTCCCCTGATGGTGGAGCCGGAGCCCGGAAGCCGGCCCGGATCGGGGGAGTCCGGGGACCGGCCCTGCGGCCCTACGCCTGCCGGGTCGGCACGACGACCGTGTGGCTCAGGTTGACGTGCCGGGGGCGGCTGACGGTGTAGGCGATCAGGTCGGCGAGGTCGTCCGCGGTGAGTGCGGGGATGGCCGCGAACATGCCGCCGAGCTGTTCGCGCAGGGCGGGGTTGTCGATGTGGCCGCCGAGTTCGGTGTCGGTCAGGCCGGGCTCGATGGAGCTGACCCGGACGTCGCGGGGGCTGAGTTCGGAGCGCAGGGCGGCGGACAGCTGGGTGAGCGCGGCCTTGGTGGCGCTGTACACGGCGTAGTTGGGGAAGACGACGCGCGAGGCGATGGAGGAGACGTTGACCAGGTCGGCGGCCCGGCCGTCGGCGGCGGCCGCGGTGAGGTCGTCGGCGAAGGCGTGGATGATCCGCAGGGCGCCGGTGAGGTTGGTGTCGACCATGCGGGTCCACTCGTCGGTCCGGCCGTCGGTGAGGGGGTTGGGCAGCATCACGCCGGCGCTGTTGACCACCAGGTCGACCCGGCCGTAGGCGTCGTGGACGGCCTCGGCGGCGGCGCCGACGGAGGCCTGGTCGGTGATGTCGGCGGTGACGGCGAGGGCCTGGCCGCCGGCGGCGGTGAGCTCGGCCGCGAGGGTGTCGAGCCGGTCGGTGCGGCGGGCGAGCAGGGCGACCCGGGCGCCGTGGGCGGCGAGCAGGCGGGCGGTGGCCGCGCCCATGCCGCTGGCGGCTCCGGTGACGACGGCGGTGCGGGCGGCGAGGGCGGGGTAGCGCATCGGTGGCTCCTGGGCCTGGGAGGGTGGTGGGGCTGACGACGACAACTGTGTGCGGGCGGGCGGGGGTTCGCCCAGGGCCGTGCGCGTCCCCGGTGCGGCCCTCCCGGGACCCGCGTTCCCGGGTGCGGCAGGACCACCCTGGCGCCGGGAAGGCCGACCGGGCGCGCGGCGTGTCTTGAGGCCGGGGCCGGCCGGGCCGTCACTACCCTGCGGGCATGAGTGCCTGCGAAGACCTCGCCGCGGCCCCCCAGGACATCGCGCCCCTCCCACCGGCCGACGGCTGCGCCGACTGCCTGGCCCAGGGGCGCCGGGACTGGGTGCACCTGCGGATCTGCCTGGACTGCGGCCACATCGGCTGCTGCGACTTCTCGCCGCAGCGGCACGCCACCGCGCACTTCCACGACACCTCGCATCCGGTGATCCGCTCGTACGAGCGGGGCGAGGACTGGCGCTGGTGCTTCGTCCACGAGGTCATGGGCTGAGGCCCGGCGCGGGGCGCGTCCCGCGGATCGGGCCGGTCCGGGCGTGGCCCGTTTCCGGTGGCATCCGGGTGAAACCCGGATAAAATCCGGACATGACGCCCGCGCGGCCCCGGCCCCTCCGGTCGACATCCGTCCCGCCGGTGACCGCCGAAGGGAGGCCGACGATGACCAGGCGAACACCGGGCAGCACTGCCCAGCTCCGCCGTGGCACCCAGGAACTGCTGGAGCGCCGCGGCATGGCGACCGCGCCCACCCGGCTGGTGCCGGTGCTGAGCGCCGACGCCATGTCCTCCGCCACCGCCGGGTACGCCGCGCCCGACGCCTTCCGGCACGGCGGCCGCGACCAGGCGGCCTCGGCGGGGCACGCCGCCCCGTCGATGCACGCCGAGCTCAAGGGCCACCGGCACCGCGGCGCGGAGAAGCACTCCGCCCACTGAGCGGCCCCGGGTCCGGGGGCGGGCGCCGCGTTCCGGCGCCCGCCCCCGCCGCGTGCTCGGGGGCGAGGTCCGGAGTGGTTCGCGGTCGGTGCGGGGCCGCGCCGGGGCGTTGTCGGTGGGCTGGAGTACCTTCGTGCCGTTCACCAGCACGGGGCGGGACGACGGGGGCGCACCATGGCCGACCTGATCACGGAGGAGCCGGTCGAGCTCCAGTTGGAGCGGTACCGGACGGAGCTGACGGGCTACTGCTACCGGATGCTCGGCTCGGTCTTCGAGGCCGAGGACGCGGTGCAGGAGACGATGGTCCGCGCCTGGCGCGGCCACCGCGGCTTCGAGGGCCGCGCCGCGCTGCGCTCCTGGCTGTACCGGATCGCCACCAACGTGTGCCTGGACGCGCTGAACGGCCGCAACAGCCGGGCCCGCCCGATGGACCTGGCCGGCCCGGTGACGGTGGCCACCGCGAGCGGCACCCGACTGCCCGAGGTGACGTGGATCGGCCCCGCGCCGGACGGCCGGGTGCTGCCCGAGACGGGTGACCCGGCCGAGGTGGCGGCCCGGCGCGAGTCGGTGAAGCTGGCCTTCGTCGCCGTGCTGCAGCGCCTCGCGCCCCGGCAGCGGGCCGTGCTGATCCTGCGCGAGGTGCTCGGCTGGAAGGCCGCCGAGGTGGCCGAACTGCTCGGCGTGACGGTGGCCTCGGTGAACAGCGCGCTGCAGCGGGCGCGCGCGGTGCTCGCCGGGGACGGCGCGGCCGCCCGCCCGGCCCCCGCGCTGGACGCCGACCACCGCGCGCTGCTGGACCGCTACGTCCGCGCCTTCGAGGCGTACGACATGGACGGCCTCGCCGCGCTGCTGCACGAGGACGTCACGCTCAACATGCCGCCGTACGCGATGTGGCTGCGGGGGCGGGGCGAGATCCGGGCCTGGATGCTCGGCCCGGGCCACGGCTGCCGCGGCTCCCGGCTGGTCCCGGTGACGGCCAACGGCGCTCCGGCCTTCGCCCAGTACCGGCCGAGCCCGGCGGGCGGGTACGAGCCGTGGGCGCTGATCGTGCTGGAGGTGTCAGCGGGCCGGATCACCGGGTTCACCAGCTTCCTGGACACCGACGTGCTCTTCCCGCTGTTCGGCCTCCCGCCCCGGCTGGCCGCCGAGTAGGTCCTGTCCGGGCCGCCGGAGGCCGAGGGGGTCCACGCCCCCCGGCAGCTGGGCCGCGAGCCCGCTGAACGCGAGCAGTTCCCGCAGCGGGCCGCTCGTGTTCAGCAGCACCACGTCCACCCCGTGCCGCGCGGCGGCGAGCCGCAGCCGGGCGAGGGCGTCGACGACGGCCAGGTCGGGCGCGGTCAGCGCGCCCAGGTCACAGGTCAGGGCGGGGGCGGTCGGGGGCTTCGGCGTGGTGTCCATGCTGCTTGGACCGGCCCGGCGGCTCGGGCTCATCGGCTCCGGCGGAACCTCTCGGAAGAACTTCCGCGTGGAGCGATGAGTTTCGGTCGCGCCCTCGGTCTACTCCTGTGAAAGCGCCACCGTGGCGCCGCGATCACGAAGGACGACACCATGACCGAGAACCTGGGCGAGCTGACCATCACCCGCGAGCTGCCGGCCGCCCCGGACGCCGTGTTCCGCGCCTACGTCGAGCCCGAGCAGTTCGTCCGCTTCTGGGGCCCGGTCGGCACCCACGTCGAGCTGGACACCGTCACCATCGAGCCTCGGGTGGGCGGGCGCTACGACAGCACCATGATCATCGACGCGACCGGCGACGAGTACCCGATGCGCGCCGAGATCACCGGGATCCACCCGGGCGAGCTGATCGCCCTGGTCGAGGAGAGCGTGGGCCTGCGCTCCACGATGACCTTCAAGGACCTCGGCGACGGCCGCACCGAGGTGGTCCTGCACCAGACCGAGGTGCCGGCGATGTACTGCGGTCCGGAGGCCCGGGCCGGTCTCGACTCCAGCTTCGACCGCCTGGTCGAGCACCTCGCCGCCCGGCGCTGAACTGACGGCCCGGGGCGGGTCGGTGGCAGAGTGGGCGGTGCAGAACCACCGTGCCCCAGGAGGATCGCAGTGACGGCTGAGCCCTTGAAGTCCCGCGAGGAATGGTTGGCGTCCCTGCCCAGGATCTACGCGGCGGCGGGCTGCCTGCTGCGGGACGAGTCCGGTCGGATCCTGATCGTGAAGGCCGGGTACCGCGAGTACTGGCAGTTCCCGGGCGGCACGATCGACCTCGGTGAGGGCCCGGTGGAGTGCGCCTCGCGGGAGCTGCTGGAGGAGACCGGCATCGTCCGGGCGACCGGGGAGCTGCTGGCCGTCTCCTGGACCCACCCCTCGGCCGAACTCGACCACCCGGCGCAGCACTTGATGTTCGACTTCGGCACCGTCCCGGACGGCACCCCCGTGACCGTCCCGGCCGGTGAACTGGACCGGCACCAGTGGGCCACCGTCGAGGAGGCGCTGGAACTCCTGGGCCCGGCCCGCTCGCTCCGGCTGCGGGCGGCTCTGGAGGCGGCCGTCGACGGCCGGGTGCGGATCGTCACCACGCCCGTCTCCGGCTTCTGAATCCAGCCCCGGTCCAACCGGCCGGCCCCGGACGGGAGTTCCGCCCGGGGCCGGGCCCCGTCTCACGCCTGCTCGGCGTTCCGGGCGGCGATGACGGCCTTGACGGCCTCGGAGGCGAAGGTCTCCGCCTCGGACTTCTCGACGCCGAGTCCGGCGAGCACGCCCGAGCCGTTCTCCAGCTCCAGCAGGGCGAGCAGGATGTGCTCGGTACCGACGAAGTTGTGCCCGAGCTTCAGCGCCTCACGGAAGGTCAGTTCCAGCGCCTTCTTGCCCTGCGCGTCGTACGGGATCAGCGCGGGCACCTGCTCGGCGGCGGCCGGCAGGACGGCGGCGGTCGCCTCCCGGACGGCCTCCGGGGTGACGCCCTGGGCGGCGAGCGCCTTGAGCCCGATGCCCTCCGGTTCGGCGAGCAGGCCGAGCAGGAGGTGTTCGGCGGTGATCTCGGCGTTGCCGGCCGCCCTGGCCTCCTCCTGCGAGGCCATCACGACGTTCCGGGCCCGGTCGGTGAACCGGGCGAAGCCCTGGCTGGGGTCGAGGTCGGCGGGGGTGCCCGGGTCCTTGGGGACGAACCGCTTCTGGGCGGCCTGCTTGCTGACGCCCATGCTGCGGCCGATGTCGGTCCAGGAGGCGCCGGAGCGCCGGGCCTGGTCGACGAAGTGGCCGATCAGGTGGTCGGCGAGGTCGCCGAGGTGGTCGGCGGCGATGACCGCGTCGGACAACTGGTCGAGCGCGTCGGGGTGGACCTTCTTGATCGCGGCGATCAGGTCGTCGAGGCGCAGCGGAGTGGTGTTGGGAACGACGGGATTCTCCATGCGTCAACCGTAGGTTGTCGATCCTGGGTCGTCAACCGTCGGTTGACGATATGTGCGAGCAGTCCTCGGTGACCCTGCGGAACGGAGGCCTCCGACGGGCGGGCCGCGGGCCCTGGCCCTGCCCGGGGCCGGGCTGTCTCGCGAAATCGAGCCCCGGGTGGTCGAGTTGCGGGTGCCGGCCCGGCCGGTGGCCGCTACGCGGCGGGCAGCAGCCGGGCCCGGACGGCGGCGACCTCGGCGGGGGTGGCCCCGGCGGCGAGCAGGTAGCCCGCCGGGTCGAGGCCCTCCAGTGCGTCCGCCAGGGCGGCTTCGGCGGTGGTGCCGGCCTCGGCGAGCACCGCGTCGATCCGGTGGTACTGGTCCGGCAGGCCCAGCATCCCGTACAGCGGGCGGACGTTGGGGCCGCTGAGCTGGTAGTCCTCGACGATCGCGGCCCGTTCGACGCCGGCCAGGGCGAGCAGCAGCAGGGCCGCCAGGCCGGTGCGGTCGCGGCCGGCGCCGCAGTGCACGACCAGGCCGCCGGGTCGGGCCCCGGCGATGGCGGCGATCAGCGCGGCGGCGGCGTGCGGGCAGTGGTCCAGGTAGGGGCGGAGCACGAGCGGGGTGCCGTCCAGCCGGCCGTAGGCCTCCCACCAGGCGGGGCCGGCGAGTTCGTCCAGCGGGACGCGGATCAGCTCGACGCCCTCGGGGAGCGGGAGGAGCGGCTTGTACTCCTCGGCGTTGCGCAGGTCGACCACGGTGCGGACACCGTGGTCGAGGAGGGCGTCCCGGCCCTCGGCGGTGAGGCGGTCCAGGTTGTCCGCCCGGACTATCGCCCCGCGGGCGGTGGGCCGGCCGGAGGCGGTGGGCAGTCCGCCCAGGTCGCGGACGTTCAGGCAGCCGTCCCACACGAGGGTGCGGTCCTCGGTGGTGGTCAGCGCGTGCGTCCGGTTCATGGGGGCCCCGTTTCCTCGACCGGGGGTCCCGTTACCCCCTCGTTATGAAGGACTCGCGGGAGATCCGGATGGTTCCGTGCCGTTCGGATCGCCGACACCCGGCGTTGCGGCCGGTACGGGCGCCGTCCGGGGGCGGTGGTGCTCCCCCGGGCGGCAGGTGGGCGGCAGGCGAGGTCAGGCGGCGGTCGGGGCTTCGGTCTCGGCCGCGACCAGCTTCTCCATCGGCTCGGCCGCGATCCGACCGAGCACCGCGCCGGCCGCGATCGCGGCGATCGCGAACGCGGTGGACAGCCAGGCCATGGTCGCCACCGGCAGGGTGAAGGCGCCGACCACCCGGGCGACGCAGTCGGCCAGCAGCGCGGTGCCCCAGACGCCCGCGAACACCCGCTCGTGGCGCTGGAAGGCCCGGGAGCTGGCCGCCCGGCCCTCGACCAGCCGCTGCCAGGCGGCGGCCCGGTCGTGCTTGCCCTTGGTGAGGAAGGGCATCAGCACCGGGGTCATCACCGACCGGCCGACCAGCGCCGAGAACAGGATGGCCAGCGCCACGGTGCCGCTCAGCCCGCCGTCCTTGGCGATCATCAGCCGGGCGTCGCCGGTGACGAAGGTGAGCGCCAGACCCGCCAGGTTCACGACCAGCATCAGCGCGGCCCACAGGTTGAGCCTGCGCTCGCGCAGCAGGCCGAGCACGGTCCGGGCGGCCGGGATGGCGCTGCTCCACGCCAGGGCGGCGAACACGCTCAGGTCGCAGACCGAGTGCAGCAGGTAGTAGCCGGCCAGCGGGGCGACCACGTCGATGGCGAGCGGGCGGAGCCCCGAGGCCGACGGGTTCGGGGTGGCGCCGGCCTCGGCGGTGGTCGCGGCGGTGATGGTGACGGTCCGGTTCACGGCGGGTTCCTTCCCTGCTGGTGGCCGCGGGCCGCTGCCCGCGTCGTGCCTCCAGTGTTTCCGTCCGACCCTCCGTCAGAGCAGTGTCGTCCGTTGCGGGATCCGCGTGACAGCTGTCATGGGGCGGGCCGTGACAATCGCTCCGACCTGCGACTTCTCCCGGCTCGCGGGGCCGCGTTCGCCCGGATGGCCCATGATGTGGCGGGTGCAGAGTGCAGAGCGCCCCGGAGCGGGCACCGGCAGCCCCGTCGGCCGGTCCGGACCAGTCCCTTCCGTCGGCCCGCCAGCGGGCCGGGCCCCCGCTCCCGCCGATCTGACCGAGGCCGTCCGGGCCGCCCAGGCCGGGGACGACGAGGCGTTCCGGCTGCTGTTCCGGACCGTCCAGCCCGGCCTGCTGCGCTACCTGCGGGTCCTGGTCGGCGGCCGTCCCGAGGACGCCCAGGACGCCGAGGACATCGCCTCCGAGACCTGGCTGCAGATCGCCCGCGACCTGGGCGGCTTCTCCGGTGACGGGGACGGCTTCCGCGGCTGGGCCGCCACCGTCGCGCGCCACCGCGCGCTCGACCACCTGCGCGCCCGGCGCCGCCGCCCGGTCGCCGACCTGCCCTTCGAGTACCTGGCCGGGCTGGCCGCCGGGGACGACACCGCGGGCGCCGCGCTGGCCACCGTCGGCACCGCCGACGCGTTGGCGCTGATCTCCCGGCTGCCGCGCGACCAGGCCGAGGCCGTCCTGCTGCGGGTGGTCATGGAACTGGACGCCGAGAGCGCCGCCCGGGTGCTCGGCAAGCGGGCCGGCAGCGTCCGGATGGCCGCCCACCGGGGGCTGCGGAAACTGGCCACGCTGCTGGAGCAGTCCTTCGCGGCCGGGGTGGGGATCCCCGCCGCGCGCGAGGCCGAACCGGCCGTGCGGCGGCCCGGCCGGCCCGGTCGGCGTCGTACCGAGGAACCCGTCGAGGAACCCGTCGAGGAAACCGCGGGCAAGGTCGCCGGGAAGCCCACGGGGAAACCCGCGGGAAAGCCTGCGGGAAAAAGTTCTCCGCAAGGTGTGACAGACCGCCGGGCCGCGACGCTGAAGGACATGAGATGAGCACCAACCGATCCCGTCGGATCGACCGTGACGCTGCCGAGCATCTGCTCGGCGGTGCCGTGGGCGGCCCGCCGGCCGGGCAGGACGCCTCGCTCACCGGACCGGACGGCGGTCCCGGGCCGCTCGCCCGGATCCTCGCCGCGGCCGCCGCCCCGGCGACGGCCGACGAACTGGCCGGGGAGCAGGCCGCCCTGACCGCGTTCCGGGAGGCGCGTCTCACGCCCGACCCCGTAGTGACCACACCCGTCCGGAGACGATCGATGGCAACCGCCGCGCTGGCTAGGGCCTTCAGCACGAAGGCCACTGCCGCCGTGCTCGGCGCCACCGCGCTGTGCGGGGTCGCGGTCGCCGCCGGCACCGGCAACCTGCCGTCCCCGCTGGGCGGAGGGTCCGGCGCACCCGAGCACGCGCTCGCCGCCGCGGGCGGGCCCTCCGGCAGTGCGCCCGGCACCGCGTCCGCCGATGCGTCCGCCGATGCGTCCGCCGGTTCGTCCGACACCTCGCCCGACAGTGCCGCGCCCGGCACCCCGCCCGTCCGCCCCTCCGGCGGCGGCTCCGCCTCGGGCGGCCCGCAGTTGGTCGGGCCGTCCACCGCCCCGAAGCCCGGCACCCCCTCCGCCGATACCGACGGCGACGGCGACGCGGAGGGGCACGGCGCCCGGCCGCTCGCGCCCGGACTGGTCGCCCTCTGCCACGGCTTCGCCGACTGGCCGGGCCGGGGCGAACGCTCACCGGCCACCGAGCCGCGGTTCGGCCCGCTGATCGCGGCGGCCGGCGGGGCGGAGAAGGTGGCGGACTACTGCGCGGAGGTGCTCGGCGACGAGGGCGACGACCACCCGGGTGCCGCCGCGCAGCCCCACGACCCCGGCCGCACCACCCCCGGCCCCGGAGCGGGCGCGGGCAGGGGGAACGGGAACGCCGAGGACGGCCGGGGCAACGGTCAGGACAAGAGCAAGAACAAGGACAAGGGCAAGGACAACGGCAACGGCAACGGCCAGGACAAGGGCGACGGCGGCAACGGGACCAGGCCCGGCCGGTCCGGCGTGACCGTCCCGGCGCCGCCGTCCGCGCCACCCCTGCCCGACGTCCGCCCGAGCAGGACCGACCGTTCCGACGACAGCCAGTCGGGCCGGAGGTAACCCAGGAACTCCGGGTGGGCGGCGAGCGACTCCCCCCGGGCTCGCCGCCCACCCGGACCGCACCACCGGCAGTACCCGCAGTACCGCTCGTCAGTACCACCCGAAGACCCCGGGTGGCCGGTCGGCTCCCCGTGCCGCCCGGCCGCCCGGTCGGCCCCGGCCGGCCCGGCAGGCGCTCACCCCGGACGCGCCGCCGGCCCGGTCGGCCTGGAACGTGCGGCCCGCCCTCCCGCAGTCAGGGCGGGTCGCACCCCCGCGCCGGCGGCCGGGGGACCGCTGCCCGGTCCCCCGACCGCCTCCCCGCCCCCGGCGGTGCGGTCCGGCGGTGCGGCTATCGTGCACAGGTGCACGAGGCGGTCCGGAACACCGGGCACGGCACGTGAGGGGAGTTCCAGGTGATCGGACGGGCGCTGAACGGGCGTTACGAACTCGTCGAGATACTCGGCGTCGGCGGCATGGCCACCGTCTGGCGCGGGCTGGACCACGTGCTGGGCCGCCAGGTGGCCGTCAAGGTCCTCAACGGGGGACTCGCCGACGACCCCCGCTTCGCCGAGCGGTTCAGCCGCGAGGCGCAGCACGCGGCGATGCTGGTGCACCCGAGGATCGTCATGGTCTTCGACTCGGGCGTCGACCAGGGCACGCCGTTCATCGTCATGGAGCTCGTCCACGGCCGTTCGCTCGCCGCCGTGCTGGTGCAGCAGCCGGGCCTGCCGGTGGAACGCGCCGTCGGCATCGCGGCGGCGGTCTGCGAGGCGCTGGCGGTCGCGCACGCGGCCGGGCTGGTCCACCGGGACATCAAACCCGGCAACATCATGATCACCGACGACGGCGGGGTGAAGGTCGTCGACTTCGGCATCGCCCGGGCCGGTTCGTCCAGCAACCTGACCCAGACGGCGAGCGTGCTCGGTACGGCCGCCTACCTGTCGCCCGAGCAGGCCACCGCCTCGGCCCTGGACGGCCGCACCGATCTCTACGCGGTCGGCTGCGTGCTCACCGAAATGCTCACCGGCGAGACCCCGTTCACCGCCGAGACCCCGGTGGCGATCGCCTTCAAGCACGTCAGCGAGCAGCCCCTGCCGCCGTCCTACCGCCGCCCCGGCCTGCCGCCCGCGCTGGACGCGGCCGTGCTGCGCCTGCTCGCCAAGAACCCCGGCGACCGACCGGCCGACGCCGTCGCGGCGCGTGCGGAACTCCTCTCCACCATCCCCGGGTTGGCGGTCGGCGACCCGACGGCGGAACTCCTCGCCACCGCCGCCGCCACCCAACTGCTGCCGCCCGTCAGGCCGGTGAACCCCAACCAGCAGCACACCACCCTGCTGCCGCCGCAGGCCCCGGCCGTCACCTCGCTGATGGCACCCGTCCCGCCGGCCCCGCCGGCCACTTCGCTGATGGCGCCCGTCCGGCAGGGCCCGCCCGCGCCCGCCGGCCGCAACCGCCGCCGCAGCAGGCCCCTCGTCCTCGGCGCACTGGGCGTGGCCGGACTCGCCGGTGTCACCGCCCTGGTCGTCGCCGCCCTGGACGAGCCCGCCGGCAACGCCGCCGCCCCCGCTACCACCAAGCCGCCGGCGGCCACGGCCCCCAGTACCCCGGCCACGGCCCCCAGCACCCCGGCCGCCGCGCCCAGCACCCCGGCCCGCCCGTCCACCCCCGCGGCGACCCCGACACCCACCACCGCGGCCCCCACCACCCCGGCCGGCCTCCCCACGGCCCCCAACCCCGGCGCCCCCGGCAACCAGGGGGCGGCCCTCCAGCTCAACGCCTTCCGCCAGGCCGTCGTCCAGGCCCCGGTCGGGGGCAAGGAGCACGACCGCCAGGCGCAGCTGCTGCGCATCCTCGACGACGCCTCCGCCCGCCTCAACGAGGGCAATCCGGACGACGCGGCCCAGGAGCTCAAGGACGCCCAGAAGGTGATCCGCGACCTGGCCAAGAAGCACGCCATCGACGGCCCCACCTACGCCAACTGGAACGCCCGCCTCGGCGCCCTGCTGATCACCCTGCACGCCACGGCCGCCGACAACCAGGACTGGTGACGCCGGGCCTCAGGCCCCGTCCGACGCCGGCGCGGCGGTTCGGCGCGCGGCCGGACGGCTCAGCGCAGCTCCTGGATGCGGATCAGGTTGCCGGCGGGGTCGCGGAAGGCGCAGTCGCGCATGCCGTACGGCTGCTCGGTCGGCTCCTGGACGACCTCGGCGCCGCCGGCCCGCACCGTCCGGAAGGTGTCGTCGAGGTCCCGGGTGGCCAGCAGGATCCAGCCGTAGGTGCCCTTGGCCATCATCTCGGCGATGGTGCGGCGCTCGTCCTCGGTGACCCCGGGGTCGACGGCCGGCGGCGCCAGGAGGATGGAGGTGTCGGGCCGGTCGGCGGGGCCGACGGTGATCCAGCGCATCCTGCCCTGCCCGACGTCGCCGCGGACCTCGAAGCCGAGGACGTCGCGGTAGAAGACCAGGGACGCGTCCGGGTCGTCGTGCGGGAGGACGCTGGTGTGAATGGTGATGTCCATGGCGCCGATGCTAGGTGTGGCCGCGCGGGCGTGCTTCTCGAATCCTGACCGATCGGGCGCGTCGTCCACAGCCTGTGGACGACGTCACGGCTTGCGGTGGCTCCGGGTCTCGACGTTCGCCCGGATCGCCCGCGACAGCGTCCCCGCCGCCGTGGCGAGGAAGACGAAGGTGTACCCGAGCTGGAGGATCACCACGAGGCGGGGCGCCTGCCCGGCCGGGGTGATGTCGCCGTAGCCGACGGTGGCCAGGGTGACGACGGTGAAGTACAGGGCGTCGAGCCGGGTGACCAGCCCCTCGAACTCACCCGGGCGGGCGGCCATGACGTAGTAGGTCGCGGCGAAGATGGTCATCGCGAGGAAGATCAGGAAGGTCAGCCAGACCACCGGGCGCTTCGCGTCGCCCCGCAGCACGGCGGTGGTCTTCGCCAGCAGCAGGCCGGTCAGGCCGACCAGCGCGGCGACGAACACGAACCAGCTGAGGACGGGGTGGCGGTAGCCGAGCAGGCGCAGGGGGAGGGCCCAGTACGCGAGGATCAGCGCGGTGCAGGCGCCCAGCAGCCAGAGCGCGGACCGCGGGTCGACCCGGCCTTGCGGTGGTGGTGGCTGGCTTCCGGACATCGCGTCCAGCCTGCGGCCGCGCCGGGCCGGCCGCGTCCCGGGCTGCGCCGTCCGGGGGCGTGTCGGCGGCCGCGGCACTGGCCGCCGCCGACCGCCCCTCAGGCGGAGGCCGGGGCTCCTCCGTCCGGTCGGCCGGGTTCGTCCAGCAGTTCCAGCAGGGCCAGGACGGCGACCAGCGCGAGCGCCAGGCAGAGCGTCACCAGCACCGTCGGATAGCTCCACAGCACGAACACCAGTGCCGCGACCGCGACCGCCGTCCAGCCCAGCCAGGCCTTCCAGCGGTGGACGAACCGCCCGACCGGCCCGAGCCGCAGCCCGGCCCGTTCGGCGGTGCTCCGGGCCGCGCCGAGCCCCGCGTGCCAGCCGCCGCGCGCGGTGCGGGCCCAGCGGCCGCCGCCGCTGATCCAGGCGCCGAGCGCGACGACCAGGCCGAGCGCGATCACCACCCGGACGGCGGAGCGCAGGTAGCGCACCAGCGCGTCGTACACCGCCTGGGCGGCCGCCTGGTCCACCCCGGCGGGGAGCCCGTCCAGGTAGACGGCCCGGAACACGCTCAGCCCGATGCCCAGCAGCAGCGCCCCGGCGGCCATCCCCAGCGCCGCCGTGACCACCGCCCGGCGCCGCCGGACCGCGAGCAGCACCCCGCCGACCGCGCAGACCAGCGTGAGCACCGGCATCCAGAAGCCGGCCAGGTCCAGCAGCCGCAGGCCGGTGCGGACCTTGGGGATGGCGTCGGACTGCACCAGCGTGAACGAGGTGTGGATCTCCGGGATCCTCGCGGCCGGCGCGAGCCCGTTGTCGACCAGCGCGGTCTTCACCCGGGCGATCACCGGGGCGAGGTCGAGCACCACGGTGTCGTTCCTGACCTCGACGGCGCCGCCGCCCTGCCCGGTCAGCATCCGGTCGATCGCGGTGTGCGCCTGCCGGTTGACGTCCGTCCAGAGGGTGGCGAAGGCGTCGCTGTCCACCACCCGCTGGACCTGGTTGCGGACGAAGCCGGTGAGCCCGTCGGTGAGGGCCTGGCCGATGCCGTTCAGCAGCGCGCCGAGCTTGGGCCGGTCGTCGGGGGCGATGGTGTCGAGCAGCGAGTCGACCGGGATCCGCGCCACGACCTCGTCGGTGACCCGGTTGGTGACGGCCGCCCTGACCGCAGGGTCCCTGGCCAGCGGGGCCATGGTCGCGACGTACCGGTCGGTGTCGCCGATCTCCGACCTCGCCCACACCGCGACGGCGCTCAGCGGGGTCAGCACGCAGGCCAGCAGGATCAGCAGGACGGCGAAGAGGGAGCGCACCCGGTGGCGGTCCGGACGGGTCGCCAACTGCCGGGTGAGCTGCGCCTGGTGGGCCTCGGCGGCGCTGAGCCGGGCCCGCAGGTCGGCCAGCTCGTCGGGCGATCCGGCAGGCGGTTCGCCGGGGGGCTCGCCCGGCGGTCCGGCGGGTGGTCCGGCGGGTGGTCTGGTGGGCGGCTCGTCGCCCGGTTCGTCGGTGGGCATGCCGCGACTCCGTTCCTCCGGTGGGTGCATACCAGGAGATAACGGATCAGATCGGACGGCCAGTCGGGAGGGCCGTGAGCAGCCCGGATGCAGCAGAAGCCCCCGGCACCGTCATCGGACGGTACCGGGGGCTTCCGGAGGAGAGCGGGACTCAGACGGCCGTCTCGGGCCGCTTCGTCTCGGTGGCCTTGGTCACGTTGGTCGGCGTGACGGCCGGCGGGGTCGTGGCGGCCGGCTGCGGGGCGGCGGTGCTCTGCGCGGTGCCGGCGCTCTGCGCGGCGTCCGCCGCCGGGGCCTCGTCCTCGCGCAGCGCCTTCGTCTCCGCCTTCAGGATGCGCATCGACTTGCCGAGGCCGCGGGCCATCTCCGGCAGCTTCTTCGACCCGAACAGCAGGATGACGATCGCCAGCACCACCAGGAGGTGCCAGGGCTCAAGACCGTTCCGCAGCATCCCTGGCCACCGGTCCCTTCTTGTCTAGAGTCAAGGGTGGGCGAGCGCCCGTGCTGGCCAGTATGCCTGGCGACGACGGCGAACGGATACACCGGCCGGGAAACGCTGGCCAAAAAGCAGGTGCCGTTCGAGCGGAACGCGAGCGCCCGCGGCGGGGGCCGCAGCCGACCCGGTCCGGCTCGCGCACCCGTGACCGGCCCGGACGGCACCGCGCCGCGCAGCACCCGTCCCTCCGGCCCCTTCCGTTCCGTCGCCGGGGCCGCAGCCGGCCACCGCCCGATCGGCGGCGGCTCAGTACACGAAGGGCACGAGTCGTTTCGACGTCCGCCGGTATTCCGCGTATTCCGGCCCGAAAGCGGCCAGCAGCAGCCGCTCCTCGGCGGTGATCCGCCAGCCGTACGCGCCGAGCAGCAGCGCCGGCACCAGCAGGGCCGCCGGCCAGCTGCCCAGGCCGAGCGCGTAGCCCGTCCAGACCAGCAGACTGCCGGCGTAGCCGGGGTGGCGGATCTGCCGGTACGGGCCGCTGCGGACGACGCGCTGGGTGTCCACGGTGCGCAGGGTGCGGGTGTAGTAGCGGCCCAGGGTGCGCATGCCCCAGGCCCGCAGGGCCAGCCCGGCGGCGATCAGCGCGATCCCGGACCAGCGGGCCCAGGGCGGCAGTTCGCCGATCCCGGCGCGGCCGAACAGCACCACGACCAGCACCGCGGCGGCGTAGCAGGCGAGCAGCAGCCGGGTCGAGCCGCGGTCGCGGTCGTCCGCGCGCCAGGTGCCGGCGGCGGAGTCCTCGCGGCGGCGCAGCATCAGCTCGTAGCCGACCCAGCAGAGCATGCCGAGGAGGGAGAGCAGGGTGGTCAGGGGCATACGGCGGCTCCCGGCGAAGAGGAGGGACGGGCCAGGTACCCCTTCACGGTCCTCCCCGGGGGCCGCCGGTGCACGCCCCCGGGGGTGGATGCCCCGCCCTCCACCCCCAGGTGGACCCTCCCGCCCGCCGGACTCGATAAGTAACAGATGTACAACTGCTACATTGACGTCATGAGCGAGCCAGTGATCGAGTCGATGGCCGAGGTCCGGAGCCATCTCGCGGATGTGATCGACCGGGCCCG
Organism: Kitasatospora sp. NPDC094016; assembly: GCF_040304045.1. Taxonomy (NCBI): domain Bacteria; kingdom Bacillati; phylum Actinomycetota; class Actinomycetes; order Kitasatosporales; family Streptomycetaceae; genus Kitasatospora; species Kitasatospora sp. NPDC094016. Next base: position 41,779 of record NZ_JBEOUK010000008.1, read on the forward strand.
ACGTGACGAGACTCCGACGATCATCACGAGGCGCGGTCGGCAGGAGGCGGTGGTGATCGACATCGCTGAGTACCAGCGTCTGCGGGAAGTCGCCGAGCAGGCCGAGGACGAGTGGCTGAACCGCCTTGCGGACGAGGCGGAGGCAGAGGGCCTCGAAGGCTCCGTGTCGCTGGAGGAAATGGCCGCCATGCTCCGCGAACACCACGGCTGAGCGCGATGGGGTATGTCACGCGGTTCAGTCCTGGCGCGCAACGGGATCTTCTCAAGGTGCCCAGGCCGGACGCTGTCCGCATCCTGCACCGCCTCGCAGAGTTGCAGAAGGCGCTGGACGTCGGCGACACCTCGGGCTTCGACATCAAGTCGCTCCAGGGGCACCAAGCCCGGTGGCGGCTGAGGGTGGGGGACTACCGGGTGCTGTACACCGTCGAGGACGGGGTGCTGATCGTCTGGGTCATGGCGGTCGGCAACCGTCGTGAGGTCTACCGGCACCGGTAGGGCCGGCGGGAACGGCGCAGAGCCCCCGCCCGAGGGGGCGGGGGCTCTCGATGACTCGCGTGGACCGGGCCGGGTGGGTCAGACGGTGACGGCCTCGGCTGCGGCCTCGGGGGCCGGGGCGGCGGCGGGGAGGTGGCGCATCAGGCGGTAGGCCAGCAGGGCGGCGCCGAGGGCGAAGACCAGGCCGACCACCGCGGCGACGTGCAGGCCGTCGGTGAAGGCGGCCCGGGCGGTCTCCAGCAGGTCCGTGCCGATCCGGCCGGGCAGGTGGCCGGCGACGGTGACCGCGCCGCCGAGGGTGTCCTGGGCGGCCCGGGCGGCCTCGCCGTCGACGCCTGCCGGGAGGGCGCCGTCCAGCTGGTGGCGGTAGACGGCGGCGCCGGCCGCGCCGAGCAGGGCGATGCCGAGCGAGCTGCCGAGTTCGACGGCGGTCTCGGAGGTGGCGGAGGCGGCGCCGGCCTGCTCGGCGGGGGCGGCGGAGACGACCATTTCGGCGGTCATGGTCATGGTGCCGACGGTGCCGGCGGCGAGGACGCCCGCCGCGACGAGGATGAGCGCCAGCGGGGAGTGCGCGCCGACCTGCGTCATCATCGCGAAGCCCGCCGCTCCGACCAGGAACCCGCCGCCCATCAGGGCCGCCGGACGGACCTTGCCGGCCAGCGCCGAGCTGGTGCCGACGGCCGCGCCGACGCCGACGCTGGGCACCAGCGACCAGAGCGAGGCGGTGAGCGGGCTCATGCCCTTGACCAGCTGCAGGTACTGCGAGGTGAAGAGGGAGAAGCCCATCATCGCGAACATCGCGATGGTGTTGACGCTGATCGCGCCGCTGAAGGTGCGGATCCGGAACAGGCCGAGGTCGATCAGCGGGTCGGCGGCGGTGCGCTGGCGCCGGACGAACGCGGCGGCCAGCAGCAGGCCGGCCGGGACGGCGAGGGCGGGCAGCGGGCTCCAGCCGTCCACGGCGAGGGTCTTGACGCCGTAGACCAGCGGCAGGATCGCGGCCATCGAGAGCGCGGCGCCGGGCAGGTCGAAGCGGCCGGTGCGGGCGGTGGAGCGGTACTCGGGGAGCAGGACGGGCGCGGTGAGCAGCACCAGGGCCATCACCGGGACGGCGATCAGGAACGCGGAGCCCCACCAGAAGTGGTCGAGCAGCAGGCCGCCGGCGACCGGGCCGAGGGTGGCGCCGGCGGTGAGGACGCCGCCCCAGGCGCCGAGGGCGATCTGCCGCTGCTTGGGGTCGTGGAACATGTTGCGGATCAGCGCGAGCGTCGAGGGCATCACGGTGGCCCCGGCGACGCCGAGCAGGGCGCGGGCGGCGATCAGCTGGCCGGCGGTGTCGGCCCGGGCGGCCAGCAGCGAGGCGCCGATGAAGCCGGCGGCGCCGATCATCAGCAGCCGGCGGCGGCCGATCCGGTCCCCCAGCGAGCCCATGGTGATGAGCAGCCCGGCGAGCAGGAACGAGTACACGTCCATGATCCACAGCTGCTGGGTGCCGCTGGGCGCCAGCGTGGTGGAGATGAAGGGGACGGCGAAGAAGAGCACGCCCATGTCCATGGCGAGGACGAGGGTCGGGAGCAGGAGGACGGCCAGGCCGGTCCATTCGCGACGGCCTGCGCGGCCGGTGGTTGCGGTCATGGGGAAGACGGTACGGGCGTGTCAGACATCTGTCTAGTACGTATGTGTAAATCGCTCGTGCAAGACATTCGTGCAAGACATCTGTGCAGTCCTTCCGTAGGATCGGGTCATGGGAAACCGCGAAGACCTGATGGCCGGCGCCAAGCGCTGCCTGTACGAGAAGGGGTACGGGCGCACCACCGCCCGTGACGTCGCGACCGCCTCGGGCGTCAGCCTGGCCGCGATCGGCTACCACTTCGGTTCGAAGGACGCGCTGCTCAACGCGGCGATGATCGAGGCGATCGGGGAGATGGGGACGGCCCTGGGAGCGGTGGTGTACGCCGCCAACCAGGTGTCCGACGACCCGGAGGAGCGCTTTGTCGCGGTCTGGGACGGCCTCAGGAGCGTCTTCACCGAGCACCGCGGGCTCTGGGCGGCCCAGTTCGAGGCGCTCGCCCAGGCCGCGCACGCGCCCGAGCTGGCGCACGCGTTCGCGGAGGCGCAGAAGGAGGGCCGGCTCGGTCTCGCCGCGCTGTTCCAGGGGCTGCCCGAAGTGCCGGACACCGAGGAGGAGGTCGTCCGCGGCTCCTTCTACCAGACCCTGCTGGCCGGGTACGCCGCCCAGTGGCTGGCCGCCCCCGAACTGGCGCCGAACGGGCGGGACTTCCTGCGCGGGCTGCGGCTGGTCGGCGCGAGCGTGTTCGGCCCCGCGGTGCCGTCACCGCCCGCCACCGCCCGCTGACAACGGCCGGCCGTCGACCGCTCGCGACGGCTGCCGCGCTAGGCGGTGACCACCGTCAGCAGCACCACCGAGTCGACGTGGGCCAGCAGCCCGTGCCGCTCCTGGGGCACCGGCTCCAGCCGTCCGACCGGCAGCTCCTGGCGCCGGCCGGCGATGGTCAGCGAGACCCGGCCGCGCAGCACCTGGATGCTGCCGGCGGTCGGCGGGGTGTGCTCGTCCAGCGAGGTGCCCGCGGTCAGCGCGATCACGGTCTGCCGCAGGACGCCGTCGTGGAGCACCAGGTGGGCGCTGCGCCCGTGCGGGCTCTCGGCCGCCCGGGCGACGTGCTCCACGGCGAGCTGTTCGAGATCGGGCATCGCGCGTCCTCCTGAACCCGGCGTGCCGGGCCGACCGCGGGCGCCCGGACCGGCGCCGTGTGCCCAGGTTCGCGGACGCGCCCGGCTCGCGCACCCGGAGCCGTTCGACGTGCAGCCCCCGGCGAGTGCCCGCATCGTGGAGGCATGGCGATGAACGAGACAGTCTCCGGCGGGTTCCAGGTCAACCGATCGCTGCTGGCCGGCGGCGCGCTGCTCACCGGTATCGGCGCCGTGCTCGGCGTGGCCGGGGCGGCGATGGTGTGCGCGGCGCTGGCCACGGCCGGCCGCAGCTGGGTGCGCAGCCTGGAGACCGCGCCGGCCGCGTTCGCCCAGCGGGCGCTGCGCGAGGCGAAGGTGGCGTCCAGCGCGGGCTGGGAGGCCTGGCGCGCGGAGCACGGTTCGCCCAACTGAGCGCACCCGTCCACCTGAGCCGCACTCGCGCGCCCGCCCGAGTGCGCCCGTCCGGGTGCGGCGGGCCGCCATGGGGGTGCGGCCCGCCGCGGCTGTGGGCCCGCCTGCCCCGCCTACAGGCCGAGCGACTTGGCGATGATGCTGCGCATGACCTCGCTGGTGCCGCCGTAGATCCGGAACACCCGGTTGTCGGTGTAGAGCCGGGCGATCGGGTACTCCAGGATGTAGCCGTAACCGCCGTGCAGCTGAAGGCACTTGTCGATGACGGTGGAGGCCGACTCGGTGCAGAACAGCTTCGTGGCGGCCGCGTCGGCGACGGTCAGCTCCCCCTGCTGGTACAGCTCCAGCGCGCGGTCCACCATCGACTGCTGCGCCACCACCTGGGCCTCGCAGTCGGCCAGGGTGAACTTGGTGTTCTGGAACTCGGCCACCGCCTTGCCGAACACCTTGCGGTCCTTGACGTACTGGAGCGCGAACCGCACCGCCGCGGCCGCCGACGCGTACGCGCTGACGGCGATCGCCAGCCGCTCCTGCACCAGGTTGTGGGTCAGGTAGGAGAAGGCCCGGCCCTCCTCGCCGAGCAGGTTCTCCACCGGCACCTTGACGTCGCTGAACGCCAGTTCGGCGGTGTCCGAGGTGCGCAGGCCGATCTTCTGCAGCTTGCGGCCGACCGTGTAGCCGGGGGACGCGGTGTCCACGCAGAGGATGGACAGGCCGGCCCGGCGGTTGTCCGGGTCGTACGGGGCGGTGCGGCAGACCACCAGGACGAGGTCGGCCAGCACGCCGCCGGTGATGAAGGTCTTGGCGCCGTTCAGGACGTAGTGGGTGCCGTCCTCGGAGAGCTTCGCGGTGGTGGCGATGCCCGCGAGGTCGGAGCCGGCGCCCGGCTCGGTCATCGCGATGGCGGTCATGATGTCGCCGGAGACGAAGCCGGGCAGCCAGCGCCGCTTCTGCTCCTCGGTGGCGTACTCCAGCAGGTAGGGCAGGACCAGCGCGGTGTGCACGCCCGAGGAGCCGAAGCTCACGCCCGCCCGGGCGGTCTCCTCGGTGATCACCGTCTGGTACTTGAAGCCGCTCTCGCCCGCGCCGCCGTACTCCTCCGGCACCTCGATGCCGAAGACGCCGAGCGCGCCGAGCTGCCGGTAGAAGTCGCGCGGCGGGTGGCCGTCGGCCTCCCAGCTCTCGTAGACCGGGACGACCTCGTTGGCGATGAAGTCCCGGATGGTCTCCCGGAAGGCCTCGTGGTCCTCGTCGAACACGGTGCGGCGCACGGCGGCGCTCCCTTCGGTGGTGACCGGCTGCGGGTGCCGGCGGGGGCTGAACGTGCCAGGTGATGGCCTCACAAGTTAATCCCGGGTAGCTTCGGCTGTCCAGGGTCGACGGCTCCGGAAATGGCCGCTGGTCACCGGCGGTCGGCGCCCTCAAGTGAATCCTTGCTAGCCTTCGGTCGGCAGTCCGGAGTGCGGGAGGGGGGCTCACCATGGTGGTCCGACGACCGCCCGGGCGGCGCGCCCAGATCCTCGCCGTGGCGGCCGACCGGTTCCACCGCAGCGGCTACCACCAGGTCTCCATGGCCGAGGTCGCCGCCGGGGCCGGCATCACCGCGCCCGCCCTCTACCGGCACTTCCGCGGCAAGCCCGAACTGCTCGACCGCGCCGTCCGGCTGGGGCTGGACGCGCTGGCCTGCGGGCTGCGCGGGGCCCGCACCACCCGTGACCTCGGCGCCGCGCTGGCCGCCGTCGCGGTCGGACACCGCCCGCTCGGCACCCTGGTGCAGCGCGACGCCAGGCTGCTGCCGCCGGCCCGGCGGGCGGCGCTGCGCCGCGAACTGCGCGCCGACGTCGCGCTGATGACCGCCGTGCTGCGCGCAGGGCGGCCGGAACTCCCGGGGCCGGACGCCGAGTTGCTCTGCTGGTCGGCGCTCTCGGCCTGCACCGGGCTCTCCTACCAGTCGGCCGCGCCGCAGCCGCGCCGCGCCGAGGCGGTGCTGCGTGATCTCGTCGCCGCCGTCCTCGCGGCCTGCCCGGGCGACGCCGCCCTCGCCACCGTCCGTGCCCCCGTCCCCGATCCTGTCGCCCACGGCACGCCGGAGCCCAGGCCGCAGGCGCGCCGGGAGGAACTGCTCGCGGCGGCCGTCCGGCTCTTCCACCAGCGCGGCTTCGACAACGTCAGCACCGACCAACTCGGCGCCGCCGTCGGCATCTCCGGCCCCAGCGTCTACCGGCACTTCGACAGCAAGGCCCAGTTGCTCGCCGCCTCGCTGGTGCGCAGCCGCGAACGGCTCTGGCAGGAGGTGGACGGCGCGTTCGCGGCCGCCGCCGGGCCGGAGGCGGCACTGGTGGCCGGCCTGGGCGCGTACGTCGGCTTCGCGCTGCGCAACGGCGACTACCTGGGCGCGATGCTCAGCGAGACGGAGCGGCTGGCCCCGCCGGACCGCCGGGTCGCGGTGGACTTCCGGCGCGACTTCCTGCGCATCTGGGTCGGCCTGCTGCGGCGGGTCCGGCCCGAGTACGACGCGGTCGAGGCCCGGATCCGGGTCCACGCCCTGTTCGCGCTGGTCAACGACGGGGTGCGGAACCGCCCGCACAGCGCCCGCCCGGACCTCGGGGACTGCCTGCTGCACCTCGGCCGGGCCGTCCTCGGACTGCCCGGAACGGACGGCGGCCGGGTGCCCGCCCCGCGTTGACGGAGCGGGCACCCGGCCCGTGGGCCAGAAGCGCCCTAGCCGACGGCGCCCGGGAAGAAGGCCCGGGCGTCGAGGTTGCCGTTGCCCTGCAGAGCGCCGATGTTGCCGCCGTTGCCGGCCGCGGCGAGGCCGTTGTTCTGGTTGCTCGCGCCCGAGCCGGTGGCCGTCTGCTGGGTGACGACCACGTTGCCGTGGACGTTGCCGATGACGTTGGCGGAGCCGGTGTTGCTCACGACGCTGCTGTTGGAGTGGTCGATGGCACCGGCGCCGTTGTCGGCGTGGGCGCTGGCGGCGCCGAAGCCGACGAGGAGGAACGCCCCGAGGGCGGTGACGGCGGCGGCTGCGCGGATACGGGACACGGTGGTCTCCCTGAGCTGGGGGTGCGAAATGTGGCGCGCTCCGGAGTGGCCGCTCCGTGGCGCCGTTGCCTGACGTCGCACGTTCAGCATTCACCAACAGCGTGGACGAACTCCACCAAACAGGTGGCAATTCCCCCGATGGTGTCATGGTGACGCCGTATCCGGAGATTGCCCGATGGTCGCGGCGAAGGCATCTCCGTCCCTCAAAACCCCTGATGGAGTGACAAGTTGACGCGCAAGACGGCAAGATCGGACAACCTCGGGATGTCAACACAAAGTTGACCGAGTTTTCTCAGGAAGAAAGAAATGGTGGCCGGATAGTCGCACTGGCACACTGGGGACCCATGTCTGAAGGTGCCCCGCCCGAGCCCGCCCCCGCCGAGGATCTGCGTACGACCGAGGTCGATCTCGGCGGACTGGTGAACGTCCTCGCCACCCACCTCTACTCCACCCCGCTGGTCGCGCTGCGCGAACTTGTCCAGAACGCCCACGACTCGCACACCCGCCGACTCCTGGAGGACCCGGAGGGCGACCACCGCCCGTTGATCCGGGTGCGCGGCGACGCCGCCCGGCGGACCGTCTCCATCGAGGACACCGGCGCCGGCCTCACCGAGCCGGAGATCCACGCCTACCTCGCCACCGTCGGCACCGGCTACACCCGGATGCTGCGCGACCTCACCGGCAACCAGGAGTTGATCGGCGCCTTCGGCCTCGGCTTCCTCTCCGCCTTCTCGGTGGCCGACGAGGTCGCCGTCACCACCACCTCGCACCGCGAACCGCACCTCGGCCACCGCTACCGCAGCCGGGGCGGCGAGCAGTACCAGGTCGACCCGGTGCCCGCCCGGCCCCGCCCCGGCACGGTCGTCGAGCTGACCCTCAAGGCCGAACACGCCCACCTCGCCGACGAGGACGCGCTGCGCGACGTGCTCGGCCGGTACTGCGTGCTGCTGCCGATCCCGGTCTACGTCGGCGACGACGAGCAGCCCGTCAACAACGTCGAGGTGCCCTGGCGCCACAGCGTGCCGGGCGACCAGCACGCCGCCCGGATGCGCTTCGCCACCGCCTTCGGCCGCCGCTTCGAGCCGCTCACCGCCTTCCCCGTCCACCCGGCCGAGGGCGGCACCGAGGGCGGCACCGGGGAAGCGGCCGGGGGCGGCACCGACGCGATCGGCCTGCTCTGGGTCCAGGACGGCGGCACCTACGGCAGCAGCGACAACCGCGACCTCGCCGTCTACCTGCGCGGCATGCTGCTCGCCGAGGACGCCCGCGACCTGCTGCCCAGCTGGGCCGGGTTCATCGGCGGCGTGGTCGAGTCCAGCCGGCTCACCCCCACCGCCAGCCGCGAGGACCTCCAGCGCGACGACCACTACCGCGCACTCCAGCGCGCCCTCACCGACGCCATCGTCGACGGCCTGTACGAGACCGCCCGGCTGCGGCCCGCCGCCTGGCGCCGCATCCTCACCCGGCACGGCCAGGACCTGCTCGGCGCCGCGCTCTGCGACGAGCGGCTGTTCACCCTGCTCGCCGACGACGTCCCCGTCCCCACCTCCCAGGGCGACCTCACCGCCGGCGCGCTGCGGGCCGCGGGCGGGGGCGCGGTGCACGTCGCGCTCGGCAGCGGCGGCGGCTTCGAGGAGATGCTGTACCGGGCGATGCGGGTGCCGATCGCCCGCGGCGACCGCTACGCCGTCCTGCCCTTCCTGCGCCGCTACGCCCAGCTGCGCGGCTGCCGCCTGGTCGAGCTGGGCAGCGAGCACGGCGACCGCGAGCTGTTCCGCGACCCGGAGCGTCCGCTGCCGGCCGGCGAGGCGGCCTGGCTGGCCGGCGCCCTCGCCGACGAGGGCGAGCAGCTCGTCCCGGCCCGGTTCGACCCGCCCGGCCTGCCGCTGGTCCTGGTGCCGGACCGCGAGGCCGAGCTGAAGGCCCGGATCGAGGACGACCAGGCCGACGCCCGGATCCCGTCCGCGGCGCTGCGGCTGGCCCGGGCGTTCACCGCCCGCACCGACGGCGAGGTCCGGGCCCGCCTCTACCTCAACCTGTCCTGCCCGGCCGTGCTGGACCTGCTCGCCGCCTACCGCGCCGGGCACACCGGCAGTGCCACGGCGGCGGGGCTGCTCCGCTCGCTCAAGGTGATCATGGCCGCCGCCTCGGCGGGCCCGGCCGGCTCGTCCGGCGGCGACCTGACCGCAGCGCTGTCCGGCGTCGGCACCGCGGTCTCGGCGCTGACCGCCGCCGTCCCGGCCGGCCTGCCGGGCGTCCCGGACACCCTCGGTGCCCTCCCGGACGAGGCGTGACGGACGGATTGTCAGTGGTCCGCGGTAGACATCACATCAGCACGACGCAGGGGGACACCACATGAGTACCGACATCTGGGCCTGGGTCCACGACGCCCACCGCCAGCTGGCCGAGGCCGGCCACCGGCGGCTGGCCGACGCCATCTACGAGCTGCCCGGCCACGCCAACGAGGGCCGCAACGACCAGGTGGACGCCGTCTACCCGGAGGCGCTGGCCGCCTCCCGGGCGCTCGGCCTGCCCTGGGTCGAGGTCTACCTGCGGCACTGGCGGATGCAGAACCTCCTGAACAAGCGCCACCAGGGCGAGCAGGCCCTGCCCGAGGCGGTCGACCTGCTGGAGTTCGCGCACCGCGAGGAGACGGCGGGCTGCCCGCAGTCCGTCTGCGTGGTGCAGGACTTCGCGATCTGCCACGCCCGGGTCGACGGCCCCGGCTACGTGCCGGAGCGGCTGGCGGTGCTCGGCGAGACGCTGGAGCGGATCGAGCCCGGCCGCGCCTGCTTCGACTGCCTCTCCCGCGAGTACTCCGACGCGCTGGAGGACGACGGCCGCCACACCGAGGCGCTCTCCCACCTGGACACCGCCGCCACCCGGATCCAGGCGGCCGGCGAGCGGCTCTCGCTGCACTTCCACCACGCCCGGGCCGGCACCCTGCACCGGCTCGGCCGGCACCAGGAGGTGCTCGCGCTGCTCGACACCGCCGAGCAGGCCGAGCGCTCCCGCGGCCACGAGATCGACGAGAGCGACCGGCTCTGGGGCGGCCTGCTGCGGGCCCGCGCCCTGGCCTCGCTCGGCCGGACGGAGGAGGCGCTGGCGCTGCTGCCCGACCGGGAGGCCGCCGAGCGCCACGCCGACCTGCGGGACGGCTGGACGCACACGGTCGAGCTGCTGGTCGCGGCCGGCGCCTGGGAGAACGACGCCGAGCTGGGCGCCGCCGTGGCCGGCTGGGTCGGCTACCTGGACGGCACCGGCTCGCACCGCCCGTGCGTGGACCTGCTGCTGGCGGCGGGTCGGCTCGCCCTCGCCCGCGGCGCCCGGACGGTGGCGCTGACCCTCGCCTCGACGGGGGAGCGCAAGCTCGCCCAGCTGCGCCGCACCGACGGCGTGGCCGCGGAGGTCGCCGCGCTGCGGGCGGCCGCCGAGGCGCTTCCGGAGCCCGAGCTGCCCGTCCCGCCCGGCGAGCTGACGGCGCACCTGGCCGAGGTCGGAGTGCCCTACGAGACCGGCGCCGACCTGCTCTCCGTCGCCCTGGGCCGGTACCGGGGTGAGCAGGCCGGCGCCACCGAACTGGCCGTCAACCTGGCCGCGGTGCTCGGCGGCCTCGGCCACGCCCGGGCCGCCGCCGACCTGCTCTGGCACCGGCTCGACACCGCCCCGGCCGACGAGGTGCTGATCGGCATGCTCGGCTCCGCCCTGATCGACGCGGGGGACGGCGAGGGCATCCGCCGCCTCGCCGACCGGCTGGCCGACGACAGCCCGGAGGACGGGCACTGGATACGCGCCCGCTGGGCCGCCGCCGAGGGCCGCTGGGCCGAGGTGCTGGAGCAGTGCGAGGCGATCCTGTCCCTGGACGCCGGCCGGATCAACACCCGCCGGCTGGCCGCCGGCGCCGCCACCGAGCTGGGCGACCACGCCACCGCGCAGCGGCTGTACCAGGAGCTCCTGGAGCACGCGCTGCCCGCCGAGGCCGCCCCGGAGGAGGAGCGCCACCGCACCGTCCAGGAGTCCGACCTCTGGCACCTGATCACGGCGGCCACCGCCAACCGGGACTGGGCCGCGGTCCGTTCCACGGGCGCGCTCCTCGGCATCGAGTTCGACGAGCCCGAGGGGCCGGTGGACGAGGAGTGGCAGCTGGTCACCGTCCGGGCCACCCGCACCAACGGCGCCACCGCCGACCTGCCCGCCGTCCGCACCGGTCCGGCCACCGCCCGGATCCTGCCGGTGCTCGGCGAGGACCTGACGCTCAACCACGGCGACGTGGTGGTCTTCGCCCCGGCGCTGCTGGAGCCGCCGCCGGCCGAGGACGCCCCCGAGGAGGAGCGGCACGGCTGGCGCCCGGTGTTCGAGCTGCTCACCCTGCTCGACCCGGCGGGCTACACCACGTACTGGATCGACGGCGGCTGGCCCGGCGACGAGCCGTGGGCGGCGCTGCGCGAGAGCCTCCAGCAGGCCGGCTACGCGGTCTGGGCGTACAGCGGGGAGCAGTACCGCATCACCGACCCGGCCGACGAGGACGGCACGCTGCCCGGCGTCTACGCCGCCTTCGGGGTGCCGCCCACGGCCTCCGCCGCCGAGGCCGACGCGCTGCTGCACCGGCTCACCGGCGACTGGCCGCACCCGCTCGCCTGGCTCGACCTGGCCAAGGCGGCGGGCGCGGACGCCGCCCGGCACGAGGAGATCATCGAGCGCTACGGCCTCTGAGCCGCTCCCGCCCCGCTCCGGCTCCGGCCCGGGGCGGGGCGGGAACCATCCTGGGATCTGTCGAGTCTTGGTAAATGCTTTACCATTCCATTGCCAAGACTCGACCCCCAGGAGTGTCCGCCCGTGACCAGCCTCGCCCTCGGCCCGTCCTGGCTCGATCCGACCAACCTGATCTCCGCCTTCGGCCTGATCGGCATCCTGGCCATCGTCTTCGCCGAGTCCGGCCTGCTGATCGGTTTCTTCCTGCCGGGGGACTCGCTGCTGTTCACCACCGGCCTGCTGGTGGCCGGCGGCACCTACCTGCACCAGCCGCTCTGGCTGGTCTGCGCGCTGATCGTGGCCGCCGCGGTGGCGGGGGACCAGGTCGGCTACCTGTTCGGCCGCAAGGTCGGGCCGAGCCTGTTCCGCCGCGCCGACTCCCGGCTCTTCAAGCAGGAGAACGTGGAGAAGGCCGCCGCCTTCTTCGACCGGCACGGTCCCAAGGCGATCGTGCTGGCCCGCTTCGTGCCGATCGTGCGCACCTTCACCCCGATCGTCGCCGGGGTGAGCAGGATGAACTACCGCACCTTCGTGGTCTTCAACCTCGTCGGCGGCGTGCTGTGGGGCGCCGGCGTCACCGTGCTCGGCTACTTCCTGGGCCAGATCCCGTTCGTCCGGGAGAACATCGAGGCGATCCTGGTCGGCATCGTGCTGGTCTCGGTGGTCCCGGTGGCGGTCGAACTGCTGCGGGCCCGCCGTTCCGGCGCGGCGTCCGCCGACCGCCACCGCGCCGGGTAGGCGTCCGCGGCCCCCTCCGGGGTACGCCGCGTACATGTGCGTCCGGCAGTTCGATCAGGCAAGGTGTAACCCGAGATCGAACGGTGGCCGACGGCCACCAGGGGCGGCAAGGAGCGGAAGTGCCTAAGCGGGGCCGACCGGGCGCAGGCAAGCGGGCGAGGGGAGGCCGGGCGGTCCGTCAGACCCGGCGGACGCCGCCGGTGCGGCCGGTGGACCCCGCCGAGGCGCCGCCCACCGAGGGCCTGCTGGGCCATCCGGCCCCGACCGTCGAGCCCGCCACCGTCGTCCCCTTCGTCCCGCCGATCACGGAGACCAGGGGCCTGCTGTCCCCGGAGCCGGAGCCGGAAAGGGCGCCGTCCCCCGAGCCCGGGGCGCCCGCCGGGTCCGGGCCGCACCCCGCGCTCGGGCCGCACCCCGCGCCCGGGCAGGCACCCGGCCCGGAGGACGCGCGCCCCACCCGCCGCCGATCGGTCGCCGAGGACACCCTCACCCCCGAGGAGTGGCGGGCCGCCGGCTACACCCCGCCGATGGGCATCCCGGTCGTCCCGGAGCTGACCGCCGGCGCCCCTGGCGAGGCGCCCTGGCCGGACCGGATGCGCACCCTGCTGCGCATGCCGATGTCCGAGCGCCCCGCCTTCGAGCGGACCGCCCGCGAGCTGCACCCCTCCGCGGGCGCGACCCGCAACGTCCCCCGCATCCTCGACCTGACGCTGCGCATCGGCGAGCTGCTGCTCGCCAGCGGCGAGGCCGCCGAGGACGTCGAGGCGGCGATGCTCGGCATCGCGCACGCCTACCGGCTGGACCGCTGCGAGCCGCAGGTGACCTTCACCCTGATCGGCATCTCGCACCAGCCCTCGCTGGTCGAGCCGCCGATCACCGCCGACCGGGTGGTGCGCCGCCGCACCTCCGACTACACCCGGCTGAACGCGGTCTACGAGCTGGTCGCGGACATCACCGCGGAGAAGGTCACGGTCAACGACGCCTACCGCCGGCTCGCCCTGATCCGCCGCAACCGGCACCCGTACCCGGGCTGGATGCTCGCGCTGACCACCGGTCTGCTGGCCGGCGCGGCCACCTTCCTGGTCGGCGGGCGGATCGACGACAAGGCCTGGCTGGTGTTCGCCAGCGCCTTCGTCGCGGCCGTCCTCGGCGACCGGCTGGCCTCCACGCTGGCCCGGCGCCGGCTGCCGGAGTTCTACCAGTTCGTGGCGGCCGCGATGCCGGCCGCCGCCTCCGGGATCATCCTGTCCTTCAACGACTGGGGCCTGCGCGGCTCGGTGGTGATCACCGGTGGCCTGTTCGCGCTGCTGCCCGGCCGGGCGCTGGTCGCCGCCGTCCAGGACGGCCTGACCGGCTTCTACATCACCGCCGCGGCCCGCCTGCTGGAGGTGATCTACCTGGTCGCGGGCATCGTGATCGGCGTGATGCTGATCCTCTACCTGGGGGTCGGCTTCGAGGCGAAGCTGCGGCCGGACGAGAGCCTGGCGGGCGTCACCTACCCGCCGGTCCAGATGATCGCCGCGATGCTGCTGACCCTGGCCTTCGCCACGCTGCTGCAGACCGACCGCCGCTCGCTCGCGCTGGTCACCCTGAACAGCGGCATCGGCTGGGCCAGCTACGGCGTGCTGGCGTACAACGCGGGCATCTCCCCGATCGTGGCGACGGGGGTGGCGGCCGGCCTGGTCGGCCTGTTCGGCCAGCTGATGGCGCGCTACCGCAACGGCTCCGCGCTGCCGTACGTGACCGCCGCGATCGGTCCGCTGATGCCCGGTTCGGCGCTCTACCTGGGGATGCTGTCCTTCGCCCAGGGCCACGCCAGTGCGGGCCTGGTGTCCGTCTCCCGGGCGGCGGCGATCGCGATGGCGCTGGCGATCGGGGTGAACCTCGGTGGTGAGATCGCCCGGATGTTCATGAAGCTGCCGGTCGGCGGCGAGCGCCCGTCGCTGTACCCGGTCGTGCCGCGCCGGGCGGCCAAACGCACCCGCGGGTTCTGACCGCGCGTTGGACCGGTGTTGGGCTCCGGGCCATGTCACGGCAGGCCGCACGCAGGACCAGGAACGAAGGTAAGACGCATGACCACACTGCTGGACGGCTACCGCGAGCACATCGTCGCCGCGCACAAACAGCCGTTGTTCCTGCTGCTGGTCGGCTTCATCACCTCCTTCGTGTGCATCCGGTTCAGCGTCCGGATGATCCGCGCCGAGGTGCGGTGGTGGTTCGGCAACGTCACCCCGGGCGGCCTGCACATCCATCACATGGTGTTCGGCCTGGGCTTCCTGCTGGTCGGCGGCGTCGGGGTGTTCGCCACGTACGGCGGGCACCCGTGGATCGACTGGTTCGGGCTGGTCTTCGGCATCGGCTGCGGCCTGGTGCTGGACGAGTTCGCGCTGATCCTGCACCTGGACGACGTGTACTGGAGCGAGCAGGGCCGCAAGTCGGTGGACGCGGTGATCTTCGGGATCCTGTTCACCGCCCTGCTGCTGGTCGGGTACGTGCCGCTCGGCGTGGTGCCCAGCCAGGAGACCAGGTGGGGCCTGATCACGGTGATCTCGGTGAACGCCCTGGCCTCGGTGATCACCCTGATCAAGGGCAAGATGTGGACCGGCCTGCTCGGCATCATGGTCCCCGGCCTGTCCTGGATCGGGGCGATCCGGCTGGCCCGCCCGAGCAGCCCGTGGGCCCGCTGGCGGTACGCCACGCGCCCGCGTCGCCGGGCGCGTGCGCTCCGGCGTGAGCGCCTGCTGCACCGGCGTGCGGACCGGGCCCGCACCTGGCTTTTCGACCTGATCGCCGGTGCCCCCGACAAGGTGCCGGCGAACCACCCCGCCGCCCACCGGGTGGCCGAGCGGATGTCGGCCCGGGCCACCGCCCACCTCGACGCGCACGCGGCCCGGGCGCTGGCCCGGCGTCAGGCGCGGCTGGCGGACCGCCGCTCGGCGGCCGCCGCCGGGGCCGCCCCGGTGGCAGTGGGCGGGGCGTACGGCGCGGGCGGCAGCGTCGCGGGCCCGTCCCTCGGGGCGCAGCAGCGCCGTCGCGCGATCCGGGCGGGGCGCAATCGGACGTACGCGGTTCGTCCGACCGGGGTGGAGCACCGTTCCGGGCGACACCCCCACCTGCGGCCGCACACCCGCCGGATCCACCGGTAGTTCGCATACCCTGTGCACCTGGCTGAAGGTGACTGGCGGTCAGATCATCTGATGGTCACCCGCCCGGCGGAGTGCGTTCGAGGTGTGAAAAGCGCCGGAGTTGAGAACATGATCGCCGAGTGACCGTTCTGTCATGTGATGGGATGATTCGTCGGACCTGCTCCGCCCGGCCGCCCCGCCCGAGCGCCGCGGACAGTCCGCCGCCGTCCCCTCCGGACCCGTGAGAAGGGGATGTCTCGTGGCGCGCAGGCTCCTGCCGACCCTCCTGTTGTCCCTCACCGCCCTGCTCGGGCTGCTCCCCGCAGCCCAGGCCGCCCCGGCGGACCCCGAACCGGCCGCCGGCCCCGCCCGGACGGAGGACCCGTACCCCACCACCGGGGAGATCGACCGGGCCCGCGCCGAGGCCGACCGCACCGCCGCCTCCGTCACCGCCATCGAAGCCGGCCTCGCCGCCGCCCGGACCGAACTCGACCGGGCCGGCCGCAGCGCCGAACAGGCCGTCGAGGCCTACAACGGCGCCCAGCTCGCCCTCGTCCGGGCCCGAGCCGACGAGACCGCCGCCGCCCGGAGCGCCACCGCCGCCGAGGCCGACCGCACCGCGGCCGCCGAGGACGCCGCCCAGCTCGCCGCCGAAACGTACCGCCAGGGCGCGGGCGCCGCACTCTCCGCCCTCAACGCCCTGCTCGGCGCCCACGGCCCGCGCGAAGCCGGCGACCGCGCCGCCGTGATCGGCGTCGCCAGCGAGCGCACCCGGCAGATCCTCGACGCCGCCACCTCCACCGCCGCCGCCGCGACCCGCGCCTCCGCCGCCGCCCGCGCCGCCACCGAGACCGCCGAGAAGGCCGCCGCCGAGGTCGGTGCCGCCAGGGCCAGGGCCGAGGCCCGGCTCGCGGCCCAGCAGGAGGCGGTCACCGCCGCCGACCGCCGCCGCGAACAACTGCTCACCGACCTGGCCGCCGCCCGGCACACCACCGTCGACCTGGAACGCCGGCGCAGCGAGGCACTGGAGGCGATCGCCGTCCGCGAGGCTGAGGCCGCCGCCCGCGCCGCCGCCGAGAAGGCCGCCGCCGAAGCGGCCGCCGCGGCCGAGGCCGCCGCCGAGGCCACCCCGGCCGCACCCCCCGCCGCCGGCCGCCCGTGGTCCGCCGAGGGCGCCGCCGCCGCCATCGCCTTCGCCCGCTCCAAGATCGGCCTGCCCTACATCTGGGGCGGCGAAGGCCCGGCCGGCTACGACTGCTCCGGGCTCACCATGATGGCCTGGCGTGAGGGCGGCAAACAGCTCAACCACTTCGCCGCCGACCAGTACGCCGAGAGCACTCCGATCAGCTACCGCCAGCTGCGCCCCGGCGACCTCGTGTTCTGGACGGACACCGGCCGCGCCGTCGACATCCACCACGTCGGCCTCTACATCGGCGACGACCAGATGATCGAGGCCCCCCGCGTCGGCAGGCCGGTCAAACAGGCCAGCCTCTGGATCATGGGCACCCCCGACTTCTACGCCCGCCCCTAGGGCCCGGCCCTGTGCGCGCGCCCGCTCGCGCCGGGTTGTCGGCGGCGGCCGCTAGCGTGGCCGCGTCGATCACTCGGGAGGAGACGCGATGAGGCTGCGGGACGTCGAGGCGGGGGACGTCGGGGCGTACGTCCGGATGCGGTGCGACGCGGTGATGATGGCCGAGCTGGGCGGGCCGCTGCCGGAGGAGCGGGTGCGGGAGCGGCTGCGCAAGGACGTCGTGGAGGTCGCCGAGGACCGTTCGTGGATCAAGGTGATCGTCCCGGACGGCGCCGGGCCGGAGGTGGCGGCCGGCTCCGTCACGCTCTGGTCGCACGAGGAGGACGGCGCCGCCGTGGCCGAGATCGGCTGGATGGTGCTGCCCGAGTTCCAGGGGCGCGGCCTCGCCAAGGCGGCCGTCCGGGAGCTGCTGGACGCGGCCGCCCGGGACGGCCGGTGGGGCCCGGTGCACGCCTTCCCGGCGACGGCCAACGGCCCGTCCAACGGGATCTGCCGGGCGCTCGGCTTCCGGCTGCTCGGCGAGCTGGACGTCGACTTCGCCGACCGCGTCCTGCACTGCAACCACTGGGTGGTGGTGCCCGGGGAGCACCTCGCATCGGGCACGAAATAAATGGGATGCCGCCCGAGAGCGACGCCCGTACGGTGGCCCGATGGGCAACACAACCGATGACGGGGCCGTCGACATCGTGAACGGCCTCCAGATCCGCGCGATCGCCGAGAGCGAGGTGGCCGCGTGGGACCGGGCGCTCGCTCTGGGCTTCCTGCGCTCGCACGCGGAGAGCACGGCCGACTTCTGCCGCCTGCTGTGGGAGCCGGGCCGGATGCTGGCCGGCTTCGACGGCGACCGCTGCATCGCCACCTTCCGCAGCTTCGACGTCGAGCTGACCGTCCCGGGCGGGGCCACCGTCCGGGCCGACGCCGTCACCGGCGTGACGGTCAGCGCCACCCACCGCCGCCGCGGCCTGCTCGGCACGTTGATGCGCCGCGACCTCGCGGCCGCCGCCGAGCGGGGTTCGGCGGTCGCCATCCTGATCGCCGCCGAGTACAACATCTACGGCCGCTACGGCTTCGGCCCGGCCACCCGCGGCCACGGCTGGAACATCGACCTGCACCGCACCCGCGGCCTGCGCGACGGCCTGCCCACCGTGCCCGGCGGGCGGATCGACTTCGTGACCATGGCGCAGGCCCGCGAGCTGGGCCCCGACCTGCACGAGCGCTGGCGGCGCACCCAGCCGGGCGCGATCGCCCGCGACGAGCTGTGGTGGAAGCGGAACACCGGCGAACTCAAGGTGCCGGGGAAGGAGTTCAAGGAGCCGTTCGCGGCCGTCCACCGGGACGCCGACGGTACGGTCACCGGCCTGGTGGCCTACCGGGTCGACGACACCTGGGACGGCAGCTACCCGAACTGCACCCTGACCGTGGCCGACTTCCTCGCCCTCGACCGGGCGACCGCCGCCGAGCTGTGGCGCTTCGTCCTCTCCGTCGACTGGGTGCGCAAGGTCGTCGCGGAGAACATCGGCCCGGACGACCCGCTGCCGCTGCTGCTCCAGGACCCGCGCGCCGCCACCCCGTACGTGGACAACGCCGACTTCACCTGGCTACGCGTGCTGGACGTGGCGGCCGCGTTCGACGCCCGGACGTACGGCGCGCCCGGCCGGGTCGTCCTGGAGGTCGAGGACCGGCTCGGCTACGCCTCCGGTCGCTGGGCGATCGAGGTCGCCGCGGACGGCACCGGCCGCTGCACCCGGACCACGGACGACGCCGACCTCGCCCTGGACGCCTCCGAGCTGGCATCGCTCTACCTGGGCGGCGAGACAGCGCCCCGGCTGCTCGCGGCCGGCCTGCTCACCGAACTGCGCCCCGGCGCGGCGGCCGCCGCCGACCTGCTGCTGCGCACGCCGCTGCAGCCCTGGAACCCGGACGGCTTCTGAGCGGCCGTCACGCCGGGGGCCGGACCGCACCACTGCGGTCCGGCCCCCGGCGCGTCCGAGCTTTCCTCGGGAGAGCTACTCGGGCTACTTGACGGCGGTCTTCCCGATGGTGGGCAGGATGAAGTCCTGAATGAGGCCCTTGGCATCGCGGACGATCGGTCGGAATACCCGATAACGCGAGAGGTTGATCACCCGGGCCGCCATGGGGGTGGACCGGCGGACGAATTCCCGCGTCCGTTCGGTGTCCTCGGTCCGGTCGAAGACCCAGTAGAGCACCACGACCATCAGGTGCAGCCAGAGCACGTCGGGCAGCAGCTCGCCCAGCTCGGCGTCCAGCTTGGGTGCCAGCTCCGAGCCCTGCAACACGTCGCGGAACAGTTCCACGGCGGTCGCTCGCGCCGGGTGGGACTCGTTGGAGAACGGGCTCAACGAGCTGGTGGGGTCGGCGGCCGTGCGGAAGAACTGCGCGGCGAACTCGTGGTACGGCGCGGCCGTGTCGAGCCAGGAGGTCAGCGCGATTTCCAGGCGCTCGGCGAAATTGCGCGTATTGGCCATGCGATTCCTGGCATCCGCCGCATGGTCGTACGTCATCCGGTCGTAGAACCCCTGAATCAGGAATTCCTTCGCCGAAAAGTAGTAGTAAGCATTGCCGACCGAGACGCCCGCCTCGGTGGCGATCGCGCGCATGGTGGTCTTCTCGTAGCCGCGCTCCTGGAAGAGCCGCATCGCGGTCTCCAGGATCAGTGCCCGGGTCTGCTCGCTCTTGTCGGTCTTCGGCTGCGCCCGGCCGCCGGGCATGGGCCCGCTGTCGGTTCCGGGCCCGCTGTCGGTGCCGGGTGCGGTCGCGGGGTCGGCCGCAGGTTCGGTCGGGGCGTCGGCCGGGGTCGCGGCCGCACCGCTCGTGCCGTCCGTTCGGTTCGTCGCTGCCAGGTCGTCCACGAGCACGAGCCTAACCGGAGACGAAGCTCCGACCCGTGTCGGTGGACGCGGCACCGGGCATCCCCTCCGCGCTCGGTGCCACATCCACCACCCCCACCATTTCGAACGCGTTCAAAATGATGTGAGCACTGTAGAGGCTTCGCTTGAACATGTTCAACTCCAATCTGTGGGAGGCTCGTCACATGATCAGTCCCGTGCAGACCACCATCCGGCGCGGCGCAGCGCAGGACGCCGCGGCCGTCGCCGACCTGCACGCCCACAGCTGGAGCACCGCCTACCGCGGGATCGTCCCCGCGGACGCACTCGGCGACGGGCTGCCCGTCCAGCGGCGCGAGCTGTGGGAGCTGCGGCTGACCGTCGACTACGGCGATCCGGCCGCCGAGCCCGAACTGCTGATCGCCGAACAGGTCGGGGAGACGGTCGGGTTCATCTACCTCGTCCCGCAGCCGGACGGCCGGGTACTGGTCGACAACCTGCACGTCCGCCCCGGGCGGACCGGTGGCGGCATCGGCCGCGCGCTGTTCGCCGCAGCCCGCGCCCACGTCGCCGAACGGCACCCCGGGGCCGAGCTGTACCTGGAGGTGCTGCGCGACAACCTCCGCGCGATCGCCTTCTACGAGCGCGAGGGCGGCGTGCGGACGCGGGTGCAGGAGGGCGTGTTCCCGGGCGGGTACGTGCTGCCCGAGTGCGTGTACAGCTGGCCCGCCCAGAGCCTCGCGGCGCGGGCGGTGCCGGCTCAGCCGACGTCGTAGACCGTCACCGGCACCCCCCGCTCCACCAGCCGCGCGGACACCAGGGGTTCGACCCGCTCCCAGCGCCCGCCGGCCAGCCCGCAGCCGATCCGCGGCATGTGGGCGGAGGCGCCGAGCTCCCGCGCGTGGTCGCCCAGCGCGGCCAGCGCGGTGTCGATCGCCTCGTACCGGACCGGTACCCCGGTGGAGCGCCCCGTCCGGATGCCGCGCTGGCCGACCAGGTTGGCCACCCAGACGTACGGCTCGACCTGCACCAGCTGTACGGCGCCGAGCCCGAAGTCGTTCCCCGCCCGCTCCCGGTGCCAGCGCCGGAACGCGGCCTCGGGCTCGGGCCAGCGTCTGGACAGCGCGAGCACGAAGCCCTTGCCCCAGCCGCCGAGGTCGTTGCAGACGTGCGCGATCACCTTCACGCCCTTGCCCTGCGGCGCGGTGGCATCGCCTCGGACATAGGTGATTTCCGCCATGCCCCGAACGCTAGACCGAGGTACTGACAGTTCGCTCGGCGTTATCCGCGGGGGCCCCGGCGGAGGGTGCCGTCCCGACCCCGTCGGCGCGCAGGTGCCGCCGCCCGGCCAGGGCGATCAGCAGGGCGAGCGCGGCGGCGCAGGCCGGCAGCGCGTAGCCGGTGCCGGGGGCGGCGTG
The DNA here is from genome assembly GCF_040304045.1 of Kitasatospora sp. NPDC094016. Classification (NCBI taxonomy): domain Bacteria; kingdom Bacillati; phylum Actinomycetota; class Actinomycetes; order Kitasatosporales; family Streptomycetaceae; genus Kitasatospora; species Kitasatospora sp. NPDC094016. The sequence goes on from NZ_JBEOUK010000008.1 coordinate 62,852, forward strand.
CTCGGCGACCGCGCCGGCGAGCGCCGCGCCGCCCGAGATGCCGACCACGATGCCGGACACCGCGACTGCCATCCCCTCGTTGAACTGCCGCCCCGGCAGCAGTTCCTGGACCAGCGTCATCCCGGTCACCATGGTCGGCGCGGTGGCCGTGCCGGCCGCGAACAGCGCGACCCCGAGCAGGCCGAGCTCGGCCCCGCCCAGTCCGGCGGCGAGCGGCAGCAGTAGTACCCCGGCCATCGCCGCGGCCCCGGACAGGAAGCGCACCCCGGTCGACCGACGTGGCGTCAGCAGCCCGAACAGCAGCCCGGCCAGGCAGGATCCGCCCGCGACCAGGGCCAGCAGCGCGCCCGCCGCCGCCTTGTGCCCGAGCGCGTCGGCGTACGCCACGGTGGTGATCTCGGTCGAGCCGAAGACGACGCCGGTGGCGAGGAAGGCGAGCAGCAGCACCCGCAGCCCGGGCACCCGCAGTGGCGAGCCGTGGCGGTCGCCCTCCGAGCGGGCGGGCAACGGCGGTTCGGTGCGCCGCTGAGCCGCGAACAGCAGGGCGCCGGTGGTGCCGAGCGCCCCGGCGGCGAGCAGCCCGGCCTCCGGGGCGACCGCCGTGCAGAGCGTCATGGCGAGGACGGGCCCTGCCATGAAGCAGAGTTCGTCCAGGGACTGTTCGAGGGAGTTGGCCAGGTGCCGGGCGGCCGGGTCGGCCCGGTACAGGTGTGCCCAGCGGGCCCGGGCCATGCCGCCGAGGTTGGGCGCGGCGGCGCCGGCCGCCCAGCAGGCGTAGAGCGTCCAGTCGGGTGCGCCGAGCCGGAGGCAGAGCAGCAGGGCGACGAGCGGGGCGGCGTTGTAGAGCGCGGCCGGTACGGTCACCCGCGCCTGCCCGTACCGGTCCACCAGCCGCCCGAGCAGCGGCATCCCGATCGCGCCGGTGACCAGCCCGGCCGCCGAGACGGTGCCGGCCAGCGCGTAGGAGCCGCGCCGTTCGGCGAGCAGCACGACCAGCGAGACGCCGTTCATCGACAGCGCGAGCCGGCCGAGCAGCCCGGCGAGGGTGAAGGCGGCGGTGCCGGGGGCCGCGAACAGCCGCCGGTAGGAGGTGAGGAGGGCGCGCGAGGGCATCGGGCTCCAGAGGAGAGTGAGGGGGACGCCCAGCAGCCTCCCGTCGGTGCCCGGTGGCGGTCCAACACCTGTTCCGTCGCATTCACAGCAGGCTGTTGTTAATCTGCCGCCCATGCCCCGCGACCTGCACCCCCGTCTGCTCCGCGGCTTCGTCGCGACCGCCGAGAGCCTGCACTTCGGCCGGGCCGCCGGGCGGCTGCACATCGCCCAGCAGGCGCTCAGCCGGGACATCCGGACTCTGGAGGGACTGCTCGGCGACGCGCTGTTCACCCGTACCACCCGCAGCGTCGAACTCACCCCGGCCGGGCAGCGGTTGCTGCCCCGGGCGCGCCGGCTCCTCGCCCTGCACGACGAGATCCTGACGGGCGCCGCGGCCCGGCCGCTGCTGCTGGACCTCAACAGTGACGTCACCGGCCCGGACCTCACCGCCGACCGGGTGCTCGAACGCGCCCGCGCCGCCTGGCCGGAGGGCGAACTGCTGGCCCGCTTCCACGGCGGCCTCGCCGCGGCCGCCGCCGAACTGCTGGCCCACCGGCTGGACGTGTCCTTCGGCCGGTTCGCCGGACTGCCCGCCCCGCTGCGCGACCAACTCGCCCAGCGGCCGGTCCGGTTGGAGCGGATCTCGGTGATGATGGCGGACACCCACCCGCTGGCCGGCCGTCCGGTGCTGCGGGTCGCCGAGCTGACCGGGCACCCCGTCGACGTCTGCGCCGGGAACCCGGCCACCACCGAGTGGGCCGATCTCGGCGTCCGCCTGCTGCGCGAGCACGGCCTGACGCCGGCCGCGCCGTACGTGCCGCCGGTGGGCGTGGACGAGACGGCCCGCTACCTGGCCCGGCACGGCGATCCGATGCTGACCACCGTCGGCGGGCCGAGGATTCCGGGGGCGGTGAACGTGCCGCTGGTGGAGCCGGTGCCGCTGAGCCTGGTCAGCCTGGTGCACCGGCCCGGCGAGCGCCATCCGGGGCTGGCCGCCCTGGGCGCCGCGGCCGCCGGGCTCGGTGCGGCCGAGGGCTGGCTGCGGCGGCCGGCGGGCAGCTGGCTTCCGGCGGCGGACGCGGCGCTGCTCGGGTGACCGGGCCAGGTGCCGGGGCCGGGCGAGGGCCGGGTGCCGGGGCCGCCGGAAACCGTGGGGCCGCCGGAAACCGTGGGGCCGCCGGAAACCGTGGGGACGCGACACCGCCCCTGCCGTCGGGGGGCCGGCAGGGGCGGTGGGTGGGCGGACCGGGCCGCGTGGCGGGTCCGGTGGCCCGGGTGGCAGTCGTGGACGGCCGGGTCAGGCCGCCTTGACGGCGGAGATGTCGAAGCTCAGCTTGACCTTCTCGCTGATCAGCACGCCGCCGGTCTCCAGGGCCGCGTTGTAGGTCAGGCCGAACTCGGTGCGGTCGAGGACGGCGCTGCCCTCGAAGCCGACCCGCTCGGCGCCGTAGGCGTCGGTGGCGCTGCCGGTGTACTCCAGGTCCAGGACCACCGGGCGGGTGGTGTCCTTGATGGTCAGCTCGCCGCTCATCCGGTACGTGTCGCCGCGCAGCCGCTCGGCCGAGGTGCTGCGGAAGCGGATCTCCGGGTAGGTGTCGGCGGCGAAGAAGTCGCCGGTGCGCAGGTGCTCGTCGCGCTGGGCCTGGTTGGTGTCGATGCTGGCGACCTTGATCACCAGGTCGGCGGAGGAGTTGCCCGGGGCGTTGCCGTCCAGGTGCAGCTTGCCGTCGTACTCGGTGAAGCGGCCCTTGACGTTCGTCACCATGGCGTGGCGTACCGAGAAGGCGACCTCGCTGTGCGTGGTGTCGATGGTCCAGTCGCCGGTCAGGTGGGCGAGGTCCGGGCCGGTCGGGGTCTCGGCGACGGCGGTGGGGGTGGCGGTCTTGGTGCGGTTGAACAGGCCCATGGCTCCTCCTCGGGTCCGAAGCCATTTGTTTAGGCTTCAACTTGTTGGCTTCAGCGTAGGCCGCTTTCGTTCAAATTTCAACCACAGCCCTCGGCGTTTCGCGAAAGACTTGGCGGAGCGGCACTGTCGGACCGCCCGGTTAGGCTGCGAAGGACGGTTCCGCCGACCGGAAGGCCTCCCGCATGTTCGTCCTGCACGCGCTCTGGCGGGCGGGCGGACGGCTGGCCCTGTGGGCCGAGGACGCCCGCGCCCATCCGGGCACCGCCGCGCCCCGCCCCGGCCGGGCGGCCCCGCGCGCCCACCCCTACGCCTGCCCGGCCGGCGAACTCGCCGCCGTCCTCGGCGGCATCGGGCCCGGCCTCGGCTGGCTCGCCGGCCAGGCCCCCGAGCGCTGGGCCACCCTGCTGCTGCCCACCACCGGCGCCCTGCCCGCGCCCTCGCCCGACCTGCCGGTCACCCCGGTCCGGGGCGCGGCGGTCCTGGCGCCCTGGCGCGTCCCCGCGCTGCTCTTCGACACCGGGGCGGCCGCCCAACTGCTCGGCGAGGTCTTCGACCCGCACTGGGCCGTCACCAGCACCGATCTGCCCGGCACCGGGCGCGTCGAGGTCGTCCAGGGCCCCTCGCTGCGCTGGCTGACCGGCGTGCACGACCTCGCCTGGCGAACGGTCGGCCGGGGCCGGGTGCTGCCGCTGCCCGTCCTGGCGGACGCCCGCCCGCAGGCCCGCTGGCGGCCCGACCCCACCCCGGCGGGCCGCCGGGAGGCCGCCGCACTGGCGGACGGCTGCCCGCCCGTCCTGCTGGGGGAGTGGCCGGGCGGCGGCGCCGACACCGGCGAGGCCCTGCTGGACGCCGCGCTGGGCGCGCTGGTGGACGCCGAGGCCCGGGCCGCCCTGGCCGGCACGCCCCCGTTGGGCCCGGGCGGCGCCCGAACCGGCGACGCCCGAACCGGTGGCGCGCCGGCCGACACCACGCCGGCCGACACCGCGCCGGCCCCCACCACGACGGCCGCCGCGGTGGGGGCCGCCGCCGAACGCTGGCTGCACGCCCTGACCACCCCGGACGGCGGCCTCACGGACGTCCGGTCCGAGGGCTTCGCCGAACTGCGCCGCCGACTCGCCGCCTGGTACGCCGCCGCCGAGCCCACCGCGCCCGCGCTCCGGCTCTGCTTCCGCCTGCTGGAGCCGCTCGGGCCCGACCCGGACGATCCCGAGGGCCGCCCCTCCGACGACGCCTGGCAGCTGGAGTTCCTGCTCCAGGCCGTCGACGAGCCCTCCCTGCTGGTCCGCGCCGCCGACCTGTACGAAGGCGGCGCCGCCCACGCCGCGCTGGCCCGCAAGGCGCCGGACCCGGCCGACGTCCTGGTTACCGAGCTCGCCCGCGCCGCCCACCGCTGGCCGGCCCTGGACGGTCTGCGGCACCGCTCCCGCCCGGCCGCCCTGCCGCTCGACCGGGCCGGCGCGCTGGACTTCCTGCGTACCGCCGCGCCCGCCCTCGCCGAGGGCGGCTTCGGTGTGCTGCTGCCCGCCTGGTGGCGCCGCCGGCCCCGGCTCGGGCTCGCCCTGCGGGCCACCACCCCGCCCGCGCCGGGTTCGCTCGCCGTCGCCTCCCAGGTGGACCGGGACGCCGTGGTCGCCTTCCGCTGGCAGGCCGCGCTCGGCCCGGAGGGGGCGCCGCTCACCGAGCAGGAACTGGCCGAACTCGCCGCCGCCAAACAGGGGTTGGTCCGGGTCCGCGGCACCTGGCTGGAGGCCGACCCGGAGCAGATCGCCGCCGCGCTCGCCTTCCTCGCCGACCGGCGCGACGGCGTACTGGCCACCGCCGACCTGCTGCGGCTGGCCCTCGACCCGGAGGCGACCGTCGCCGGGCTGCCCGTCACCGCCGTCCGCGCGGACGGCCCGCTCGGCGACCTGCTCGCCGGGCGCGCCGCCCCGGCCCCCGCCCCCGCGCTGCCGCCCGACTTCCGGGCCACCCTGCGCCCCTACCAGGAGCGCGGCCTGGCCTGGCTGCGGGCGATGGCCGGGCTCGGCCTCGGGGCCGTGCTGGCCGACGACATGGGCCTCGGCAAGACCGTCCAGACGCTCGCCCTGCTGGCCGCCGAGCAGGCCGAGGGGGCGGCCGGCCCCACTCTGCTGGTCTGCCCGATGTCCCTGGTCGGCAACTGGCAGCGCGAAGCCGAGCGCTTCGCCCCCGCGCTGCGGCGCCACGTCCACCACGGCTCCGGCCGCCTCGGCGCCGACCGACTCGCCGAGGCCGTCAAGGGTGTGGACCTCGTCATCACCACCTACGGGCTGGTCCAGCGCGACCTCGCCGCGCTGCGGGCGATCCGCTGGCGCCGGGTGGTCGCCGACGAGGCGCAGTACGTCAAGAACGCCGGCACCGCCCAGTCCCGGGCCGTCCGCGCGCTGCCCGTCACCCGCCACCGGATCGCCCTGACCGGCACCCCGGTGGAGAACCGGCTCGCCGAACTGCACGCCGTCCTGGACTTCGCCAACCCCGGGCTGCTCGGCCCGGCCGAGCGCTTCAAGGAGCGCTACGCGATCCCGGTCGAACTGCACCGCAGCCCCGAGCGCACCGCCGAACTCCAGCGCCGTACCGCCCCGTTCGTGCTGCGCCGGCTCAAGTCCGACCCGGCGGTTGCCGCCGAGCTGCCGGCCAAGCAGGAGATGACCGTCTGGTGCAGCCTCACCGCCGAGCAGGCGGGCCTCTACCAGGCCGTGGTGGCCGACCTGCTGCAGCGGGTCGAGGGGATCCGGGGCGTGGAGCGGCGCGGTACCGTGCTGGCCGCGATCGGCAAGCTCAAGCAGGTGTGCAACCACCCGGCCCAACTCCTGCACGACGGCTCGGCGTTGGGTGAGCGATCGGGCAAGGTGGCCCGGCTGGCGGAGCTGCTGGAGGAGGCACTGGCCGAGGGCGACCGGACGCTGGTCTTCACCCAGTACGCCGAGTTCGGCACGATGCTGCGCCCGTACCTGGCCCGCCGGCTCGGCGAGGAGGTGCTCTACCTGCACGGCGGCGTCCCCCGGGCCCGCCGCGAGGAGATGGTCGAGCGCTTCCAGTCCCCGGACGGGCCGCGGGTGTTCCTGCTCTCGCTGCGGGCCGGCGGCACCGGTCTCAACCTGACCGCCGCCAATCAGGTGATCCACCTGGACCGCTGGTGGAACCCGGCGGTCGAGGAGCAGGCCACGGACCGCGCGTTCCGGATCGGCCAGCGCCGGGACGTCCAGGTCCGCCGGCTGGTCTGCGTCGGCACCGTCGAGGAGCGGATCGACGAACTCCTCGCCGCCAAGCGCTCGTTGGCCGCGGCGGTGGTGGGGGAGGGGGAGCGCTGGCTCACCGATCTGCCGGTCGAGGCGCTGCGTGAACTGGTCGCGCTCACCCGTGAGGACGCCGTCGCCGAGGAGGACGCATGACACCCGACCACTCCGTCCCCGTCCCACCCGGGAACGCCCCCGCCGTGGACGCCGAACCCGGGAACACCCCTGCCGGGAACACCCCTGCCGGGAACACCCGCGCCGGGAACGCCCGCGCCGTGAACGTCGCCGCCTACTGGGGCGGCGGCTTCACCCTGCGCCCGGCCCTGCCCGGGCCCGAGGAGGAGCCCGACGAGCCCTCGCTGCGCCGTCTCGGCCGCTCCGGCGTCACCGTGCGCGGCCGCGACCTCGCCACCCTGCTCGCCCCCGCGTACGAGGCGTTCCGCGGCTGACGAGGCCTCGGCCCGCCGCCGCCCGTGCGGTAGCGTCGGAGCGGTGACCGACACCCTCACCGACCCCGCCCTCGACGACTTCGAGCGGCACCGCCGGATGATCTTCGGTATCGCCTACCGGATGCTCGGCAGCGTCGCCGACGCCGAGGACCTCGTCCAGGACACCTGGCTGCGCTGGAGCGGGGTCACCGGCCCGGTCGCCAACCCGGGCGGCTACCTGGCCCGGACGGTCACCAACCTCGCGCTCAACCGGCTCGACTCGGCCGCCGTCCGCCGCGAGGCCTACGTCGGCCCCTGGCTGCCCGAGCCGCTGGTCGCCGAGCCGGACGCGACCGCCGACGTCGAGCGCGCCGAGACGGTCTCGTTCGCCCTGCTGGTGGTGCTGGAGAGCCTGTCCCCGCTGGAGCGGGCCGTCTTCGTCCTCAACGAGGCCTTCGGCTTCTCCTACCGGGAGATCGCCGAGGCGCTGGAGCGCACCGAGGCCGCCTGCCGACAGGTCGGCAGCCGGGCCAAGGCGCACGTCCGGGCCCGCCGGCCGCGCTACGACGCCCCGCCGGAGCTGCGCCGCCGCGCCACCGACGAGTTCCTCGCGGCCTGCGTCGGCGGCGACCTCAACCGGATGCTGGACCTGCTCGCCCCCGACGTCACCTCCTGGACCGACGGCGGCGGCGTGGTCCGCGCCGCGCTGCGCCCGGTCACCGGCGCCGACAACGTCGCCCGCTTCCTGCTCGGGGTGCTCGGCCAGTTGGGCGAGGGCGCCGAGCTCCGGCCGGTCCTGGTCAACGGCCAGCCGGGGCTGCTGGTCACCCAGGACGGCGCGATCGACGCCGTCTCGGTGTTCGACTTCGTCGAGGGGGCCGACGGCCGGCCCCGGATCGCCGAGCTGCGCATCGTCCGCAACCCGTCGAAGCTCGCTCACCTCGCCGGCCGGGCTTGACCCTCGACCTGGTCGAGCCCGCAGAGTCACCGGCATGGAGAGCGAGCTGCACAGCATCGGCGAGCTGGCCCGCGCCAGCGGCCTGGGCGTCGGCACCCTGCGCTACTACGACGGCGCCGAGGTGCTCACCCCCGCGTGGGTCGACCCGCAGACGGGCTACCGCTGGTACCGGCCCGGGCAACTCACCGACGCCCGCCTGCTGGCCCGGCTGCGCCGGGTCGGTCTGCCGCTGGCCGGCATCCGCGCCGTGCTCGGCGCGGCGCCCGGCTCCGGCGCGGCCGCGCGGGTGCTCGACGCGCACCTGCGCCGGCTGGAGGACGGCCTCGCCGACGCCCGCCGCGAGCTCTCCCTGATCCGCGTGACGATCGACCAGAGGGAGCAACCGATGACCACCACCCCCGCCGAAGTCCGCTTCACCGTCCCCGCCGGGGAGCTGGCCGCCGCACTGGACGCGGTCCGCTTCGCCGTCGGCGGCGACCCCGAAACGCCGGCGCTCGCCGGAGTGCTGTTCGAACCGGACGGCCCGGTGCTGCGCCTGGTCGCCACCGACCGCTACCGGATGGCGCTCGCCGAGGTGCCCGCCACCACGGCACCCGACCGGTCGGACGGCGGCACGATCGTCCCCACCGCCCTGGTCGACGCCCTGCGCGCGCTGCTCGGCGCGGTCGCGGGCGCGGCCGAGGTCGCGGTGACCCTCGGCGGCGGCCTGGTCCGGGCCGAGACCGGCGGCCACCGGATCGAGGGCGCGGCCCTGGACTTCGACTACCCCGACCACCGCGTGCTGACCCGGCTCGAACCGGAGCACCGGATCGACCTGTCCGCCGCCGAACTGCGCGGCGCCGTCGAGACCGGCGCCACCCGCACCCTGCCCTCCGGCCCGAACGGCGCGGACTGCGCGGTCACCGTCCTCACCCTCACGGCGGACGGCCGCCTGGCGGTGGCCGGTGCCGAGCCCGGCCCCGAATCCGCGTCCGGAGACCTGAGGGTGGCGGTCAACCGCGACTTCCTGCTGGACGCCCTGCGGGCCGGCCGCCCCGAGCAGCTGGTGCTCGAACTCGGCGGCCCGATCGCCCCCTTGGCGATCCGCACGCCGGGCCGGGAGGGCACTTTCTCGCTCCTGATGCCGGTCCGCGTCCCCGACCTCGGCTGAGCCCGCCCGCCGTTTGCTGTTGTTAGCATCCTGCTTGCATCTGCAAGCAGGATGTTGCAGTCTGCTGGTATGGCCTCACTGAACGTCGGCTCGCTGGGCGAGTACATCCGCGAGCAGCGCCGGAACGCGCAGTACTCACTGCGCCAGCTGGCGGAGGCCGCAGGCGTGTCGAACCCGTACCTCAGCCAGATCGAGCGCGGGTTGCGCAAGCCGAGCGCGGAGATCCTGCAGCAGATCGCGAAGGCGCTGCGGATCTCGGCGGAGACGCTGTACGTCCAGGCCGGGATCCTGGAGGAGCGGCGAGGTGAGGGCCTGGAGCTGCGGGCCTCGATCCTGGCCGATCCGCTGATCAACGAGCAGCAGAAGCAGGCGTTGCTCGCGGTCTACGACGCCTTCCTGAAGGAGAACGCCGTCCAGCGGGGCGCGGTGGCCGAGCGGTCGCCCGCGGCTGGCACCGGCGTTCCACCAGCCTCCGGCCCGACGACCGACGGCTCAGCCACCCAGAACACCCACCGGGAGGACCGGTAAGCATGCCGATCACCGACGAGATCAAGAAGACCCTCAGCGACCCGACCCCGCTGTACGCCATCGCCGGCGCCGGGGATCTCGCGTACGAGAAGCTGCGCGAGGTGCCGGGCCGGGTGGAGGCGCTCACCGCGGACCGCAAGGGCGCGCAGGAGAAGGCCACCGCCCGGTTCCAGGAGGCGCAGACGAAGCTGGCCGAGGCGCAGGCCAAGGTCACCGAGACCGTCACGACGCTCCCCGTCGACCTGCGGACCTTGCAGGAGCGGGCGCAGGGCTTCGCCCTCCAGCAGGTCGGCCGCGCGGTCGAGCTGGCGGTGAAGGCCAAGGAGACGTACGACGAGCTGGCCGAGCGCGGCAAGGTCGTGGTGGACCGGGCCCGCCCGGGCGCGCCCGCCGAGCCGGGGCGGCCGGCCGGGGAATCGGAGCCCGCCTGGGCGTCCGAACCGGTCGAGGCCGAGCTGGTCGAGGACGACACCGACACCCCGGCCACCGGTACCCCGGCCGCCGACACCCCGGCCACCGGTACCCCGGCCGCCGACACCCGGCCCGCTCCGAAGAAGGCCGCCCGCACCCGGAAGGCCGCCGACCGCACGGAGTGAGGGAAGGGCCGCCGGACGGGGCACATCCGGTGACCGCAGGACGTTGACAGGAGAGCGGACGGTCGACCGTGCCAGGATGGGCGGTGGCCGGAGCGCCGGAGGCGAGAGACAGAGGAGAGCGTGATGGGCGGAGTGGCCCAGATTCTGGACTTGGCCTACCTGAACCCGATCTGGTGGCTGTCCGTCGCCATCCTGGGCTTCAAGCTGTTCGCCCTGGGCGACGCGATCACCCGCCGTGAGGACGCCTACCGGGCGGCGGACAAGAAGACCAAGCCGTTCTGGCTGGCGATCCTGGCGATCGCCTTCGGCTGGGACCTGCTGTTCGGGGTGAACTTCTTCACCGGCATCGGGACGCTCGCCGGGCTGGTCGCGTCGATCGTCTACATGGTGGACGTGCGCCCGGCGATCCGGGAGCTGACCGGTGGTGGCGGCCGTGGCGGCCGCAGCAACACCGGTCCGTACGGCCCCTGGTAGGCCGAGCGATCGGGCGACGATCAGGCAACGACGAGGCCCGGGCGGGTGAACTCCCCGCCCGGGCCTCGTCGTTGCCTGCCCCGGCAGGCTCAGCCGAGGATCAGCTGCACCGGGTTGCGTTCCAGCAGCAGCACCGCGACGTCGTCCGTCAGCGCGCCGCCGTTCAGCTCCTCGACCTCGGCGATGGCGCTGTCGACGAGCCGGCCCCGGGTGAGCCCGGCGGACTGGTGGTCGCCGATGAGGTCGGCCAGCCCGTCCTGGCCGAGGCGGCGGGAGCCGGCCCCGACCCGGCCCTCGATCAGCCCGTCGGTGTAGAGCAACAACCGCCAGCCGGGCTGGAGTTCGAGCTGGTGGGCGGGCCACGCGGCCTGCCCGTCGTGGCACGGCAGCAGGCCGAGCGCCGGACCGGCGAGGTCGGCGGGCAGGGTGACCGGCTGGTGGTCGCGGCCGAGCAGCAGCGGCGCCGGGTGCCCGGCGAGGTACAGCCGGGCGGGCTCGCCGGCGCCGAGCGAGTCGAGGCCGCCGCTGGCGCCGTCCGGCTCGATGACGAGCATGCAGAGCGTCGCGAAGATCTCGTCGCTGCGCCGCTCGTGTTCCAGCACGTGCTGGAGGGTGGTCAGCAGGGCCTCGCCGGTGAGGCCCGCGAAGACGAGGGTGCGCCACGCTATCCGGAGGGCGACGCCGAGCGCGGCCTCGTCCGGGCCGTGGCCGCAGACGTCGCCGATCACGACGTGGACGGTGCCGTCGTCGGTGCGGACGGCGTCGTAGAAGTCGCCGCCGAGCAGGGCGCGGCGGCGGCCCGGGCGGTAGCGCCGGGTGAAGGAGAGGCCCGCGCCGTCGAGCAGCGGGGTGGGCAGCAGGTGGCGTTGGAGGCGGGCGTTCTCCTGGCCGCGCAGTTCGGCCTCGACGAGGCGGCGCTGCGACTCGTCGGCGCGCTTGCGCTCGACGGCGTAGCGCAGGGCGCGGCCCAGCAGCGGGCCGTCCGTCGCGTGCTTGATCAGGAAGTCCTGGGCGCCCGCGGCGACGGCGGCCGCGCCCAGTTCGGCGCCGGCCGCGTCGGTGAGCACCACGACCGCGGTGTGCGGGGCACGGCGGAGCAGTTCGTGCAGGCCCTCGAGGCCGTCGGAGTCGTCGGACGGGTGCGGCAGGTCGGCGGGGGCGGCGAGGTCGAGCAGCACGCAGCTGAAATCGCTGCCGCGGGAGCGCCCGCGCCGGGTGCCGGACGGGGACACGGCGAGCAGTTCGGTGGCCTGTTCCAGCCCGCGGGCCCAGTGGATCTCGATCGAGGTGCCGCTGTCGGCGACCGCCGCCTTGATCAGCTGGGCGTCGGAGGCGTCGTCCTCGATCACCAGCAGTTTGAGCGGCGCGGTGCTGCCGGCGGCGGGGGTCGTGGCGGGGGCCGGGGCGTGTCCGCTCTGGGGTCGGGGGTGCGGTATCGGGGGAGCGGCCGTCACCGGGCCGGCCGGCGTCGGGCCGGTCGGGGACGGGCGGTTGCGGGCATGGTCAACGGGGGCGCCGGCCTGGGCGCCCGACAGGCTCGTGGCACCAGGTGCCCGCCCGTCTCCCGTTGCGGGCATCGGTGGTTCCTCCCTTTCCCCGAGTGCGTAACGGTCAGCGCCCGTCCGCAGTGCCCGCCTGGCACCGTGCGCCGGGGAACTTCTCGCGACCATAACGTGATCTCCGGGGATTTCTCTGGCCGACCGGCGCTGTTGTGGTTTTTGCCACGCCGGTGGCGGTGCGGTGATCTGACTCGGACGACGGCTGGGATCCCCGCGTTGGCGGGGAAGGAAAGGGGACGGGCGAGGGTGACGCGGATCACCCTGGTCGAGGGTGACGTCGGGGGCCGCAGGTGGACGCCGTGGCGCCGGGCGGCGACGGCGCACGGGCGGGTCGTCCGGCGGCGTCCATGGTGACGTGATGGGGCGTCAACACGCCAGTGGTATTCGATAACTCGTTCGAGTGAATGCGGTGAGTCGCTCACCCGCACCGGGCCCCGGGTCCGTTCCGGGCCGGCGGCCCCGGCCGCGCGACCCGCTACGGCGCGAGCGCGCTCCAGGGCACCGTGACCTCGCCCTGCCGCCACCGCCCGCGCGCGTCCATCAGCGGCCAGTCGCCCGCCAGCGCCGTGCAGGCCGCCACCCAGCGCTGCCGCGCCCCGAACGCCCCGTAGGGCGCGGCTGCCGCCCAGGCCCGGTCGAAGTCGGCCAGGAAGCCGTGCACCGGCCGACCCGGCACGTTGTGGTGAATCAGCGCCTTCGGCAGCCGTTCCGCCAGGTCGGAGGGCTGGCCGAGGCCGCCCAGCCGGGCCGCGAAGGTCACCGTCCGGGGCCCCTCCGGGCCGAGCGTGACCCAGACGTGCCGCCGCCCGATCTCGTCGCAGGTGCCCTCCACCAGCAGCCCGTCCGGGGCCAGCCGGGCGCAGAGCCGCTCCCAGACCCCGGCCACCGCCGACTCGTCGTACTGCCGCAGCACGTTGGCGGCCCGGATCAGCTGGGCCGGCGCGCCGCCGTCCAGCGGGACCTCGAAGCCGCCGCGCCGGAAGGTGAGCAGCGGCGGTTCGGCGTACGGCAGCGCGGCCGCGACCCGCTCCGGCTCGATCTCGATCCCGACCACCCGGACGTCCGGGCGCACCGTGCGCAGCCGCCCGGCCAGTTCGACGGCCGTCCACGGCGCGGCGCCGTAGCCGAGGTCGACCGCCACCGGCGGGCGTCCACCGGCGCGCAGCGTGCGGCCGAGGGTGTGGGCGATCCAGCGGTCCATCCGCCGCAGCCGATTGGTGTTGGTGGTGCCCCGGGTGACCGTCCCCACCGGCCGTCCGGTCCGCCCACGGGCGGGTGCGGTCGCGGAGTCGAAGGAGGCAGCCATGCCTGGAAGGGTAGTCGGGTCCGCGTCGGCACCGCTGTGACCTGGGACGTCACCCCGTCCGGCATCTCGTCCGCCGGACCGGGAATGCCGGACGCGGGCCGGGTGGTTGGCTGTCTGGTGGTGATGTGTGCCCGGGACGGGGCAGCGCACACCGGACAGCGGGCGGCCCGTGCGCGGGCCGCCGAGACGGGCCGCACAGAGGAGGCTTCAGCCAGGTGATCCAGCACCCCGTCCGTTCGGTACGCCGTGCCCAGCCCGCCGCGCCCGCGCGGGGCCGGCTCCAGTCGCTCGTCCCGGGCCGCCGCCGCCCGCGCCGGATAGCGATGCTGAGCGTCCACACCTCGCCGCTGCACCAGCCCGGCACGGGGGACGCCGGCGGGATGAACGTCTACATCGTCGAGCTGGCCAAGCGCCTGGCCGCGCTCAACATCGAGGTCGAGGTGTTCACCCGGGCGATCTGCTCGGACGACGCCCCCACGGTCGAGCTGGCCCCCGGCGTGCTGGTCCGGCACGTCACCGCCGGCCCGTACGAGGGCCTGCTGAAGGAGGACCTGCCCGCCCAGCTGTGCGCCTTCACCCACGGGGTGCTGCGGACGGAGGCCGGCCACCGCCCCGGCCACTACGACCTGGTGCACTCGCACTACTGGCTCTCCGGGCAGGTCGGCTGGCTGGCCGCGCAGCGCTGGGGGGTGCCGCTGGTGCACACCATGCACACCATGGCGAAGGTCAAGAACGCCGCGCTGGCCGAGGGCGACACGCCCGAGCCCGCGGCCCGGGTGATCGGCGAGACCCAGGTGGTCGAGGCGGCCGACCGGCTGATCGCCAACACCACCGAGGAGGCCGCCGAGCTGGCGCTGCACTACGCCGCCCGGCCGGACCAGCTGGCCGTCGTCCACCCCGGCGTCAACCTGGACGTCTTCCGCCCCGGCGGGGCGTCGGAGCGGGCCGCCGCCCGGGCCCGGCTGGGCCTGCCGCAGGACGCCGCGGTGCTGCTCTTCGCGGGCCGGATCCAGCCGCTGAAGGCCCCGGACGTGCTGCTGCGGGCGGTCGCCGAGCTGCTGGCGCGCCGCCCGGGGCTGCGCGAGCACCTGCTGGTGCCGGTGGTCGGCGGTCCGTCCGGCACCGGACTGGCCCGGCCGGAGAGCCTGCACAAGCTCGCCGCCCAGCTGGGTATCAGCGATGTCGTGCGGTTCCACCCGCCGGTCGGCCAGGCCGAGCTCGCGCAGTGGTACCACGCGGCGACGGCGCTGGTGATGCCCTCGTACAGCGAGTCCTTCGGGCTGGTCGCGCTGGAGGCGCAGGCCTGCGGCACCCCGGTCGTGGCGGCCTCGGTCGGCGGCCTGCCGGTCGCGGTGCGGGACGGCGAGACGGGCACGCTGGTGCACGGCCACGACCCGGCGGCCTGGGCGCACGCGCTGGAGCCGTACGTCACCGACCGGGGCCTGGTCGCCCGGCGCGGCGCGGCGGCGGCCCGGCACGCGGCCGGCTTCGGCTGGGACACCGCCGCGGCCGGCACCGCCGAGGTGTACGCAGGCAGCCTGGCCCGCCCGGCCGGTCGCCTGGCCGCCGCCCGGCGGCGGCTGGCCTGACCACGGCCGGACTACGACCTGACCACGAGTCGGCCGCCGTCCGACTGCGGTCCGACTACGGCGGCCGGGGGCACGCACCGCTGGTGCGCGCCCCCGGTACCGCCGAGTAACGTCACCCCCATGGCAATCCGCACCAAGGACGAGGCCCTGACCCTCCTGCGCACCGCCCTGGACGACGCCGGAGCGGCCTGGGAGCCCGCCGCCACCGACCCGTACACGCTGGTGGTGACGCTCCCGGGCACCCGCAAGCTGAGCACCGCCTGCGCGCTGCGGGTCGGCGACCACACCCTGTCGGTGAACGCCTTCGTGATCCGCCGACCGGACGAGAACCACGAGGCCGTCTACCGCTGGCTGCTGGAGCGCAACACCCGGCTGTACGGCGTCGCGTACGCGATCGACCCGCTCGGCGACGTCTACCTGGCCGGCCGCCAGCCCCTGGAGGCGCTCACCCCGGACGCGGTGGACCGGCTGCTCGGGACGGTGCTGGAGAACGCCGACGAGCCGTTCAACACCCTGCTGGAGCTGGGCTTCGCCTCGGCGATCCGGCGCGAGTGGGAGTGGCGGACCAAGCGCGGGGAGTCCACCCGCAACCTGGCCGCCTTCGCCCACCTGGCCGCCCCGGCGGCCGACTGACCCGGCCGCGGGGCGGCGCGCTCAGATGCCCGCCGGAGCCTTCTTCTCCGCGGCGGGCTCCGGCACCTCGGTCGCCGTCACCTCCGCTACCGGCTCCTCGGCCACCGGCACCACCGGCACCTCCGTCACCGCGGCCTCCGGCACCGCCCCGGCGAGGCCCGCCGTCGCGTCCGTGCGCCGTCCGAGCACCACGTGCCCGGCTGCCGCGACCGTGCCGCAGACCCCGCACACGATCCAGAGCACCGCGGAGCCGGCGTGCTGCAGCAGCAGACCGCCGATCGCCGGGCCGAGGAACGAGGCGAGCGACCAGGAGAGCGAGTAGACGCCCTGGTAGCGGCCGCGTGCGTGGGTCGGCGCCAGTTCGGCGACCAGGCCCATGATGGTCGGCGCGTTCAGGACCTCGCCGACCGTCCAGACCGCCACCGAGAGGGCGAACAGCCACGCGGACGACCCGGCCAGCGCCGCCAGCCCGAAGCCCCAGCCCGTGATCAGGCAGCTGGCTATCAGCATGGCGGTCCGGGAGCGGGCCTCCATCCACCGGGTGAGCGGGATCTGGAGCACCACGATCAGCAGCCCGTTCAGGCCGATGACCAGCCCGTACTCGGTGGAGCTGATGCCCGCGGCGCCCATGTCGACGGCCAGGGTGGTGCTGCCCTGCTGGAGGATCAGGGCGAGCAGCAGGTTGAGCCCGACGACGGCCATGAACCGCCCGTCCCGGAACACCGCGCCGAGGCCGACCGCCGGCTCGTCCGTCCCCTTCCCGTGCCGGGGCGAGTCCTGCGGCTTGGTCTCGGGGATCCGGATGAAGATCACCACCGCGCACACCAGGGTGGAGAGCGCGTCGAGCAGGAAGAGCGTGAGGTAGCCGTGGGTGGCGATCAGGCCGGCCACGGCGGCGGAGAGGCCGAAGCCGATGTTGATCGCCCAGTAGTTGAGCGAGTACGCGCGGACCCGGTCCTCGGCCGGGACGATGTCGGCGATGATCGCCGAGGTCGCGGGCCGGGTGGCGTTGTTGCAGAGGCCGACCAGGAAGGCCACCGTGGCGATCGCCACCTGGCCGTCCGTGAAGCCGAGCACGGCGGTGAACAGTGCGGTGCCGAGCTGCGCGGCGACCAGGGTCGGGCGCCGGCCGATCCGGTCGGTCAGCACGCCGGCGCCGATCGCGGCGACCGCCGAACCGAGGCCGTAGAGGGAGGCCACCAGGCCCGCGTAGGAGGCCGAGTAGCCCCGGTTGGTGGTCAGGTAGAGCGCGAGGAAGGTGAGCACGAAAGCGCCCAGCTTGTTCACCAGCGTGCTCACCCAGAGCCACCAGAACTGCCGTGGTAGCCCGCCCACCGTCTCCTGTATCAGCCTTCGTATCCGGGGGTTGGTGATCAGGGCGACGGGCATGTGGGGGGCTCCCGGGGCAGGCGTCCGCCGAGCGGCACGGGCAGGTCCGGTCAGCCGACGTATGTAAGTGTCAGATAGGCGGTGCACACATTACACATCTGCCGTAGGTCCGGACCAGCGCTTTCCCTGCCTCCACTAAGCTGGGGGCCATGGCTGACACGACGTACCGACTCATCCTGCTCCGCCACGGCGAGAGCCAGTGGAACCAGAAGAACCTGTTCACCGGTTGGGTCGACGTCGACCTCAACGAGAAGGGCGAGAAGGAGGCCGCGCGCGGTGGCGAGCTCCTGGCCGCCGAGGGCCTGTTCCCGGACGTGCTGCACACCTCGCTGCTCCGCCGCGCGATCCGCACCTCGCAGATCGCCCTGGACAAGGCCGACCGCCACTGGATCCCGGTCAGCCGCAGCTGGCGCCTGAACGAGCGACACTACGGTGCGCTGCAGGGCAAGGACAAGGCCCAGACCCTGGCCGAGTTCGGCGAGGAGCAGTTCCAGCTGTGGCGCCGCTCGTACGACACCCCGCCGCCGGTGCTGGCCGATGACGCCGAGTACTCGCAGGCCGGTGACGCCCGCTACGCGGACATCCCGAGCGAGCTGCGTCCGCGCACCGAGTGCCTGAAGGACGTCGTCGACCGGATGCTCCCGTACTGGTACGACGCCATCGTCCCGGACCTCGCCGCCGGCAAGACCGTCCTGGTCACCGCCCACGGCAACAGCCTGCGCGCGCTGGTCAAGCACCTCGACGGCATCTCCGACGAGGACATCGCGGGCCTGAACATCCCGACCGGCATCCCGCTCGTGTACGAGCTCGACGCCGACTTCAAGCCCGTCACCAAGGGCGGCCGCTACCTCGACGCCGACGCCGCCGCCGCGGCCATCGAGGCGGTCAAGAACCAGGGCAAGAAGTAGCCCCAACAGCCATATGGCCCCTCACCTGCGCTTTTGGCACTGGTGAGGGGCCATCGGCGTTCCCGGGCCGCCTGTGGGCCGTCAGCCCTCGTGATCTTGGACTCCGAAGACACCTTCCATGGCCTTCCGGGCCCGGTGCCGGCTGTCCGGCATCAGGTGGGCGTACACCCGCAGCGTCAGCCCCGGATCGGCGTGGCCCAGGTACTCACTGACGGCCTTGATGCTGGCCGGGGATGTCGGCTACCTTGCTCGGCTCCCTCGCCTCGACGGCAAGGGGACCTTCCTCTACGTCGCGGGTATCCACGCGATCGGCGCGAACGAAGCGGTTCTCCACGCTCATCTCCTGCCGTTACGACCCGCAGACCCTGGAAGTTCTGGAAAGCAGCAGGGTGACCCCGATCTACCGACACGAGGGCTGACAGATGCGCGTCTCCATCGCCACCGCTCCGGGCGGCGCGAACCCCAACGAAGACTGGGTGGCAGCCACGCCCACGCTCGCCGTCGTCCTGGACGGCCTGAGCACGGCCGGGCTCGACACCGGCTGTCGACACGGTGTCCCGTGGTACGTCGCCCAGCTGGGCGGCCACCTGGTGGCCGTGCTGGCGGAGCCCGGCCGGCCGCTGGCTGACGGCCTGGCGCAGGCCCTCGATCAGGTCGCCGCGCTCCACCCCGGATGCGACCTCGGCAACCCCGGGACGCCATCGGCCACGGTCTCGATCCTGCGGGCCGGGGCTGACCACTTCGACTACCTGGTCCTCGCGGACTCACCGATCGTCTTCGAGTGGGCCGACGGGTACCAGGTAGTCACCGACCTGCGGGTGGACACCGTGGTGCCCGAACTCCGCGCGGAGACGGAACGGTTCGCCACCGGGACGCCCGAGCACACGGAGGCCGTCCGCAGGATGGTCGTGGCCCAGCGACTCACCCGGAACACCGTGGACGGCTACTGGGTGGCCACCTCCAACGGCGAAGCCGCACACCATGCGATCACGGGCGTGGTGCCGCTGGCCGACGTCCGGGCGGCGGTCGTCCTGTCCGACGGGGCCTCGCGACTCGTCACCGAGTACCGAGCTGCATCGTGGGCAGACGCATTCGCGACGCTCCGAGAGGCTGGCGCGGAGGGGCTAATTTCGGAGGTTCGGAAGGTTGAGGCCACGGACCCGGACGGGCTTCGCTGGCCGCGCTTCAAGTCCGGCGACGATGCTGCCGTGGCCTTCTGCCAGGTGCCCTGAACTCAGATTCCTTTGGATCGACTATCCATGGCCCGTGAGATTTTCCATGTGATCTGCGTCACGAAACTTTTTCCTGGCAAAGTCGGGCATTCAGTGGGGAAACACTTCAATGCACTCTCCATGGTACCCATTCTGTTGCCATGGCTTGTCGGGGGTGTGTGATATAGGCCCTAAAGAATCCCAGGTCGCGGGCAGGGTGGGTGTTGGCTCGGCGCCGTCGAAGTCATGATGAGTTACCGCTCAGATTCAGGGCGGACGCATCTCCTTCCTGATGTGTGTGCGGTTGCGCCGCCTGGGTGGTGACTGGCCATCATGGGGGCTCAAGCAAGAAGCCCGCGCACGCCGCTCGGGGGGTCCAAGCCAAGAGCGGCGCGTGCGGGCTGCTGACGCCGTGGAGGCATCCCTATGAGTCTGACCCCTGCCCCGTATCCCCTGTCAACTGTCGACGCGTTGCCGTGGGCCGTCACCGTCATCGTGGTCGTCATCGTTCTCGCGGTGCCGGCCGGGTACCTGCACCAGGTGCTTGTTGATAGCGCTGCTCTAACTGCGCTGCTCTTGGGTGGGAAGCGGGCCTCTGGGGCGAGGCGACGCTAGCTTCTGGGCCGTCTGTGGGCCGCCCGGCGTTGACCGAGGGTGGCCAACGATGACAACCGTCGACAGCTCAGCCCCAGGTCGGAGCCCCTTGATCAGCCCCGAAAAATCGACAGGCCAGACCCAGGGCAAGAAGTAACCCGCTTGCTGAAACGGCCCCGCCGCCCGGTTCGCCGGGGGCGGGGCCTTCGTCGTTCAACCGGCCTGTGCGGAGGTCGAGTTGATGTCGGTGTCGGCGGCGGGATCCGGGCTCGTCCCAATAGTGGTTCAGACCATTGACGGGTGGCGGAGTCCGCTCCTACGGTGAGGGCGCCGGACTGCCGCAGGCATGCCAAGGATCTCCCCGTCCCGGCCGCCGCGCCCCCACGCGCGCGCGTCTGCGTCCCGGCGCACTCTCCATCCACCCCCACGGAGGAGCATCATGCGCACACGTCACATCGTCGGGGCGGTGGTCGCCGCCCTCGCGGTGCCGCTCAGCCTCGCCGTCCCGGCGCAGTCCCACGGGTACATCTCGACGCCGCCCAGCAGGGCCGCGCTCTGCGGAGCGGGCGGGGTGTCGTGGGACTGCGGCGACATCCAGTGGGAGCCGCAGAGCGTCGAGGGCCCCAAGGGCTTCCCGGACGCCGGGCCCGCCGACGGCACCATCTGCGCCGGCGGCAACTCCCGCTTCGCCGAGCTGGACGACCCGCACGGCGGCGCCTGGCCGACCACCGCGGTGACGGCGGGGCAGCAGCTCACCTTCACCTGGACGTTCACCGCCCGGCACGCGACCACCGACTTCCGGTACTACCTGACCAAGCCGGGCTACGACGCGAGCCAGCCGGTCACCCGGGACAGTCTGGACCTGACGCCCTTCCTGATCGCCCCGTACGGCGGGAAGCAGGTGCCCAGCACGCTCAGCCACACCGCGACCGTCCCGAGCGGGCGCACCGGCCACCAGGTCGTGGTCTCGGTCTGGACGATCGCCGACACCGGGAATGCCTTCTACTCCTGCACCGACGTCCAGTTCTGACGCCCGGGGCGGCGCGGCGGACGCCGGGCCGCGGACGCGCGGCACCAGGACGCGCAACGAGGTGCACGGCCGACGGACGGCCGTGCACCTCGGGAACTCCTCGGCGGCGGACCGCTCAGTGGCCGCCGCAGCAGCCGCCGTCCGCGCCGCCGCACTGGCAGGGCGCGCCGGACTGGCAGCCGCAGCCGCAGCCGGGGCCGCAGCCGCAGCCGGCCGCGAGGACGGGCAGGAGCTTCGGGGTGGGCGGCTCGACGGTTTCGTGGGCGCGTGCCGGTCGGGTGGGGTTGGCCTTCATCGAGCTGTTCCCTCCTAGTGACGGGCACAGTCCTGTGCCCCCAACGTCGAGTGAAGCCGCCGATCGGAGGGAGCGTCAACAGGCGTGCAGTGGTGGGATGTACGGGCGTCGTGCGCCCCCACCACCCCTGTCGCAGGTTTACTCACCACGCGGGGGGAACGGCCGCCTCTCGAAGCCCCGAGCCCGAACCCCGAGCCCCAAGCCCCAAGCCCCGAGCCCCGAACCCTGAGGCGGCCGCACCCCACCCGCCCGAGGTCACTCCGCCGCCGCGGCCTCCGAGGCGGCCACGAACTCGGCCACGTGCTCGCCCGTCACCAGGTACACCACGCGCTTGGCGACCGACACCGCGTGGTCCGCGAAGCGCTCGTAGTAGCGGCCGACCAGGGTGATGTCGACGGCGGTCTCGATGCCGTGGTGCCAGCGGTCGTCGATCAGGTGCGACAGCAGCTCGCGGTGCAGGGAGTCGATCGCGTCGTCGTCCTGCTCCAGCTCCAGGGCCTTGTCGACGTCCTTGGTGGCGATCACCAGGCCGGTCTTGGCCACCAGGCGCTGGGCGAGCTGGCCCATCTCCAGGACGGTGGAGTGCAGGTCGCCGGGCACGGCGGAGTCGGGGTAGCGCATCCGCGCGACCTTGGCGACGTGCCGGGCGAGGTCGCCGCAGCGCTCCAGGTCGGAGCTCATCCGCAGCGAGGTGACGACGATGCGCAGGTCGGTGGCGACCGGCTGCTGGCGGGCGAGCAGGTCGATCGCGCGGTTCTCCAGCTCGTGGTGGAGGTCGTTGATCTTCTCGTCGGCGGCGATCACGCTCTCCGCCAGCGCCAGGTCCGCGTCCAGGAGTGCGGTGGTGGCCCGGCCCAGGGCCGAGCCGACCAGTCGGGCCATCTCGACCAGGCTGTCGCCGATCGCATCGAGTTCCTCGTGGTACGCGTCGCGCATGCTCTCTCCTCAGTAGCTGTGTCGGTGGCGGTGCCGACCGGCCGGCCCGTCCGACGATCGTCTTGTCGTCTGGGTGACCGCTGCTGGTGGCGCGAATCGTACGCGCACACCTGAGACGGCGGCCGGTGGTTCTGCCCGCCGCCCACTCCCACACGGGCTGCATGGCCAACTCTGGGCCGTCCGGGCGACGATGCACGGCCGGTGTGGTGAATCAGCGGCCACGTGGAGGTGAATTCTCGGCAACGCGTGGCCGATGCCTTGATCGGGCCCTTGGGGAGTGGCCTGGCCGTGCGCTTACGCTGGCCACATGGACGTGAACGTGGCCGCCGCCGCTGCCTGCGCCATAGCCGGGCTCGGCGTCGGCCTCACGGCCTCCATCGCCTTCCGATGGAGCGAGCGCGAGCAGGCCAGGGGCAGGTACGGCGGCAGCAGCAGCAGACACCACGGTCGGCACCAGGGCCTGGGCACCGGAACCCCGGAGCCCCCGCTGCCGCCGGGGGTGGACACCGTCCTCTCCGTCCTCCGCTCCTGCGCGATCGTGCTGGGCGAGGGCGACGAGGTGGTCAAGGCCAGCTCCGCGGCGTACGCGATGGGACTGGTGCGCGGCGGCGCGGTCGCCGTGGACCAGATGCTCTCGCTGGCGCGCGCCACCCGCCGGGACGGCGAGATCCGCCAGGTCGAACTGGAGGTGCCCCGCCCCGGCGTGGCCCGTGCGGGCGAGCCGCTCGCGGTCTCCGTCCGGGTCGCCCCGCTGGGCTCCCGGCTGGTGCTGGTGCTGGTCGAGGACCAGACCGAGCGCCGCCGGGTGGAGGCGGTCCGCCGGGACTTCGTGGCCAACGTCAGCCACGAGCTGAAGACCCCGGTGGGCGCCCTGTCGCTGCTCTCCGAGGCGGTCGCCGACGCGTCCGACGACCCGGAGGCGGTGCAGCGCTTCGCCGGCCGGATGCAGATCGAGGCGACCAGGCTGGCCAGCCTGGTCCAGGAGATCATCGACCTCTCCCGGGTGCAGGACGACCGGCTGATGGTGGATCCGGAGCCCGTCGCGGTGGACGAGCTGATCGCCGAGGCGATCGACCGCTGCCGCCAGCAGGCCGCCGCCAAGCAGATCCTGATCACGGCCGGCGGCATCGCCGGGCTCTACCTGCACGGCAACCGCGGCCAGCTCGCCGCGGCGCTCGGCAACCTGGTCGAGAACGCCGTCAACTACAGTCCTCCTCGTACCCGGGTGGCGATCGCCACCCGCCGGATCTCCAGCGCCGCGGCGCTCGGGGAGGCGGACGGCGAACTGATCGAGATCTCGGTCACCGACCAGGGCATCGGCATCTCGGAGAAGGACCGCGAGCGCGTCTTCGAGCGCTTCTACCGGGTCGATCCGGCCCGCTCCCGGGCGACCGGCGGGACCGGCCTCGGCCTGTCCATCGTCAAGCACGTCGCCGCCTCGCACGGCGGCACGGTCTCGGTGTGGAGCGTCGAGGGCCAGGGTTCGACCTTCACCATCCGCCTGCCCGCCGGGCAGGCGCCCGAGGCCGAGGACGGCGACGACCTCGACGACACCGGCGCCCGCGGTGCCACCGGCGGCCGTGGCGCCGCCGCAGCGCCCACCAGAACCCTCACCACGGACCGGACGGCCAGCACAGGCCGCACGGACCGTCCGCTCCCCACGGGGGAGCGGGAACACCCCCTGTCAGACGCAACCCCCCAGCTTGCCCCGGAGGCCTGATCGTGACCCGAGTACTGGTGGTCGAGGACGAGGAGTCGTTCAGCGACGCCCTGTCGTACATGCTCCGCAAGGAGGGCTTCGAGGTGGCCGTCGCCGCCACCGGCCCCGACGCCCTGGAGCAGTTCGAGCGCAACGGCGCCGACCTCGTCCTGCTCGACCTGATGCTGCCGGGCCTGCCGGGCACCGAGGTCTGCCGTCAGCTGCGGGTGCGCTCCAACGTGCCGGTGATCATGGTCACCGCCAAGGACAGCGAGATCGACAAGGTGGTCGGTCTGGAAATAGGTGCGGACGACTACGTCACCAAGCCCTACTCCACCCGTGAGCTGGTCGCCCGGATCCGGGCGGTGCTGCGTCGTCGCGGTGAGGACGGCGGTGCCGGCGAGAACGGCGGCGGCCCGGGTGCCCTGGAGGCGGGCCCGGTCCGGATGGACGTCGACCGGCACGTGGTGACCGTGGACGGCGCCAAGGTCGACCTCCCGCTGAAGGAGTTCGACCTGCTGGAGATGCTGCTGCGCAACGCGGGCCGGGTGCTCACCCGCATGCAGCTGATCGACCGGGTCTGGGGCGCGGACTACGTCGGCGACACCAAGACCCTGGACGTCCACGTGAAGCGCCTTCGGGCCAAGATCGAGCCGGACCCGGGCGCCCCGCGCTACCTGGTCACGGTCCGCGGCCTGGGCTACAAGTTCGAGCCGTAAACCGCGGGCGCGGACAGACGCGGAAGGCCCCCGCCGGCATTCGCCGGAGGGGGCCTTCGCGTTGGTGTCCGGCAGGCCCGGGAGGGCCCGCCGGACGCCGGGTGGTGCGTCAGTGGGCGCCGGCGGACTGGGTGGCACCCGGGGTGGTGGAACCGGACGGCGCGGGCGCACCGGTGGTGGCCGGGGCACCCGGGGTGGTGCCGGCGGCCGGGGTGGTCGCGGCGGTGGCGCCCTTGGTGGGCACGGCCGCCGGGGACGACGTCGGGCCGAAGCCCTTGTAGAGGCCCGTGTTCGGGCTCACGCCGGCCTGGGCGTCGACCTTCTGGCCGTCCTTGAAGGTGAACGAGATGGGGGTGAAGCCGCCGACCTGGACGCCGACCGAGGCGACCTTGGCGGACGGGTTGCCGTTGCCACCGATCGCCACGGCGCCGCCGGCCGGGACGACGATGCTGGACAGCGGGGCGCCCGCGGCGTCGGAGAACGCGGCGGTGGCACCGTTGCCGACGGTGATGGACTGCAGCTCCGCCGGGGTGCTGCCCGTGTTGGCGATGTTGACGGTCACGTTGGCGGGACCGTTGTGCTCGCCCGAGGACTCGTCCCCGGTGACGACCACGATGTTGTTCAGCCGAAGGTTCGTTCCGAGGGTTGCCGCCGCGTTGTCGGGCTTGACCTGCAGCGTGTCCGGCGTGTTGCCGGCGGCGCAGGACGACAGCGAGGCGATGGCGATGGCGGCGATGGCGGCGATGCTGCCGCGTCGAAGGCTCCGGCTCACGGCGGCGGCTTCTCCTAAGTCAACGTGTCGATAGGTCAGGTCTCAGATTATCGACCTCACTTATGCGCTCCTCACGGGGTGGTCCCCGTGTCGCACTCCCGGGGTGCGCGGGGCGGCCGTCCGGCCGCACTTGTGGCGTGTCCGGGTCACTCTCGGGACAAGCTTCGACCAAGATCGAATAACGATGTGGATACGGCCGGATAAACGGTGAAAACCCAAGATCCAATCATGGTTTCCAGGGTGTTGCGCAGGGTTTCACCGAACGCCGGAACGGCCTCCGACCTGCGGGAAGCCTCCCTCGAACACCGGTCGCAGCACGTCATGGGGGTCCTTGTCAAGCCCCGAGACCGGCCCTGACCTGCGAAAACGCCCTTCGGGTGCGCTGAAAAGCGTGTTATTCTGGAAAGCCACGGAAGGGGTCCTGTCACATGACGTTCAAGGTTGGCGACACGGTGGTCTACCCCCATCACGGGGCCGCGCTGATCGAGGCCATCGAAATTCGCCAGATCAAAGGTGTGGACAAGACCTACCTGGTGCTCAAGGTGCAGCAGGGAGACCTGACGCTCCGCGTGCCCGCTGAGAACGCGGAGTTCGTCGGCGTGCGCGATGTAGTCGGCCAGGAGGGTCTGGACCGGGTCTTCGAGGTGCTGCGCGCACCGTACACCGAAGAGCCGACCAACTGGTCCCGTCGCTACAAGGCGAACCTGGAGAAGCTCGCCTCGGGCGACGTTATCAAGGTCGCCGAGGTTGTGCGCGACCTCTGGCGCCGTGAGCGCGAGCGCGGTCTCTCGGCCGGCGAGAAGCGGATGCTCGCGAAGGCGCGCCAGATCCTCGTCAGCGAGCTCGCGCTGGCGGAGAACACCAACGAGGACAAGGCGGAGACGCTGCTCGACGAGGTGCTGGCCTCGTAGCGCAGTCGGGCTGCCGCCCACCGCTCACAGCGCCCGGTGTCGGCGCGCCGCTCCCAGGACGAAGCGTCCGGGGGTGGTGCAGTGGCACTTCGGGCGCTGAGGCGTGTCCGGACGACGCCCCCGCCCTGAGCCGGTCCAGGCCCGGCAAGACCGTTTTCCGTCCTGCAAGACCGATTCTGCGGGATTGTGCGGCGGACGGTTGGACCGTAATTCTTCGGAAGGGGCCCGTAGCGCCCGCCGGGCACGCCAAGGCCATACCCACTTCTCCGAAGGAGTGAAACCTGAACGCCTCAGCAGCAGTCGCAGCAGCAGTGGTGCCCGCAGCCGGACGCGGTGAGCGGCTGGGGCCCGGGGCCCCGAAGGCCCTGCGGGAACTGGGCGGCGTGCCCCTCCTGGTGCACGCCGTGCGGGCGCTGGCCCGCAGCCGGGCGGTCGGCCTGGTCGTGGTCGCCGCGCCCGCCGACGGGGTGGCCGAGGTGGTCGCCCTGCTGGACAGCCACGGGCTGGACGGCAAGGACATCCGGGTGGTCGCCGGTGGCGCCACCCGCCAGGAGTCGGTCCGGCTCGGCCTGGCCGCGATCCCGGCCGAGGTGGAGATCGTCCTGGTGCACGACGCGGCCCGCCCGCTCGTCCCGGTCGAGGTGGTGGACGCGGTGGCGGCCGCCGTCCGGGCCGGGGCCGGTGCGGTGGTGCCCGCGGTGCCGCTGGCCGACACGGTGAAGCGGGTCGAGCCGGGCCCGGGCCGCCCCGAGCCGGTGCTCGACACGCCCGACCGGGCCACCCTGCGCGCGGTCCAGACCCCGCAGGGCTTCGACCGGGCCACCCTGGTCGGGGTGCACGCCAAGGCGCTGGCCGAGGAGGCCGCGGGCGCCGCCGACGCGCCGCCGGTCACCGACGACGCGGGCCTGGTGGAGCGCTACGGCGGCCAGGTCGTCGTGGTGCCCGGCCACGAGGAGGCGTTCAAGGTCACCCGTCCACTGGACCTCGTGCTCGCCGAGGCCGTACTCGCCCGCCGGAGGGCCGCCGATGCCTACTGACCCGCTGACGCCCGCCGACCGGGCGCCGGCCCCCGTGCTGCCGCGCGTGGGCATCGGCACCGACGTGCACGCCTTCGAGGCCGGTCGCCCGCTCTGGGTGGCCGGACTGGAGTGGCCGGACGCCGGGGTCGGGCTCTCCGGGCACTCGGACGCCGACGTGGCCGCGCACGCGGCCTGCGACGCGCTGTTCTCGGCCGCCGGGATCGGCGACCTGGGCGCGCACTTCGGCACCGACCGGCCGGAGTGGGCCGGCGCCTCCGGGGTGAAGCTGCTCGGTGAGGCGGCCCGGCTGGTGCGCGCGGAGGGCTTCGAGATCGGCAACATCGCGGTCCAGGTGGTCGGCGTCCGGCCGAAGATCGGCAAGCGGCGGGCCGAGGCGCAGGCCGCGCTGTCGGCCGCGGCCGGTGCGCCGGTGTCGGTGTCCGGCACCACCACGGACGGCCTGGGCCTGACCGGTCGGGCCGAGGGACTGGCCGCGATCGCCACGGCCCTGGTGTACGAACGGCGTTGAGCCGGGCGCGGTCAGCAGGGCCGGAATAGGCGGTCCCTGACGAGTGTTCACCCGGCGTGGCGGTTGATCGGTCGGTAGTGTGCGGTTTCGGGCCCGGGCGGGGCTTCCCCTCGGGCCGTACCGCCGACGATGAGAAGAGGTTCTCGATGGGCGTCGAACTCTCTGGCCCCGCCAAGGAATTGCTCGACCGCAAGAGTTTCGCCGTGGTGTCCACGATCCAGCCCGACGGCAGCCCCCAGTCCTCGGTCGTCTGGGTCACGCGGGACGGCGACGACATCCTGTTCTCCACCGTCCAGGGCCGCCGCAAGCACCTCAACCTGGTGCGGGACCCGCGCATCTCGCTCGTGGTCAACCCGCCGGAGAACCCGTACGAGTACGTCGAGGTGCGCGGCTCGGCGACGATGACCACCGAGGGCGGCCGGGAGCTGATCGACGAACTGTCCCGCAAGTACCGCGGCGAGGAGTACGGGTTCGACGGCCCGGACGACGTCCGGGTGGTCGTGCGGCTCAGCCCGCGCAAGGTGGTCGGCAACATCTGACCGGCCCGCGCGGCCCGTGGTTCCCCGGGGGTGCTGCATATCATTCCCGGGGAATGTCGCGGGGCACCCCCTCCTGCCCACTACGCTTGACGCTGTGAGCATTCGCCTGTACGACACCAGCACCCGCCAGGTACGCGACTTCGTCCCGCTTGTACCGGGTTGTGTCTCGATCTACCTGTGCGGCGCTACCGTCCAGTCGGCGCCTCATATCGGGCACATCCGGTCCGGTCTCAACTTCGACATCATGCAGCGGTGGTTCGCCTACCGCGGCTACCAGGTCACCTTCGCCCGGAACGTCACCGACATCGACGACAAGGTGATCGCCAAGGAGCGCGAGTTCGGCATCCCGTGGTGGCAGATCGCCTACGAGAACGAGCGGGCGTTCAACGACGGTTACACCGCGCTCGGCTGCCTGCCGCCGACCGTCGAGCCGCGGGCCACCGGGCACATTCCCGAGATGGTCGAGATGATGCGGGGGCTCATCGAGAAGGGCCACGCCTACGCGGCCGACGGCAACGTCTACTTCGACGTGAAGTCGTACCCGGACTACCTCGCGCTCTCCAACCAGAAGCTGGCCGACCTGCGCCAGCCCGAGGGCGAGGGTGAGACCGGCAAGCGGGACCAGCGCGACTTCGCGATGTGGAAGGCCGCCAAGCCGGGCGAGCCGAGCTGGGAGACCCCGTGGGGCCGCGGCCGGCCGGGCTGGCACCTGGAGTGCTCGGCGATGGTCCACAAGTACCTCGGCCCGGCCTTCGACATCCACGGCGGCGGGCTGGACCTGATCTTCCCGCACCACGAGAACGAGATCGCCCAGTCCAAGGCCTACGGCGACGCCTTCGCCAGCTTCTGGGTGCACAACGCCTGGGTCACCATGGCCGGCGAGAAGATGAGCAAGTCGCTGGGCAACTCGGTGCTGGTCTCCGAGATGGTCCAGCGCTGGCGTCCGATCGTGCTCCGCTACTACCTGGGCACCCCGCACTACCGCTCGATGATCGAGTACAGCGAGGACGCCCTGCGCGAGGCCGAGGCCGGGTTCGGCCGGATCGAGGGCTTCATCCAGCGCACCGTCGAGCGCTGCGGGGAGGTCGACGCCGCCCCCGAGGTGCCGCCGGCCTTCGCCGAGGCGATGGACGACGACCTGGGCGTTCCGCAGGCGCTCGCCGTCGTGCACACCGCCGTCCGGCAGGGCAACAGCGCCCTGAACGCGGACGACAAGGAGAACGCGGTGGCGCGTCTGGCCGAGGTCCGTGCGATGCTCGGAGTGCTGGGTCTCGACCCGCTCGACCCGCAGTGGGCCGGGTCGGAGCGCGGCGAGCCTGGGACAATGAAGAGCATGCACGGTGTGGTCGACTCGCTGGTCCGCCTGGTCCTGGACCAGCGGCAGGCGGCGCGTCAGCGCAAGGACTTCGCCACCGCGGACGCGATCCGCGACCAGCTCGGCCTGGCCGGGCTGGTGATCGAGGACACCCCGTCCGGCCCGCGCTGGACGATCAACAGCCAGTAACCCCATCTGACGATCGGGGTGAGGGTGGGCCGTACCGGACCGGTGCGGCCCTCCCGCATGACGTAGCGCATGCAGTCGGCCGCCGCCGGACAGAACGGGGCGGCCGGGCATGCCGGACAGACAGGAAGTACAGCCATGGCCGGCAACAGCCAGCGCAGGAACCGCCGCAACCCCGGATCGAAGAAGGGCGCGTCTGTCGGTACCGGCGGCCACAGCCGGAAGGCGCTCCAGGGCAAGGGCCCGACCCCGCCCGGAGCGGAGCGCAAGGGTCACCCGAAGCAGCGCGCCGCCAACGCCGCGGTCAAGCGCGAGCGGGACGCCAAGGCCCGCGCCGGCATGCGCCGCGCCGGCGGCGCCGGTCGCGGCGGGCGGGGCGGCGCGGGCAGCGCCGAGCTCGTCTTCGGCCGCAACTCGGTCGTCGAGGCCCTTCAGGGCGGCGTCCCGGCCACCGCGCTGTACGTCCAGCAGTTCGTCGACACCGACGACCGCGTTCGCGAGGCCTTCCAGGCCGCCAACGACCGCGGCATCCCGCTGATGGAGGCCCCGCGCCCGCAGCTGGACCAGATGACCGGCGGGCTCAACCACCAGGGCCTCGTGCTCCAGGTGCCGCCCTACGAGTACGCGCACCCCGACGACCTGCTGGTCGAGGCCTCCGACTCGGGCCAGGACGCGCTGATCATCGCGCTGGACGGCGTCACCGACTCGCGCAACCTCGGCGCCGTGGTCCGCTCCGCCGCCGCCTTCGGCGCGCACGGCGTGGTCATCCCCGAGCGCCGCGCGGCCGGCATGACCGCCGGTGCCTGGAAGACCTCCTCCGGCGCCGCTGCCCGTCTGCCCGTCGCCCGGGCCACCAACCTCACCCGCACCCTGGAGGCCTACCAGAAGGCCGGCCTCATGGTGGTCGGTCTGGCCGCCGACGGCGAGGCCGAGCTGGGCGACCTGGAGCTGCTGACCGGCCCGGTGGTGATCGTCGCGGGCAGCGAGGGCAAGGGCCTGTCCCGGCTGGTCTCGGAGACCTGCGACATGCGGGTGCGGATCCCGATGTCCGGGCTGACCGAGTCGCTGAACGCCGGTGTCGCGGCGGGCATCGTGCTCTACGAGGCCGCGCGGCTGCGCGCCAAGCGCTGATCACAGCCGGTGTGCGGGGCGCAGGGGAACTTCTGAATTCTCCGCAATCCGAGTGAAAAGCGATCGGGCCCGACCAGGCCCGATCGCTTTTCTCATGATCATTTCAAGTATGCGCCGGACATCCACTCGGGAGAGTGTCCTAAGCGGTGGTCACCCGGTTAGACGGGCGTGGACACCAGAACACCTCGGCGCCCCCTGTTCGGCGGCGGCAGCACCGGGATAGACGCGGGCCCCGGCCTTGACACGGTCAAGGTGCCGTCCGACCCCGCGCGCCTCAGCATCACCCAGGCGAGCTTCCGGCTCCGGCTCGGCGCCCCGGTGGCGCCGCTGATCGAGGCCCCGGCCGGACTGCTGTCCACCGGCGCCGCGTTCGGCGACCCGTACGCCAACCAGGGCCTGATCCGCCGTCCGCTGGTCACCCCGCAGGTCGTCGTGCCCGCCTCCGCCGTCCCGGCGCTCGCGGGGGCCGCCGGGGGCGGCGCTCCGCGCCGCAAGGGCCGGGTCACCGCCGTCACCTGGACCGGGCAGGCGCCCCCCGGGGACCTCGCGGCCACCCAGCTGCTGGACGCCGTCCGGCTCACCGGCCCCGGACCCGACGACGGCGGCCCGGGCATGTCGGACACCCGGGTGATCCCGTCCTACTCGGGCGCCCGGACCGTCCCGCGCCAGCCCCGGGAGGGCGCCGGCACCGCCACCGACGCGGGCATCGGCCCGGTCGGCGCACCGCAGGGCTGGACCCCGAGCGGCGAACTCCCCGAGGTCTCCGCGACGGCCGCCGAGGGCAAGCAGCCCTGGTACCCCGGCCGCCGGGTCGACCTCGGACTGGTCCTGCTGCCGCTGCGCGCCGTCCTCGGCTCGCTGTCCGTCTACGCCGGGTTCAGCAAGCTCTGCGACCCGGTCTACTTCGACGGCGGCGAGCGCGGCTCGATGATGCGCTGGCTCGCCTCGCTGCACCCCTGGAAGGTCGCCGAACCGCTGCTGGCCTTCGCCATGGCGCACCCGGTCGGTGCCGGCCTGGTGGTGTCGTTCACCCAGGTCGTGGTCGGCGTGCTGACCGTCCTCGGCCTCTGGCAGCGGCTCGCGGCCGGCGCGGCGATGCTCCTCTCCGCCGCGCTGCTGTTCACCGTCAGCTGGCGGGCCGTACCGGTCTACGACACCCCCGACCTGATCTTCCTGGCGGCCTGGAGCCCGCTGCTGATCGCCGGAGCGCCGTTCGCCTCCCTGGACGGGCGGCTCAACCTGGAGGCCTGGCGGCACTACGGCGCCGACGCGCCCGCCGCGCTGCGCCGCCGGGTGCTGCGCCGCGGCACGGTGGTCACCACGGTCGTGGTCGGGGCGACCCTGCTGCTCGGCTCGATGCTCGGCGCGGCGGTGCGCACCGGGGCCCGGACGCACCAGGCGCCGGCCCGTCCGGCCACCGACTACGGCACGCCGGTCTGGCCCAGCGGCGCCCCGACCGGTACCCCGGGCGGCCAGGGCTCGTCCACCTCGCCCTCGCCCGCCCCGCGCCCGGCCACCCCCGCACCGGGCCCGACCAGCGCGCCCTCCTCCGCCCCGGCCACCCGCCCGGGCAGTCCGGCGCCGAGCGGCAAGGGGCACTCCGCCAAGGCGGAGACCGGGGCCGGCACGACCCCGGCCCCCGCCGCACCGTCCGCCGCCGCGCCGTCGGCCGGCTCCTCGCCCGCCCAGCGCAGCACCCCGCCCCCCGCCGGCTCGGGGGCGGCGTCCAAGCCCAGCCCGAGCTCCGGGGCGAGCCCCGGGCTGCTCGGCGGGGTGCTGGGCAGCGGTCCGCTCGCCGAGCTGTCCGGTGGTGCCCGCTCCTCCCGTCCGGGGGCGCCCACGTCCACCTGACGGCCCGCGGACGCGATCGGCCGGGTGCTCCGAGGCGGAGCACCCGGCCGATCGTCGTGCGCCGGGGGCTGAGGTGCTGGGGCGCCGGAGGGGGGCGGCGGCTACCGCGGTGTGCGGCCGGCCCCGGAGGCGAGCTCCTTGGCCGCCTCGGTGAGGTCCTTCGCGGTGTCGATGGCACGCCAGTACACGCCCTGCGGCAGCTGGTAGCCCGCCAGCCGCTTGCTGCGCGCCAGCTGCGGGAACGTGGTGCGCTCGTGGTCGCCCACGTCCGGCAGCAGCTCGGCGAACTCCGGGCTGAACACGTACAACCCGGCGTTGATCAGGAACGGCGAGGGCGGCGCCTCGATGAAGTCCAGCACGTTGCCGAACTGGTCGGTCTCCACCGCCCCCCACGGGATCCGCGGCCGGGCCAGCGCGAGCGTCGCGACAGCGTCCCGCTCGTGGTGGAAGGCGGCCATGTCGCGCAGACTGAACCGGGTCCAGATGTCGCCGTTGGTGGCGTACCAGGGCTCGTCCGGGCGGGGCAGCGCCTTGGCCGCGTACTTGAGGCCGCCGCCGCGCCCGAGCGGCTCCTCCTCGACCACCGTGCGCACTCGCAGCGGCAGATCCGCCTTGTCGAGCCACTCCTCCAGCACGGCGGCGAGGTGCCCGCAGGAGACCACCGCGTCGGTGACGCCCTCGGAGGCCAGCCAGGCCAGCTGGTGGCCGAGGATCGGCGTGCCCGTCCCGGGGATCTCGACCAGCGGCTTCGGGCGGTCGTCCGTGTAGGGCCGCAGCCGCGAGCCCTGGCCGCCGGCCAGGATCACGGCCTGGGTGACGGGCGTCGTGGTCGGCCGGGACGGGTGGGTCGGCGGGGACGCGGGGTCGGTGGTGGGGCCGGAGTCAGCGGTCATGCCTGAACAATAGGGCGCCCAACGGGGCAGGCAGCCCGACGGCCGCAGGCCTCGTCGGCCTGCGGCCGTCGGGCCGGCCTACGGATTGGCTCGCCGGGACAGCTGCCGGGTCAGCTGCCAGGTCAGCCGGCGATGCCCGCCGCGAACGACCCGTCGCAGACCGGGCGGGCGAAGGACCGGGCCCGCTGGACGTCGCCCTGGTACTTGCGCACCGCCGCCCTGCCCAGCTCGCCGGCGAGCGAGGTGCAGTACGGCGTCAGCGACGGCTGCTCGCGCATCGAGCGCTCCAGCAGGTCCAGCGCGGCGGACGGGTTCTTGGCCCGCAGCTCGTCCAGCAGCACCACCCGCAGCGACTCCTGCGGGGCGAGCCCGTCCGGGGACGAGCCCGCGGCGGCGGTGGCGGAACGCCCGATCCCGGTGCCGTCACCACTGGACGCCGCCACGACCTGCTGGTCGAGGTTGGTCGGCGGGGCCCATGGCACCCGGGTCACGGCGAGGGTGCCGGTGGTCACCAGGACGACCGGCAGGGTCAGGGCGACGGTCTGGCCGATACGGCGTACAAGCTGCTTCACCCTCAGGAGAGTAGCGGTGGGTGCGGGCCGGATCGCCCTCCGTGACACCATCGAGTGACACCGTGTCCGGGTTCGTCCCCCACCGTGTTGACGTGGGGGTGTACGGACGGAGCCCGTCGGACCAGGAACGGTCCGACGGGCTCCGTCGTGCCGGCCTGCCCCGCCGGTCGACCGACCGGCAGGGCGCGCCGTGCTCAGCTGCTCAGACGGGCGCCCGAGCTGGTCGAGAACACGTGGGTCTCGTTGGCGATCGGCACGACGTGGATCGTCTCGCCACGGGCCGGGATCTGCCGGCCGTGCACGCGGACGACCAGCTCCTTGTCCTCGCCGCCGATCTTGGTGGTGCCGTACACGAAGCCGTCGGAGCCGAGCTCCTCGACGACGTTCACCGTCACCGCGACACCCTCGATGCCGCCCGCCGGGACGATCTCGAAGTGCTCCGGGCGGATGCCGACCGTCACCGACTTGTCGGTGCCGGCGCCGGCCAGGTCGTCGCGCGAGACGTTGACCACCGAGCCGCCGAACTTCACGCCGCCGTCCACCAGCGGCACCTCGACCAGGTTCATCGCGGGCGAGCCGATGAAGCCGGCCACGAACAGGTTGGAGGGCTTGTCGTACATGTTGCGCGGGGTGTCGACCTGCTGGAGCACGCCGCCCTTGAGCACCGCGACCCGGTCGCCCATGGTGAGCGCCTCGGTCTGGTCGTGGGTGACGTACACCGTCGTGATGCCCAGGCGGCGCTGGAGACCGGCGATCTGGGTACGGGTCGAGACGCGCAGCTTCGCGTCCAGGTTCGACAGCGGCTCGTCCATCAGGAAGACCTGCGGCTGGCGCACGATCGCGCGGCCCATCGCGACACGCTGCCGCTGACCACCCGACAGCGCCTTCGGCTTGCGGTCCAGGTACTCCGTCAGGTCGAGGATCTTCGCGGCCTCCTCGACCTTGGTACGGATCTCCGCCTTGTTCACGCCGGCGATCTTGAGCGCGAAGCCCATGTTCTCGGCGACGGTCATGTGCGGGTACAGCGCGTAGTTCTGGAACACCATGGCGATGTCCCGGTCCTTCGGCGGCAGGTGCGTGACGTCCCGGTCACCGATCCGGATGGAACCGCTGTTGACGTCCTCCAGACCGGCCAGCATGCGCAGGCTGGTCGACTTGCCGCAGCCCGAGGGGCCGACCAGCACGAGGAACTCGCCGTCCGCGATCTCCAGGTCCAGCGCGTCCACCGAGGGCTTGTCCGCCCCGGGGTAGACGCGGGTCGCCTGCTCGTACGTGACAGAAGCCATGGTTGTTCTCTCCTTCACCGGCAGGAACGTGCCGGACGATCCGAGTAAAGGGGCGTTCGTTCGTCTCCGTCAGCCCGCCCAGTGGTCTGAACCACCTCACGAACCGACTCCGGGCGACGCTACCTGCGCCTCCGCCGCTTGTCAGCCCCCAGCCCGCCCGATTTCGGCATCGGTTCCATCACGCCCGCCCCACCCGCCAACCCCCGGATATCCCCCCACCCCACCTGCCGGGCCCGGTAGACTGCCCCCGGTGCCGCCGTGATCCCTCGCGGACGGCCACCGTGCCTCCTTAGCTCAGCTGGCCAGAGCACCGCTCTTGTAAAGCGGGGGTCGTCGGTTCGAACCCGACAGGGGGCTCAGCGCCGGACACGGCAGAAGGGCCAGCTCACCGGGGTGATCCGGTGGAGCTGGCCCTTCGTCGTTGCTGCGGTCCTACTCGGGCTGTGCCACGGGCGTGCCAGAAGCGTCCGGCGGATCGTCCTCCCGAGCGCCTTGCGGCGCTCGACGTCGTCCAGAGTGACACTGTCTCGCGCGTCCGTACCCACGACGGGCCGACGCTCATCGACATGTCGCGGGCGAGATGAGTCAGCGGACCTTCCCGCCGCGCTTGCCTATCTGACTCCAGACGTACTGGTGGCGGGCGATGGTGAAGACCCGATCCACCCTGTTCGCGGACAGCGCCGCAGGACGGGCGGGCAGGACATTGGCGATCTGCTCGCCGTCGATAACCGTCACTCCCGGCGTTGCACCGAGCGTGATCTTCTGGGCGCCGACGACGGCGATGACGGGGTGAACAGGCACGTCGAAGCCACACCACGCGGTGAGCAACTTGGCGGTACGGATCGCCTCAAACTCTGAGTTCTCCAGGTACGGGAAGCCGTTGCGGTTGACCTTTACGACCTTGTCGCCGACCCACACGGTGGCGCCCGGGTGGTGCTTCGAGTTGACCGTGAAGACGCCCGGAGGGCCGATCACCACATGGTCGATGTCGGCCCCGGACGGCAGCGGCACCCCGTGCAGGACCTTCCAGCCAGCGGCCTTCAGCAGCTCCAGCCGGGCCCCGACGATCTGCTCACCTTCCAGTCCGCGAAGCGTGCTCGAATCACCGAGGCGCTGGCGGGAGACCTTGGCAGCGAGCCGGACGAGTAGCCCGTACCTCTCCTCGCCCTCGCGCACCAGGCTCTCCAACCCCGCGCCGGGCAGGTTCCGTGCGAGGTCGTCCTCGTCTCGCATTGGAGGAAGGAACGGAACTTCTGCCCGAGGCTGCGGCACAGGCACGGGAGCTGCCTTTGCCGGAAGATTCTTCTTTCCTTGGCGCCGGACGGTCAGCGGTGGCACATGGCTGCCGAAGGACTTGCACCACTCCTCGATCTTGGCCAGTGCGAGAGCCTCGAACTCCGCGACGTCGACCGTGACGACCCCGGTCTTGCAGTCCAGCCAGGCCACTGAATCCCCGCGGGCACCAGCCGTGTTGACGTAGAGCCGTTCCCTCCCCGGCACCCTCCAAGGCTTGACCACCAGCTCCGTCACTCGTCCCCCTCTGGCATGGCCTCCCTGACCAAGGCCAGCATGCCCAGAGACCGATCAGCAGGAACGCGGAGAGCCAGCCAACCGAGGCAGTTCAGCCAGCGGCTAGGAAGCGCGGTCCGGGCGAGCGGAGGTGTCTACGGGTCCAGGGCGTGGGAGCCAGCGCGCGCAGGCTCAGGCGGGCGGTGTACGGGATGGGGATAAGGATCAGGGGAGTTGGGGTTGAGGGAGCGGGGTTGGAAGGCGGCTGTTACGAGTTTCGCTACTGGTTCAAGGGCGCGCACGGCGCGCCAGCGCGCGGCCCTGCCGCTCGCCGTCGCTCCTGTCTTGCGCCCCGCTTCGGCGGCGGCCGGCCGCGCACGTCGAGCGTGCGGCCGGGGATGCCGATGTGTGAATGCCCGCCGGGCAGGCAGGGGCGGTGCGGGTCAGGACAAGAGGCTCCGCCGGGCCCTCTCTCGGAGGGGACCGGGGGTAGGCGCACGGGTGCGGCTTCGTCGCGGTGATCGTGGGCGGGTCGCGGGAGGCCCCCACCTCGACCGGTCACCCGAGGGCGTACCCGGAACCTCCAGGGGCCGCCAAGGCCAAGCGCACGCGTCACAGGGTGAGCCTTGGCGGCCCCTGGAGAACCCGGGTGCGGCGAAGCTGCCCGATCGAGGAGGGGACCACCTGCTCAGCCCGAGGTGTGCCGGTGGCACCAGGGGTATATCCCGCTGAGCACCCTATTTGCGACTTTCCAGTGCAATTCGGCAAAGTGGTTGCGTGCCACCAGTCGTCCGGTTCATCCTGATATGGGCTGTTTCAAAGCTCCATATATCTTTGAATCTCAATCAGCGAGGATTTAGATGAACTCTTTCAATGTGGCCAGTGAGGTTGATGGCCAGTCCGGATGCGAGCATCCGCGGGTCGAGAGGGAGATTCTCCTGGGCATGGATACCGGCGATAAGATCTGCGTTCAGTGTGGAGAGATGTTGACCTCTGGCGAGTGGCAAGACATCAAGAGAGCGCGTCAACAGCCCTGATAGTACGGAAGCTGGTCGGTTCCTGATTGGCTAGCTGAGCTACAACCGGTGCAGGCATCGACGGACGGCCACGGATAGCCAAGGGTCGCCCTGGTGAGTCAGAAGCGCTGCTCGCCGAGGTGAGCAGGGCGCTCAGGTTGCTTCGAAGTGAAGAGTGCCAGTCGGCCCGCCCGTAGGCTGAGCCGCCACTCCATCGCAGCGGGCAGTAGGTTTGTGTTGTGTGCTTGACCTGGGGAACAGGTCAATGCACGCAAGCATCCGTGACGCAGAGTGGCCGGCCCTGGGTTGCAGCCCAGAGCCGGCCGGCGGTTGCGGAGGTGATGAGCGGGTCCGGTCGAGTACAAGGCGACCGGACCCGTTCTTACGAGTTCAGTCGTTCCGACCGGATCGAGAGCTCACCGCCGTGATCGTCAGTGGATCACGCGCTCCGCGAACGCAGAGGCGATGGTCACCAAGAGGCTGAGCCCCGCCAACACCACCTGCCAACGGTCAGGTTCCGGCCAGCGCTTCCAGTCCCTCTTGGGCGATCGGCTCGCCATGTCCGCCTCCTCATGTCGCGCCGCATGACCTTCATGTGGCACATCCAGTTGTGACCAACTGGAGTCTCGGATCGAGGAGTTGGAGGAGCTTGCTGCGTCCAGTACGCAGGCCGCGGCCATCGCGCGCGTCGAATTGATTCATTCATGTGCTTCGCGTGCTGGATTGCGCCCCCTCTCAAGCGTCCACTTCGTTGCTCTGCGTAGCCACCCCCTTCTGGTGTCCGAATCGGATGCGAGAATCTGGCATCCGATCTGGATCATGCATAGCAGCGTACACTACTCTGGTCGAAACGGAAGCCATCAACTAGCGGGCGCCTGAGGGAGGGGTCTATGACGAGCACTGTGGCGGTCCCAACGGTCTGGGAGCTCAAGCCGGGGGAGCAGGTCGAGCGCAAGCAACTGCACGCGACGTACGGCGGGCGGACACAGGGCGGCATTGGGCCGTCAGCCAAGACCCCCAACGTGATGATCTTCACCGACCCCATTGCGGGCGAGAAGCACGGCTACTAC
Organism: Kitasatospora sp. NPDC094016; assembly: GCF_040304045.1. Classification (NCBI taxonomy): domain Bacteria; kingdom Bacillati; phylum Actinomycetota; class Actinomycetes; order Kitasatosporales; family Streptomycetaceae; genus Kitasatospora; species Kitasatospora sp. NPDC094016. Next base: position 101,705 of record NZ_JBEOUK010000008.1, read on the forward strand.
GACGACTGGATGCCCGACGGCACCTTCCACTACAGCGGTGAAGGCCAGTACGGGGACCAGCGGATGCTCTCTGGCAATGCCAGCATCCTCAACCACAAAGCTGAGGGTCGGGCGCTTCGGGTGTTCCGAGGCGCTCGCGGGTTCGTCACGTATCTGGGCGAGTTCGCCATCGATGACGAGCGCCCTTGGTACGAGGCAGACGCCCCTGAGACGGGTGATGGGCCGCTCCGTAAGGTGATCGTCTTTCGGCTGCGACCGGTGGATATCGGAACGGAGGCCCACGAGCCGCGGACCAAGTTGGGGCACCTACTGGAGACGGCACCCAGGCCTATCCAGAACATCCCGGTCGAGCAGCAGCTCACGGAGAAGACCTTTGTCGACCCCAACCGGGAGCCGTATGAGGCAGAGCGGCGAGAGTCGAAGTTGGTGCTTGGGTTTAGCGACTACCTACGCAGCAAGGGCCACCAGGTCACGCGACAGCAGATCTTCCCGAAGGGTGAGACTCGCCCGCTCTACACAGACCTCTATGACGAGCAGCTGAACCTGCTAGTCGAGGCCAAGGGCAGCGTGACTCGCGAGAACGTTCGCATGGCTATCGGCCAGCTGGCCGACTACAGCCGCTTCGTGAAGGGGGTTACTCGCGCGATCCTGCTGCCGTCCAAGCCGCGGGCCGACCTGCTAGACCTGGCGTTGAGCCAGGGCTGCGAGATCATTTGGCCTGAGGGCAAGACGTATGCCTGCACAGATTCCGAGATCGTTCGGTAGGGGCCGCTGCGATAGATCTAGGGTACGTGCCACAGGCGTGCCAGAACGGGCGGTACGTGGCGGTGAATCGCGGGCGCCAGTAGCGAGGCGATCCGGAAACCCGCAATGTGGCCGAGCCCCAGGTCGGGCAGGGTGCCGGACGGCCGCTCTTGTAAAGCGGGGGGCGTCGGTTCGAACCCGACGGGGGACTCGTAGGGCGAAGGGCCGGCTCCACCCGGGTGATCCGGTGGGGCTGGCCCTTCGTCGTTGCGGGTGGCGTGCCGGAGGCCGTGGGGTGGTGTGGGGTGGTTGGTCAGCTGGGTTCGGGTGCGGGTTCGGGGGGTTCGTTCGGGTCGTCGGATTCTTCCGATTCCGCTGGGTCGTTCGGGGGGCGGGGAACGGCGGTCTCGCCGCTTTTCCGCCAGGTCGCCGTCACCTTCAGGCTGGCCTTTCCGTCGACTCCCGTCACGGCGCTCACGAGGACTCCCGTCTTGACGGAGAGCTCGATTCCGAATTCGAGCGTGAATTCGTCGGGGGCGGCCGCCCGCAGGCCGGATCGCACGTTGCCGACCACGGTCTGGAGGGTGCTCGCGAGGTCGTCCAGCTGGTAGCTGGGGCGGCGCAGGGCGACGTCCCTGGGCCCGCGCTGCTCCTCGATGCGGGCCCAGAAGGTCCCCTCGGGCGTCACTACTTGGACAAGCTCCGACATTTCTCCTCCGAGGGGTGCCGTGGCCGGGGTCGAATTGCCAAAACCGGTGACCGGTCCGGGCCGTGGGCCTATCCTTCTTCTTCGCGAGGGGAACTGTATCGGGCGCCGAAGGGTGGCAGGCCATGGATATGGGACAGCGGGCGGCGGGCACCGAACGCATCTACCTCTCCGATGTGGAGCCGCACGCGGCGGCGCCGATCGACCGGGCCTCGGACCTGCGGTCGCGGGTCCTGCTGCACGTCCTCTTCGCCGACACCCTGCTGATCGGCGACTCGCAGGGCCTCAACAACAGGTACTTCCGGGCGCTCGTCGACGCCGAGGAGGCGCGGAAGGTCCGCTGGTCCCCGGGGGCGGCGGCGCTCTCGGACTTCGGCGCTCTCCTGGAGGCCGGCCGGCTGCGGGTCGCGCTGCGGGCGGGCGGGACCCTGCGCGGGATCAGCGACGGTCACCGGGCCGAGGGCGTGGAGAACGCGCCCGACGTCCCCTACGTGGAGCGGCTGACCGGGGTGTCGTCCGCGCACACGGTGCCGTACGACGGGGCGGCCGTCGCCGCCGCGTTCAAGTCCGGTGTCCTGACGCGGATCGAGGCCGCCGAGCGGGACTTCGCCGGGAGCGCGCGGGAGGCTCTCGAAGCCGCGCGCGCCTGGGTCGCCGAGCAGGATCCGCTGCTCTACAAGCAGCTCCGGGACTGGCTGGCCGGCTACCGGAGCGCGCGCCCCGGGGGTAGCGCCGAACTCGTCCTCGTGCTCCAGTCGGTGGACGACTGGGCCGGCGAGTCCTACCGGCGGGCGCTGCCGCAGGCCCTGGGCGTCGGTATGGCCGGCCCGCGTGACGGCGAGGGCACGATCCCGGTCTTCCGGAGCCGGCGGCTCGTCGAGTGCGCGGGGTTCTCGGCGGTGGTGCTCGACAACCTGTTGCTGTCCCAACTCCCGGTGGAGGTGGTGTTCGAGGCGATCGAGCAGCCCTCCCGGGTTGCCCTGGTCGCGGAGTTGGGGCGGCTGCGCCGGGGGATCCAGCCGGACACGGCGGTGTTGCGTTCGGCGGTCGACGAGTTCAGCGCGTGGACGCTGGAGGCGTTCGAGCGCACCTTCCGCCGCGTCGGGGGCCTGGCGTGGGAGCACTTGCGGGGTGAGGTCCGGCTGATGCGCTTCGGGTTGGACGAGGATCCGGTCGCCGGTCGGCTGGGGGCCGGCCTGGAGGTGGTCTCCCCGGCGAGCGACGGCGTTCGCGACCTGTCGCTCCACGTGGTGAACGGCCCGGGCGTGGCGGGCCCGGACCCGCAGCACCGGGCGCGGCCGCGGCCGTTGCGCGAGCTCGACCCCTTCGAGCGGGTGGTCACCCTCTGACGGCCCCGGTCTGCGGGTCGGGGTGGGCCTGGAGGAGGGCGAAGGCGGCCAGGGTGACGCCGCAGGTGATCCGGCCCTGCCGCAGCCAGCGCGCCATCAGGTCGGGGGAGACCCAGACCGGGTCGGTCACCGATTCCATGGCCTCCGGACGGGCGGTGGCGGTGCCTCCGGGGAGCACGGTGGCGCGGCAGACGTGGATGCCGTTCTCGATCAGGCCGGTGTCCGCGTGGATCAGGCCGAGGCTCTCCACGGTGGAGGCGATGAGGCCGGTCTCCTCCCTGAGCTCGCGCGCGGCGGCCACCTCCGGGGGTTCGCCGGGCTCGCAGCCGCCGCGCGGGAACTCCAGCGAGGCGGCGCCGACCGGGTAGCGGTAGGAGGGCACCAGCGCGATGCCGTCGGGGCCGGTCGCCACCACGACGACGCCGGTCTGCGACCACTGCCACCGGAGGTAGTTGCCGGCCGTGCCGCCCGGGGCGACGACCTCGTCGTTGTAGAGCCGGCCGAAGCGGTTCCCGAAGACCTCGACGGCCTGGCGGCGTCGGATCGGGGCGGGCGCGGCGAGGTCCTGAGAGTCCGTGGGCATCATGCTCCTACCTGCCGTCGTAGGGCCGCAGGTGGCGGCGGCCTCACCTGCCATGATTGCCCATGGTCGCCAGCTGCTCCACCCAGTGTGCGCGCTCGTCGGTGAACTCGGTTATCTCCGATGAGAGTTGGACCAGCATCTGCAGCGAGGACCGTTGCGCGGCGAGCCGTTGCCGGTCGCCGGGCGGAAGGGCGGCGCGCAGCTGTGCGGCCTCCCGCAGCGCGCGGTACGCATCGTCGTCCCGGCCGGCCCGGACGAGGCCGATCGCGTGCCGGTGCAACGCCTCCGGGAGCCTGGCCAGGTAGCGGCCGGGCTGCTGGTCGGCGAGCTCGCGCAGCAGTTCGAGCGCCCGGTAGCCGGCCGTCACCGCCTCGACGGGCCGGCCGGCCAGCTGCCCGCACCGGGCGAGGAGTTGGAGGCAGGTCAGCAGGGTGGCGTCCTGCCGGGCTCCCGGTTCGGCCTCCTCGCACAGCTCGACGCCGTGCGCGGCCGCGTCGAGGGCCGCGCTCACCTGGCCGTCCTCCATCCGCACCAGGGCCAGGGTGCTCAGCGCCGTCGCGGTGTCCAGGAGGTACGTCTGGCGCAGGGTGTCGTCCCCGTCCGCCCCGGCGAGGAGTTCCTCGTAGCGGGCGACGGACGACCTGGCGTGTTCGAGCGCCGGTTCGGTCCGGTGGGCGCGGTGCAGCAGGAGGCTCACGTTGTGGAGCGCCCTCGCGTACTCGGGGAGATGGCGTCCGGTCTGCCGGACGAGGTCCCGGCTGAGGCGGACGGCCTGCTGGGCGGCGGTCAGCGCGGAGTCGCCGTCGCCGGGGCGGACGCCGTCCGAGGCCGGCCCGCCCGGGGCCAGTCCGTCCGCGCCGAGTCCGCTGGGGTCCAGTCCGTTGCCCAGTCCGTTGCCCGGTCCGTCCGGGGCGGTCTCGTCGAGCCGGAGGCTGTAGCTGATGAGGCGGCGCAGCCTGCGCAGCTGGTCCTCCTCGCCGAACTCGGGGTCCGGCCGGTCCAGCAGGCGTTTCAGGACCAGCGCCGCCACCGGCGACATGCTGGAGGGGTAGCCGGGCAGCCGGCTCTCGACGGCGGCGAGGACGTCCGGTTCGCACGCCCGTACGGCGGGCAGCATGAGGGCCGCCAGCGGTTCGGCGTGCGGCAGTACGGCGCCGTTGGCGGCCAGGGCCGGCAGGAGCGCGTCGGGCCGCTCGGCGATGCTCCGGGCCAGTGCGGCGTCCAGGGCCGGGTGGGCGGGGTGGTCCACGACCCGCCCCACCCCGGTGCAGCCGCGGGCGCGGGCGAGGATCTCCACGGTCTCGGTGGCCGCCGCGATCCGCTGCTGCGGCGAGGCGGGGTCCGGCGGGTCCAGCAGGGCGAGCAGGTACTCCTCGGAGCGTCCCGAGCTCTCCGGCGTACTCAGCACCCGTCGGACCAGGATCTCGCCGATCCGGCTCGGGCCGACGGGGGCGACCAGGCCGTCCTCGGCCGGGTAGAGCATGCGCAGGAGGGCGTTGACGACGTTCATGTTGAGGGGCGGATGGTGGGGGAACGCCTCGGCCCGGACCCGTTCCAGCAGGGCGATCAGCTGGTCCGAGCGCCGCCCGGGGGCGAGGACCGGGACGAGGAGGAGCCCTTCCGCCAGGAGCCGGCCGGCCTCGCCGGCCAGGGCCGGCTCCGCGGGCAGCCACGCCGTGAGCTGCGCGTGCCAGACCCGGACCTCGTGGTCGCAGAGCCGTTCCAGTGGATCGCCGTTCCCGGACCAGCTGCTTCCCCGGGCGAGGGTGAGGACGGCGTCCAGCGCGAGTGCCAGCACGCCGAGCAGCGAGTCCTCCCGCCCGGCGCGCGACGGAAGGCTCCTCGGTACGGGCAGGCGGTCGTGGCCGAGTCGTCGGGCGAAGACCTCGAAGGCCGAGACGACCAGCGCGGCGGGCGAGGCGTCCCCGGCGGAGGCAGCGGAGGCAGCGGAGGCGGCGGAGGGGATGGAGGCGGCGGAGGGGATGGCGGGGATCGTCCTGGGGAGTTCCACGACGCTGGCGTCGGCCAGTGCCCAGTCGTCGACGCCGCTCTGCAGCGCCCGCCAGAAGGGCTCGGCCGTGCGGGCGAGCAGCAGCAGGCGCAGTCGGGGCTGCTCGGGTCCGAACCGCGAGACGTGGTCCACCAGGGTGCGGATGTCCTCCAGCCGGGCCTGGGCGTAGTCGAAGACGGCGAGGACCGCCAGGCCGTCGTCGAGGGCGGTGGTCAGCTCGTCCAGCCACCCCGCTCCCGCGAGGCTGCTGCGCTGCACGAAGCCCGCGAGCCAGCCGTCCTCGGCCATCAACCGGCACAGTTCGGCGGCGATCCGGGTCTTGCCGGAGCCGCCCGGCGCGTGGAGCAGGCGCAGCAGCAGCGGGGTCCCGTCGGCGCACCAGGCCCGCAGTTCGGCGAGTTCGGGGCGGTCGACGAAGGGCATCGCGCCCTGTGTCAGCAACTGGGCGGGGGTCGGCCGGGGTGTCTGGCGGGGGCGGTGGTGCCCGTACGCCCCGAAGAGCCGGATCTGGCGCCCGGCCCGGTCCATCGCCAGGTCGTACCAGGCCGTGCCGGGCCGGTGGCCGAGTCCGTTGCGCCGGGCCAGTTCGGGGAAGCAGGTCCGCACCGCGTCGACGGGGACCATCCAGCCGCCCAGGACGGCCGTCTCGTCGCGGGAGGTCTTGAGCACTCCGCACACCCGCCCGGTGGCGGGGTCGAGCACGAGGCTGCCGCTGAACCCCTGGACGACCTGGTCGCTCTTGAGCCGGACGAAGTGGCCCGCTTCGCCGGACCGGCCGACGACGGAGAGGTGCAGGGTGTCCCGGTGGGTGCCGGCGTCCAGGGTCGCGTCGCTGAATCCGTGGACGATCACGTCCGAGCCGCCGGGGGGCACCTGGTCGGCGAGCCAGACGCCGGCGGTGTCCAGCGGTTCGGGGAGGCGGAGCACCGCGAGGTCCGGGTAGGCGTAGATGCCGCCGTCCGGGTCCTGCCGCGGTTCTCGGGCGATCACTTCGGCCCGGAGCGTGCGCCCGTCCACCGTCACCGCCGGGTGCGGGTCGGAGCGGACGACGTGGGCGCAGGTCAGCACGGTGTCGGGGGCGACCAGGAAGCCGGTGCCGGAGCTCTCCGCGGTCTCGATCAGCACCGCCTGTTCCGTGGCGAGTCGGCTGACGGCCTCCCGGCGCCGCCGGGTCTCGTTGTCGGGGATCACTCGGGGTCCCTTCGATCGGGGGTGCCAGGGTGTCGTGCCCGGCCGTCGGAATCCAGTGGCGGGGTTGCACCGGGTCGTAGTTGACGCAGGGTCCAACCGTGGGCGCCGGGGGTCAGGTGGGTGGTGTGGGCGGTGAGGAGTTCGGCGGCGCGGCGGTAGGAGAGGCGGGCGCGGCCGGTGTGGGGGCAGCGGTCGGGGGCGGGGGTGCCGGCGGGGGCGCGGCGGGCGGTGAGGAAGAGCGGGCCGGTGGTGCGGCCGGCGACGAGGAGGGGGAGCAGCCGGGCGGTGCCGCTCCGCCAGTGGACGGGGGTGCGGCCGGGCCGGTGGAGGGTGCGGTGTCGGGGCAGGTCGAGGTGGTCGGTGTCGAGGGCGAGGACGGTGTCGATGGTGGCGCCGGATTCGTGGAGCAGGTGCCAGAGCGACTGTTCGCGCAGGGGCGCGCGGAGGGTGAAGAGGGCGCGCAGGTCGTCGGGTGTCAGCGCAGTGGCGGTCGGTTCGGGCCGCGGGCCGGGGTGCAGGTCGGTGGTGGGGTCGTCGTCGAGCCAGCGCTGGGCCCGCCACCAGGCCACGGCGGCGCGCAGGGTGGAGAGTTCGCGGTTGAGCGTGCGCGGGTCGGTGTCGGCGCGGCGGCGGTCGGCGGCGGTGCGCAGGCGGCGGGCGGCGTCCGGGTGGTCGAGCAGGGCGAGCGGGAGGACGGGCGGCCGGGCGCGCCGCCGTTCGGGGCCGGTGGGGGCGGGGCGGTCGGCGAGGGCCCAGGCCCAGGTGTTCAGGGCGATCCGGTAGATCCGCCGGGAGCCTTCGGCGAGCCCGGAGGCAGCCAGGTAGCGCTCGACGGCGACGGCGTACTCGACCGGGGGGAGTTCTGCCATGGCGGGCCTCTTCCGCAGTAAATCAACTCGCGCCGGACTCCTGAAGGCTATCGTCCAAGCGCAGTAAATCGCAGGTGAACGGCCATTTCTGAGGCCGTTTACTGCGGTAGTCGACAGAGCGTGAAATATTGAGGCCAAAAGACTCAACTTTTTCCTGGAAGCCCTTGAACGCCGTTTCCGTCCGGAGGCAGACTGCCGCCCATGGCAGTGGATGTGGAGCGGATCCCGGCCCGCCGTCGGCGGCTGGGAGACCGGCTCGCCGTGCTGGGCGAGCGCGATTTCGCGTGGTTCTTCGTCGGCTACTCGACCTCCCTCCTCGGCTCTTCGATGGCACCGGTGGCGGTGGCCTTCGCGGTGCTCGACGGCGGCGGCAGCGGAACCGACCTGGGGTGGGTGATGGCGGCCCGGATCCTGCCGGTGGTGCTGGTGCTGCTGGCCGGCGGGGTGATCGCGGACCGGTTCGGCAGCCGCCGGGTGATGCTGGGCTCGGACGTCCTGCGCGGGCTCGTCCAGGCGGTGTTCGCCGCGCTGCTGACGGCCGGGCGGGCGCCGGTCTGGGTGATGGTCGCGCTGGTGGCGGTGTGGGGGATCGGGGAGGGGCTGTTCCTGCCGGCCCTCGGGGCGATCGTGCCCGGCCTGGTGCGCCGGAAGGAGCTCCTGGCCGACGCGAACACCCTGCTGGGGCTGGCCCGTTCGGTGGCCACGGTGGCCGGGCCCGCGACGGCCGGTCTGGTGACGGCGGCGCAGGGCCCGGCGGTGGTCCTGCTGGTCGACGCGGTGACGTACGGTGTCGGCGCGTTCGCCCTGGCGAGGCTCCGGCTGCCCGACCGGGCGGCGAACGCGGCCGGTGGTGGGCAGTCGATGCTCGCCGAACTGCGGTCCGGCTGGTCGGAGTTCGCCTCCCGGCCGTGGTTCTGGATCACCACCGTCCAGATGGGCCTGTTCAACCTGCTGGTCTGGGCGCCGTTCCTGGTGCTCGGCCCGCTCACCGCGCAGCGGGACCTCGGCGGTGCCTGGGCCTGGGGTCTGGTCATGGGGGTGTACGGCGTCGGCGCGGTGCTGGGCGGGCTGGTGATGCTCGGGCGCCGGCCCGAACGGCCGCTCGCGGTGGCCACCGTGGCCGCGCTGGCCTGGGCGCTGCCCTCCGCCGTGCTCGCGGCCGGTGCGCCGCTGCCGTGGGTGGCGGCCGGCGCGCTGGTGGCGGGGGTCGGCTCGGCGGTCAGCGGGACGCTGCTCAGTACGACGATGCAGAGCTGGGTGCCGCCGGAGGTGCTCGGCCGGGTCAACTCCTTCGGGGCGCTCGGCGCGTTCGTGCTGGGGCCGCTCGGGCTGGCGGGGGCCGGACCGGTGGCGGACCGGATCGGCGTGGACAAAGTGCTGCTGCTCGGTGCGGTCTGGCAACTCGCGGCCGGTACGGTGGTGTTGGCGGTGCCGGCGGTTCGGAACCGCCGGTGGGAGGGGAGCCGGTCCGGCGAGGGCGGGCGGCACGGCGACCGGGAGGGAGCGCCCTGACCCGCGCTGGTCCGGCCTGCGCTGGTCCGGCCCGCGCTGGTCCGACCTTCCAGGATCCGCCGACCCACCCGCCCCCGAACGGCTCCGGGGCGCACCCCCGGCCCCCGGTGCGGCCCACCGCGCACCGCGCCCGGCCGGCTCCGGAGCGCGACCAGGTCCGGCCGCCGCACCCCCGCCGCCCGCGGCGGGCGCCGCGGCCGGACCGGTCGTACGGTGGAGGGAGCGGGGGTGGACGGAGGAGGTTTGACCATGCCCGGTTCGCTCACCATCAGCCACCACGAGTCCGCGGCCACCCTGGACCGTACGGACGCCGAGCGGCTCGCCACCGTACTGGCGGAGTTGGCGTACCTGCTGGAGATCCCGGGGCCGAACCGGATCAACGACGCGCAGCTCGCCCTGCTGTGCGAGGGCCGGGCGCCGGACCGCGCCGAGCTGTCGCACTGGTCCCGGGCGCTCGCGGCCGAGCTGAAGGGGCGGCGCTGACGGCCCTGGCGCCCGCCGCAACCGGCGGCCCCGGTGCCTGCCGACGCCGAAGGCGCGCCGCCCCGCCCGCCGTACGATGGCGTGCGGGGCGGGCGGACGTCGCGCGCCCCGCGGGCGCCGGAGTGGCCGGCGGCCGGTCCGGCGGAGGGTGGGGGCCCGAGCGTGCCGCAGTCCTGGTCGATGTCCTGGCTGACCGTGGAGACGCCGCTGCCGAGCGGCCCGATGCACATCGCCGTGACGCCGCTGGGCGTGGCGGCGGCCGGGTACGGCGGGCGGGACGGCGAACTGCCGCCGTGCACCGACGCGTCGAAGACCGCCGCCGTCCGGGACCGGATCGGCGCCTATCTGGCGGGCCGCAGCCGTGAGTTGGGCCTGCCGATCGACTGGAGCCTGAGCTCCGGCCCGCACCGCACCGTGCTGCGCACGCTCTGGCAGGAGGTGCCGTACGGCCGGACCATCACCTACGGCGAACTGGCGGCCCTCAGCGGGGTGTTCGAGGACGTGGCCGAGCCCGGCCTGGCGGCGCGGACGGTCGGCCAGATGATGGCCGCCAATCCCGTCGCCCTGCTGGTGCCCTGCCACCGGGTGGTGGCGGCGGACGGGATCGGCGGCTTCGGCGGCGGCCGGGTGGGGATCGACGTGAAGCGCTGGCTGCTCACCCTGGAGGGTGTGCTGGAGCCGACGCTCGACTGGAACGGCCCGCTGTAGCACCGGGGTTACCACGCGGCGGAGCCGTGTTCCCCGCACGAGCCGCCCGCCGTCGCGTCCGGGCTACCGCTGCCGGACGAGGGAGACCGGGGCGGGCGCCCGGCGCGGCCGCACCGGCTGGATGCCGGAGACCAGCGTGTACTCGACGCCGTGCACGGCCGGATCCACCCCGGTGGGCTCCGGCCGTTCGCCGAGTGCCAGCCGGACGGCGTCCCAGGGCAGGTTGAGGCCGCACAGCCGCAACTGGTGGAGCCCGGCGGCGGGCCGGGTGTTGACGTCGATCACCACCGGTCGCCCGGCCAGTTCGCGGAACTGGATGTTGGACAGGTACGCCATCCGGCCGGCCCCGACCAGGCGCCGGACCGGCTCCAGGTACCGCGGATCGGTGGTGAAGCCGCGCCGGCGGCCCGCCTTGGTGCGGCCGACCACGGTGAGCGGGTGGCCGTCCCGGTCGGCGAGGCAGTCCATCGAGACCTCCGGCCCGTCCAGGTAGGGCATCACCAGCAGGTCGACGGGCTCGTCCCCCTCGCTCCCCGCGTCCGGTCGGGCGGACAGGGCGGCGGCCACCTGCTCGACCTGGACCCGGTGGTCCCAGCCGTGAAGCCGCCGCGGCCCGTACGGCTCCCGGGTGAGCACCCGGAAGCCCGCGCCGCCCGCGCCGGTGGTGGGTTTGAGGCAGGCGGTGTGCCCGGCGGCCTCGATCCGGTCGACGGCGTCGAGCAGTTCGTCGGCGGTGCGCACCCGCCACCAGGGCGGGGTGGGCAGTCCGGCGGCGGCGATCGCCCGGTAGCCGTCGGCCTTGCTGGTGTAGGTGGCGACGGCGGTGGCCGGCGGGCAGAGCAGGGTGGTGCCGATCGCCTCGAACTCCGGCCGGGCGAGGGCGATGGCGAGTTGGTGCAGCTGCGGGAGGAAGACGGTTATGGAGTGTCGGGCGCAGTAGTCGAGCGCGTAGCCGACGTAGGCGTCGGCGGGCAGGTCGGCGGGTTCCAGGGTGCCGTGGTCGGCGGCGGCGAGCACCGGGGAGTCGGGGTCGGCGTGGGTCGCATGGACCGTCACCGGGCTTGGCGCGGTGCGGAGTTGTTCGATGAAGAAGACGTTCTCGGCGTAGGTGCGGTTGAGCCAGACGCGGACGGGGGCTGTCAAGACTGCCTCCCAGGGCATGAGATGACGAATGGTCAGGGCTCGCGGTCGGCCGTGCTCGTCAACTGGCCTGGCGGCCCTGTGAGGTGGCACCTTAGCGGCCGGCTCCCCGGGCCCGGACGGGAGGGGCGCCGGGTGTGCGGGCGTCAAGGGGTGGCGACGGAGGGGGTGCCGATGGGGGAAGATGGGAGGCGGTATTCCCGATAAGTTCGAATAATCAGTCGAACAGATATCGATCGGGTGATCCAGTCGTACTATTTGTTCGGTTATCCCGAACCACTCGAACGAGTGATTGCGGCATGCACCCGAATGGGCCCACCATGAAGCTGCAACATGAATGTGCAAGGCGACACTTCATCGGGCATGCGAAGGGCTCCCCTTATGTCGACCGAAACCAATGCCGGTGTTCCCGCGCCCAGCGCGCAACCGGAGATCCGGCAGCAGCAGAGTCTGAGCACGGCGGGTGCGCGGAACCTCGCCACGACCACCAAGTCCGCGCCGCAGATGCAGGGCATCAGCCCGCGCTGGCTGCTCAGGAAGCTGCCCTGGGTGCAGGTGTCCGGCGGTACCTACCGGGTCAACCGCCGCCTGCGCTACTCGGTCGGCCGCGGTCGGGTGAGCTTCGTCAAGACCGGCTCCGAGGTGCGGATCGTCCCGCCGACGCTGGCCGAGGTGCCGGTGCTGCACGGCTTCCAGGACGAGGCCGTCCTGACGGAGCTGGCCGGGCGCTTCGTCCAGCGGGAGTTCGCCGCCGGCGACGTACTGGTCTCCGCCGGTTCGGCGATCAACGAGGTCTTCCTCATCGCGCACGGCAAGCTCGAACGGCTCGGCACCGGCAAGTACGGCGAGGAGACGGTGGTCGGCACCCTCGCCGACGGCGACCACCTCGGCGACGAGGCCCTCCAGCAGGAGGAGGGCACCTGGCCGTACACCGTCCGGGCCGCCACCTCCGGCACCGTGATGGCGCTCTCCTGGCCCGCCTTCCAGGAGCTCCACGACCGCTCCGAGGCCCTGCAACTGCAGGTCATCGAGTACCTGAACGGCTTCCAGCAGGCGCAGAACAAGCACGGCGAGGCCGCGATCGACGTCTCCGCCGGCCACCGGGGCGAGTACGAGCTGCCCGGCGCCTTCGTGGACTACGAGCTCAAGCCCCGCGAGTACGAGCTGAGCGTCGCGCAGACCATCCTCAAGGTGCACTCCCGCGTCGCCGACCTCTACAACCAGCCGATGAACCAGACCGAGCACCAGCTCCGGCTGACCATCGAGGCGCTGCGCGAGCGCCAGGAGCACGAGCTCGTCAACAACCCCGAGTTCGGCCTGCTGGAGAACGCCGCGTACGACCAGCGGATCCAGACCCACTCCGGCCCGCCCACCCCGGACGACATGGACGAGCTGCTCAGTCGCCGCCGCGGCACCAAGATGTTCCTCGCCCACCCCAAGGCCATCGCCGCCTTCGGCCGAGAGTGCAACAAGCGCAGCCTCGTCCCGGGCACGGTCGAGGTCGAGGGCAAGCACGTCACGGCCTGGCGCGGGGTGCCGGTCTTCCCGTGCAACAAGATCCCGATCGTCGGCGGGCACACCAGCTCGATCATGGCGCTGCGCGTCGGCGAGGACAACCAGGGCGTCGTCGGCCTGCACCAGACCGGAATTCCGGACGAGTACCAGCCGAGCCTTTCGGTGCGGTTCATGGGAATCGACGACAAGGCCGTCATTTCCTACCTGGTCAGCGCCTATTACTCCGCCGCGATTCTCGTCCCGGACGCGGTCGGCGTCCTGGAGAACGTGGACGTCGCGCAGCGCTAGGCGCTGCCCGGGGCGCGGCTCCGTCATTCCGGCCGGGCGCGCGATATCCGGGCGCGCGCCCAGGCCCGGGGCCGGGCACCGACCGACCGGAGCCGGTCGGAATTCCACGCCGCCCGGCCGGGGCACCCACACCCCGGCCGGGCGGTGCGCCGCGGCACGTCCGGAAAGCGGGCCGGCCGTCGACCGACCCTGCCAACCGACCGGGTCGGCCGACCCACGACCGGCCCCTCACACCAGGCCGCCTCACCGCAGGCCGACAGGGGGAGAAACCCATGACGAGCTCCACACTGGAGCGGGACCACAAAGAGGGGAACGAGGCGGCGGACGTCCTCGCCCGGGCCCGCAACCTGGTCGACCCGGTCCTGCGGGCCGCCGTCGACTCACTGCCCGGCGCGATGCGCAAGGTCGCCGGCTACCACTTCGGCTGGTGGGAGGCGGACGGCTCGCCCGTCGAGGCCCCCTCCGGCAAGGCGATCCGGCCCGCCATGGTCCTCGCCGCCACCCAGGCGCTCGGCGGCACGACCGCCGAGGCCACCGCCGCGGCCGCCGCCGTCGAGCTGGTGCACAACTTCACGCTGCTCCACGACGACGTCATCGACCGGGACGAGACGCGCCGCCACCGGCCCACCGCCTGGCGGGTGTTCGGCACCACCGAGGCCATCCTGGCCGGGGACGCCATGCACTCGCTGGCACTGCGTCTGCTCGCCGAGGACGCCCACCCGGCCGCCCGTGGTTCGGTCCGCCGACTCACCGACTGCGTGGTCGAGCTGTGCGAGGGCCAGCAGATCGACTGCGCCTTCGAGCAGCGCAGCGACGTCTCGCTCGCCGAGTGCCTGGCGATGGCGGAGGCCAAGACCGGCGCCCTGCTCGGCGCCGCCTGCGCGATGGGGGCCCTGTACGGCGGCGGGTCGGAGGAGGCCGCACAGGCGATGGACGGCTTCGGCCGGGAGATCGGCCTGGCGTTCCAGCTGATCGACGACCTGATCGGCATCTGGGGCGATCCGGCGGTGACCGGCAAGCCGGTGGGCGCGGACCTGGTCGCCCGGAAGAAGTCGCTGCCGGTGGTCGCGGCGCTGGGCTCCGGCACCCCCGAGGGGGCCCGGCTCGCCGGGCTGTACGCCCTCGAACGCCAGCTCAGCCCTGAGGAGTTGGCGCAGTGCGCGGCGTCCGTCGAAGGCGCGGGCGGCCGCGGCTGGGCGCAGGGCGAGTCCTGCGAGCGGATGGCGGCGGCGATGGCGCAGCTGGCCACGGCCGTCCCGGAGCCGTCGGCGGCCGACGAACTGCTGGTGCTGGCCGAACTGGTCACCCGCCGCAGCCACTGACCGGGCTGGTCCGACCGGACTCGGCCGGCCGGACTCGTCGGGAGCGGGAAGTCGGCCGGCCCGACTTCCCGCTCCGCGCCCGGCGCCTCAGCGTCGGTAGCCGGTAGCCGGTAGCCGGTAGCCGGTAGCCGGTAGGCGGTCGTCGGCGGGCGCCCGGGAAGCATCGGGCCACCCGACATGCTGACCCGCCCCGCCCCGCATAGCATCCCCTATGTATGCGTATGTCCAGAATTCCGGTGCGCGCCCGCGCCACCGGCCTTCCGTGCACTGGGGAGAGCGACGAGCATGGCCAACCCGGCACTCGTGGACCCGGCCACGATCCGCGCGACCGCCGCCGAGGCCTGGATCCGTGCCTACCCGATCCTGCGGAACTACCGCGCCCTGTACGCGCAGGCACTGGACGACGCGGACCCGGGGTACGTCGGCGGCTTCGGCGTCTTCCGCCACCGCTCGCAGCCGTTCACCCCGGCCGACACCGACGTCGCCGCCCCCGACAACGACACCCCGCACTCCTGGGCCTGGCTCGACCTGCGCGCCGAGCCGTGGGTGGTGTCCGTCCCGGCCACGGACCGCTACTACGTCCTCCCGCTGCACGAACTCGACACCGTGTACGCCGGGTTCGTCGGTGCCCGGAGCACCGGCCAGGAGGCCGGCGACTACCTGGTGGCCGGCCCCGACTGGCGGGGCGAGCCCCCGCCCGGCGTCCGGGGCGTGCTCCGCACCGCCACCCGCCTGGTCGGCATCCTCGGCCGCACCCACCTCACCGGCGACACCCCCGCGGACGTCGCCGAACTGAAGGCCGTCCAGCAGCAGTACCGGCTGCGCCCGCTGCACGAGTACGCCGGCACCCCGGCGCCCGCCCCCGCGCCGGAGCCGGTCTGGCCGGTCTGGCGCGAGGAGGTGCTGGACACCGTCGAGTTCCTCGGCTTCCTCGACTTCCTGCTCGGCTTCTTCCCGCTCCGCGGGCCCGTCGAGCTGCCGCCCGACGAGGTCGACCTGCGCGGCCGCCTCACCGATCTCGGCATCGACGGGCGCGGCGAGTTCGAGCCCGCCACGCTGCCGATCGAGGTTCGGGCCGAGATCGAGCGCGGCATCGCGGACGGCCGCGCACGGCTGGAGCGCGCCGCCGCCGAATCCGAACCCACCAGCCCGGCCGCACTCTTCGGCACCCGTGAGCGGATCGGCGGGGACTTCCTCCGCCAGGCCCTCGGCGCCAGGCTCGGCCGCTACGGGCTGCCCGCCGAGGAGACCTGGTGCGGCGGTTGGGCGGCGGACAGCGCGGGCAACCGGCCGCCGAACGCCAGCGACCGCGACTACGTCGTCCGCTTCGGCCCGGACGCCCTGCCGCCGGCCCGGTACTTCTGGTCCGCCACCATGTACGCGCTCCCGGACCGCCTGCTGGTCGACAACACCCTGGACCGCTACGCGATCGGCGACCGCACCCCCGGACTGGTCCGCGACCCGGACGGCGGGCTCACCCTCCACCTCCGGCACAAGCGGCCCGCCGACGCCCAGCACTCCGCCAACTGGCTGCCCGCCCCGGACGGCCCGTTCACGGTCGTCGTCCGGCTGCGCGGCCCGGACCGGTCCGTCCTCGACGGCCGCTGGCGCCTCCCGCCGCTCGACCCGAGCTGACCCGCGGCGCAGAGATCCGCACCGCAGAGACCGTGCCGCAGAGAACGCGCCGACCGGACGAAGGACACCCCGATGAACCACCCCGAGCTGGAGGCCCTGGCCGCCGACGCCTACGTCTACGGCTACCCGCTCGTCGCCGACCTCACCATGGTCGAGCGCTTCTCCAGGGGCGGCCTGGGCACCCTGCCGGCGGCGTCGTTCAACCACTTCAGCCACGCCACCCGGCTGGCCGGGCCCAAGGACCACTTCGTCTCGGTCAACAACGACACCCTCTACTCGATCGCCCAGCTCGACCTCTCCGAAGGCCCGCAGGTGCTGCGCGTCCCGGACACCGCGGGCGCCTACTACGTGCTGCAGGTCGTCGGCGCGTGGACGGACAACGTCGCCTACGTCGGCAGCCGTGCCACCGGCACCGGCGAGCAGACCTGGCTGATCGTCCCTCCCGGCTGGCACGGCACCCCGCCCGACCCGTCCCGGGTGATCGAGACGCCGACCACGGTGGCGACCATCGTCGGTCGCTTCGCCTGCACCGGGCCGGACGACCTCCCCCGGGTCAAGGCCCTCCAGAAGGCCCTCACCCTGGAGCCGCTGGAGCCCGGCGGGCTGGTCGCCGGACTGCCCGAGCCCGACCCGGAGGTGCCCGAGCGGCTGGCCTTCTTCGAGCGGCTCCGGGTCTGGATGCAGGCCTTCCCGCCGGCCGCCCCGGACGTCGAGTACCAGCAGCGCTTCGCCCCGCTCGGCCTGCTCGACGAGGGCATCTCGCCGTACCGCGCGACCGCCGCGGACTGGACCCTCGCGCTGGCCAAGGGACTGGCCGCCGGCCGCGAACGGGTCGAGGACGCCACCCGCCCGCCCGAGGACCACCCGCCCGGCGAGTGGCGCTCGGCGCTCCACCTGTTCGACTACAACATCGACCACCTGGGCCCCGGCACCCTCGACGACCCCGAGTGGCGCATCCCCGACCGCCGCGCCGGCTACCTCAGCCGGGCCGCCGCCGCCCGGGCCGGCCTCTGGGGCAACCACGCCTACGAGGCCTCGTTCGCGATGACCTACGACGACTCCGGCGGCCGCCCGCTCAGCGGCGCGCACCGCTACACGCTGCGGTTCGACCAGCCGCCGCCCGCCGAGGCGTTCTGGTCCGTCACGATGTACGCGCTGCCGGACTACTACCTGGTGGACAACCCGATCGAGCGCTACGCGATCGGCGACCGCACCCCGGGCCTGGTGTACGGCGAGGACGGTTCGCTCACCCTGACGCTCCAGCACGAGCAGCCCGAGGACGAGGTGGAGGCGGCCAACTGGCTGCCCGCCCCGGTCGGCGAGTTCCGGCCGATCATCCGGCTCTACCAGCCGAAGGCGGCCGTGCTGGACGGCAGTTACCGGGTGCCGCCGATCGACCGGAGCTGACCGCCGTCGCCGGGCACGGACGCCGACCGCCGGACGCTCAGTGCGAGGCCGGGGTCGCGGTGCCCGTCGCCGAACCCGTCGGGGTACCCGAGGACGGGTGCGCGGACGCCGACGCCGACGCCGACGCCGACGCCGAGGAGGACGCCGACGGCGAGGGAGCGCCGGACGACGGCGACCCCGACGGGGACGGGGACGGAGCCGCCGTGGCCGTCCCCGACGGCTGCGGGGAACTGCTCGGCTGCGGGTCCGCCGTGGCCGACGCCGATGCCGACGCCCCCGGGGCGGCGGGGGAGGAGACCGAGCCGCCCCGGTTGTGCGGTCCGCCCTCCAGGGTGACGACCGCCTGCGAGGGTGGCAGCGCGATCCGGGCGGTCCAGTGCGTCGCGGGCGCGAGGTCCTCGTCCACGGTGACGGTCACGGTGATCCGCTGGCCCGGTGCGAGGGTGCCGGAGTCGCGGCTGAGCCGCAGCCAGGCGGCGTCCGTCACGGCGTGCCAGTGGATCTCGGTGGTGCCGGAGTCGGTGAGGGTGAGGATGGTCCGGCTGCCGTACTCGGCGGCCTCGACGGTGAGCAGCCCGGCCGGGGCCGGTTCGGCGCTGCCCGGGCCGCCTCCGGGCGCGGGTGCCCGTCCGACGGCGGGGGCGGGTGCGGCGACCAGGGCCGGACTGCCGATCGGGGTCGCCCCGCGGGCCGGTACCGGGACCGCCGGGCCCTGGAGGGTCAGCCGTGGAAAGCCGAGGGGCAACGTTTCTGCACCGATCGCCCCGGCACCCACCGTCCCCGCCCCCGCCAGCTCCATCCCCGGCACCCCCGGCACCCCCGGCATCCCCGGCATCCCCGTGCCCGCCGGTGCGCCCGCCGTCGGCCACGGCTTCGACGGCTGCTGCCCGCCCGTCCGCCCGGCCTCCTCCACCCGCACCGCGGACACCGCGGCCGCCGTCCCCGACCCGCTGCTCCGGTGCCCCGCCCACAGGGCGACCACCGGAGCCGCCAGGACGGCCGCGAGCACCCCGGTGGTCACCACCCGCCGACGCACCGCCAGTGCCCGGCCCGCGTCCGGCGCCCGGTGCCGGGGGAAGCCGCCCTGGTCGAACCGCAGCCCCGACTCGGCCGCCGGCACCGCCTTCGCCCGCCGCACCGCACCGACCGCCGACGGCAGGTGGCCGATCACCGACGCCAGGTACGCCGCTCCCTCGCCTCCCTCGCCCGAGGGCGCCGGAGCGGGGGCGGGAGCCGCCAGCAGCGGCAGCCCGGACATCCCCGCCGCGCCCTCCCGCACCTCGCCGGCCACCCGCCCCGCCGTCCCCCGGCAGGTCGGGCAGTCCACCACGTGCTGCACCAGCTCCCGGCGCAGCGCCGGGCCGAGCACCCAGTCCCGCCAGGACTCCGCCCCGGCCCCGCCGAGCCGGTCCAGCTCCGGGCAGCTGCCCACCCCGAGCACCAGCAGCGCCGCCCTGGTCCGGGCCACCTCGGCCTCGGCGGCGGCGAGCAGCGCGCGGGTCCGCTCGAACGGCAGGCCCAGCACCGCCGCCACCTCGTGCGGGGTCAGCCGGTGGCGGACGGACAGCTCCAGCGCCTCGCGCTGCTCCGGGTCGGTGCCGGCCGCCTCCGGCCAGGCGAGTGAGGCCAGCTCACGCCGCCGCCGGGCCGCCTCGGCCTCGGTCGGCTCCGCCGTGGCGTCCCGCCCGGCGCCGTCCGCGAGCCGCCGCAGGCAGCAGTACCGGGCCAGCGAGAACAGCCAGGCCCGGACCAGCCCGGGCTCGGTCAGCCGGGCACCGTGCCGCCGTGCCAGCTCGCGGGCCTCGCGCAGGGCGCCGGTGGCCGCGTCGTGCTCGCACAGCACCGAGAGGCAGTAGGTGAACAGGCCGTCCACCTGCCGGTCGTACGCCGCCGGCACGGCGGCCGGCGGCCCTTCAGTACGCGTTGTCACCCGTCCGACGGTAGAGACGGCGGGCGGCGCACCCCGGCCGTTCGCCGTGTATGTACTTCTTTCGGGTAACAACATCGCCCATCTGTGTGGGTTTGGGCCCGGCTCCGGTGGAGCAGGGCGTTGTCGGACCCAGGCGCTACGGTGGGCCGCATGGCTGCCCGTACCAAGACCACCGCCAAGCCGCGCCCGGCGTACCGCTGCACCGAGTGCGGCAACCAGTTGCCCAAGTGGGTCGGCCGCTGCCCGGAGTGCAACGCGTGGGGCACGGTCGAGGAGTACGGCGCGGTGCCGATCCGGACGACGGCCGCGGGCCCGGTCAGCTCGCCGGCCCGTCCGATCGGTCAGGTGGACGGCCAGGTCGCGACGGCCCGCTCGACGGGCGTGCCGGAGCTGGACAGGGTGCTCGGGGGAGGGCTGGTCCCCGGCGCGGTCGTCCTGCTGGCCGGCGAGCCCGGCGTCGGCAAGTCCACCCTGCTGCTGGACGTCGCGGCCAAGGCCGCCACCGACCGGCACCGCACGCTCTACGTCACCGGCGAGGAGTCGGCCGGTCAGGTCCGGCTGCGCGCGGACCGGATCAACGCGCTCTCCGAGCACCTCTACCTCGCCGCAGAGTCCGACCTCGGCGCGGTGCTCGGGCACATCGACGCGGTCAACCCCGGCCTGCTGATCCTGGACTCGGTGCAGACCATCGCCTCCGCCGAGCTGGACGGCGCCCCCGGCGGTCCGGCCCAGGTCCGCGAGGTGGCGGGCGCGCTGATCCGGGTGTCCAAGGAGCGCGGCATGGCGACGCTGCTGGTCGGCCACGTCACCAAGGACGGCCAGATCGCCGGTCCGCGCCTGCTGGAGCACCTGGTGGACGTGGTGCTCAGCTTCGAGGGAGACCGGCACGCCCGGCTGCGACTCATCCGCGGGATCAAGAACCGCTACGGCGCCACCGACGAGGTGGGCTGCTTCGAGCTGCACGACGAGGGCATCGTCGGCCTGGCCGATCCGTCCGGCCTCTTCCTGACCAGGCGTGACAAGCCCGTCCCGGGCACCTGTCTCACCGTCACCCTGGAGGGCAAGCGCCCGCTGGTGGCGGAGGTGCAGGCGCTGATGGTGGATTCGCAGATCCCGTCCCCGCGGCGCACCACCTCGGGCCTGGAGTCGCCCCGGATCGCGATGATCCTGGCCGTGGTGGAGCGGCACGGCGGGGTGAAGCTCGGCAAGCAGGACATCTACACCGCGACGGTGGGCGGGGTGAAGCTGAGCGAGCCGTCCGCCGACCTCGCGATCGCGCTCGCGGTGGCCAGTTCCTCCTCGGACACCCCGCTGCCCAGCAACCTGGTGGCGATCGGCGAGGTCGGCCTGGCGGGCGAGGTACGGCGGGTGACGGGGGTGCAGCGGCGGCTCGCCGAGGCGCACCGGCTGGGCTTCACGCACGCCCTGGTCCCGCCGGATCCGGGCAAGGTGCCGCCGGGCATGAAGGTGGTCGAGGTGGCCGACATCGGCGAGGCGCTGCGGGCCATCCCGGGCCGCCGCCGGGCCGCCGCCAAGCCGCGTGCCGAGGCGCGTGCTGAGGCGCCGTCGGCGCCGCCGGCCCCGCGCGCGGCCCGGGTCGTCGCGCACCCGGAGGAGCTGATGGAGGGCTGGGAGCCGCTCGACTCCGACGAACTGCGCTGACCCAAGCCCTGTCGATGCCGCACGCAGTTAGACTTTCCCCAGTCTCATTGGCCAGAAGGCAGTACCGAGCGGTACTGAGCGACAGAGCAACAGACCGCGGACCGGCGCACGGCGCGAGGCGCGCGGCACGGGGTCGACCGGAGGAGTCACGTGGCAGCCAGCGACCGGGGGGCGGACAAGGCCTCCCGTGAGGAGGCCCTGCTGCGGGCCTCCCTCAGTGCCATCGCACCCGGCACGGGGCTGCGCGACGGCCTGGAGCGGGTGCTCCGGGCCAACACCGGCGGCCTGATCGTGCTCGGTTTCGACAAGACGGTCGAGTCGATCTGCACCGGCGGCTTCGTCCTGGACGTCGAGTTCACCGCGACCCGGCTGCGCGAGCTGTGCAAGCTGGACGGCGCGGTGGTGCTGGACAAGGACATCACCAAGATCGTCCGGGCCGGTGTGCACCTGATGCCGGACTCCACCATCCCCACCGACGAGACCGGCACCCGCCACCGCACCGCGGAGCGGGTCAACCGGCAGACCGGCTTCCCGGTGGTGGCGGTCTCGCACTCGATGCGCCTGATCGCGATGTACGTCAACGGCATCCGCCGGGTGCTGGAGGACTCCACCACCGTCCTGTCCCGCGCCAACCAGGCGCTGGCCACCCTGGAGCGCTACAAGCTGCGTCTGGACGAGGTGGCCGGCACGCTGTCCGCGCTGGAGATCGAGGACCTGGTGACGGTCCGGGACGTCACCGCCGTCGCCCAGCGGCTGGAGATGGTCCGGCTGATCGCCACCGAGATCGCCGGCTACGTGCTGGAGCTCGGCATCGACGGCCGGCTGCTCTCGCTCCAGCTGGACGAGCTGATCGCGGGCGTGGAGCCGGAGCGCGAACTGGTCGCCCGGGACTACTTCCCGGAGCGGGCCGCCAAGAAGGGCCGGACGGTCAACGAGGTGCTGGCCGACCTGGAGGCGCTCACCCACGCCGAGCTGCTGGACCTTCAGACGGTCGCCAAGGCGCTCGGCTACTCGGGCTCCCCGGAGTCGCTGGACTCGGCGGTCTCGCCGCGCGGCTACCGGCTGCTGGCGAAGATCCCGCGCCTGCCCAACACGGTGATAGAGCGCCTGGTCGAGCACTTCGGCGGCCTGCAGAAGCTGCTCGCCGCCAGCATCGACGATCTGCAGACGGTCGAGGGCGTCGGCGAGACCCGGG
Organism: Kitasatospora sp. NPDC094016; assembly: GCF_040304045.1. Lineage (NCBI taxonomy): Bacteria > Bacillati > Actinomycetota > Actinomycetes > Kitasatosporales > Streptomycetaceae > Kitasatospora > Kitasatospora sp. NPDC094016. The sequence continues at coordinate 123,955 of NZ_JBEOUK010000008.1, forward strand.
CCCGCTCGGTCCGCGAGGGCCTGTCCCGGCTCGCCGAATCGTCCATCCTGGAGCGCTACGTCTGACCCGGCGCCACGTCCGGTCCGACGCACCGCCGCGCACGGCCCCCGGGGAACGCCCCGGGGGCCGTCGCGCTTCCCGCCGCGCCATCCCCGACCGACGCCCCGACCGGCGCACCCTGGGCGGCCCGTGAGGCGCCGAAGCCCCCGGCCGCGTCGGCCGGGGGCTTCGAGTCGAGTTGAGGGGGGCTCAGCTGTCCAGGCGGATCGAGGAGCGTGCCGAGACCTGGCCGCCGGAGAGCCCGGTGAGGTCGGCGACCACCAGGTAGGTGCCCGCCGCGGGGGGCGCCGGGTCGGCGGTGGCGCACTGCGGCTTGCTGCGGCTGCGGTCCCAGGTGAAGGTCTCGGTCAGGCCGTTGTTGGCCGGGATCTGCACCCAGCTGCTGCCGCGGTCGGACGGGCAGTCGCCGGAGGACCAGACCCGGTCGCCGTTGCTGGCGGTCACGGTGATCGCGGAGGCCGTCCGGCCCAGGTCCACCCGGCAGTTGGCGCCGGAGGCGTTCTTCACGGTGAGCGAGAGCCGCGGCTTGTCCTTGGGCTGGTACGAGTTCTGCGCGCTGGCCAGCTCCAGGGTGACCTGCGCGGAGACGCAGACCGGAAGCGCCATCACCTCGGGCGTGTTCACCACCGGGGCACCACCGCCCGAGCCGCCGGAGCCGCCCGCGCCGCCGGAACCGCCGGCCGCCGCGCCGCCCGCCGCCGCACCGCCACCCGTGCCACCGCCGGTGGCGGGAGCCGGGTTGGCGCCGCCGCCGGTGCCGCCGGTGCTGAGGCTGACCTCGCCGCCGCCGGAGCCGGCCACCGGGCCGCCGCTCGCGTTGCCGCCGCTGCCGCCGCCTGGGCGCGCCGCGGGGCCGCTCGGCGACGCACCGGGCGTGATGGACTGGGCGGGGGTCTGGCTCTGGGACGGAACGGCCTGCGCGGCCTTGCTCGATGAGCCGCCGTCACCGCCCCCATCCTGATCGATCATCAGCCAGGCGATCAGGGCGGCGACGAGCACGACGGCGACGAGCACGACGACGCGCCGACGCCAGTAGATCGAGGCCGGCAGCGGTCCCACGGGTTGACGCAGAGAGGGCACGCCCAAACTCTACGAGACTGTGTGTGCCGCTTGACGCACCAACACCGCACAGTCGCCCCTTCCTTCACATGATCCGCCATTTGCGCCGTTCGAGGGAGGTCCGAAGCGGTGGTTCTCCGGGAGATCCGCAGGGGTATCCGGAGTTCTTCTCTCCGCTTCGGTCGTGCCCGTCGACATGGGAGGATCGAAGGGCCATGGCTGCCATCACCGTCACCCCCGCCCCCGTCCCCCCGGCAGGCGCCGCGCCGGACGCCGTCCGGCCGCCGATGCCGCTGCCGCTGCTGCACGCGACCGTCCTCGACTGGTACGAGGCCGACAAGCGCGACCTCCCCTGGCGGACGCCCGAGGCGACGCCCTGGGCGATCATGGTGAGCGAGTTCATGCTCCAGCAGACTCCGGTGAAGCGGGTGCTGCCCGCCTGGGAGGCGTGGCTGACCCGCTGGCCCACCCCGGCCGACCTCGCGGCCGACGCGCCCGGCGAGGCGGTCCGGATGTGGGGCCGGCTCGGCTACCCGCGCCGCGCGCTGCGGCTGCACGCGGCCGCGGTGGCGATCACCGAGGAGCACGGCGGCGAGGTGCCGGACGACCACGCCACCCTGCTCTCGCTGCCCGGGGTGGGGGAGTACACGGCCGCCGCGGTCGCCTCCTTCGCCTTCCGCCAGCGGCACGTGGTGCTGGACACCAACGTCCGCCGGGTGTTCGCCCGCGCGGTGTCCGGCGTCGAGTACCCGGCCCAGGCCACCACGGCCGCCGAGCGCCGGACGGCGACGGCGCTGCTGCCCGACGACGCCGAGACCGCGGCCACCTGGGCGGTCGGCGTGATGGAGCTGGGTGCGCTGGTCTGCACCGCGCGCGGCCCGGAGTGCGGGGGCTGCCCGCTGTTCGCCCACTGCGCCTGGCAGCGGGCCGGCCGCCCGCCGTACGAGGGCCCGGCCCGGCGCGGCCAGACCTACGAGGGGACGGACCGGCAGGTGCGCGGCAAGCTGCTCGCGGTGCTGCGGGAGTCGCACGGCTCGGTGCCGCAGGCCCGGCTGGACGCGGTCTGGCCGGACGCGGTCCAGCGGGCCCGGGCGTTGGACGGCCTGGTCGCGGACGGCCTGGTGGAGCCCGTCGAGCAGGGCGTCTACCGGCTTCCCCAGTAGTCGGCCACGAACGCGGGACGGCGCCCCCGGAGGATTCCTCCGGGGGCGCCGTCCTGTCGGCGGGAGGGCGGTCAGACGGCCGCCGCCTCCAGCGAGGCCTCGGCGGACTTGTCCGCCTTGCCCGTGCCGGTACCGCGCAGCGGCACCTCGCGCATGAACACCGCGGCGGCGATGGCGACCACGGCCAACCCGGCGCCCCACAGGAAGACGGTGTGAGTGCCGTTGGACACCGCGTGGTGGAAGGCGTCCTGGACGTGCTCCGGCAGCTTGCGCAGTTCGGCCGGGCTCATCTCGCCCGGGTCCTTGGCCCCGCCGCCGGCCGAGGCCTGCGCGCCCAGCCGCGCGGTCATGGTGTCCTTCACCCGGTTGTTGAACAGCGCGCCGAACAGCGCGACACCGAAGGAGCCGCCGATGGTGCGGAACAGGGTGGCGGTGGAGCTGGCCACGCCCATGTCCTTGAGCTCGACGCTGTTCTGGGCGACCAGCATGGTGATCTGCATCAGGAAGCCCATGCCGGCGCCGAGCACGACCATCCAGCAGGCCGAGGTGAAGCTGCTGGTCCCGACGCCCATGGTGGAGAGCAGGATCATGCCACCGGTCATCACGATGGTGCCGATGATCGGGTAGATCCGGTACTTCCCGGTCCTGGTGACGGCCTGGCCGACCACCAGCGAGACCACCAGCATGCCGAACATCAACGGCATCAGCAGCAGACCGGAGTTGGTCGCCGAGGCACCCTGGACGATCTGCTGGTAGAACGGCAGGAAGAAGGTCGAGCCGAACATCACGAAGCCGACGATGAAGCCGATGATCGAGACCAGGGTGAAGTTCAGGTTCTTGAACAGGGCCAGCGGCAGCATCGGCTCCTCGACACGCTGCTCCACGTAGCAGAAGCCGATCAGCGAGGCGACGGAGAGCGCGATCAGGCCGAGGATCTCATTGGAGCCCCAGGCGTACTGCTGGCCGCCCCAGGTGGTCATCAGCACCAGCGAGGTGATGCCGGTGGTGAGCAATATCGCGCCCAGGTAGTCGATCCGGGCCGTGTTGCGGACCTTCGGCAGCTTCAGGGTGACGATGACCACGGCGAGCGCGACCACGCCGAGCGGCAGGTTGATGTAGAAGGTCCAGTGCCAGCTCAGGTGGTCGGTGATGAAGCCGCCGACCAGCGGGCCACCGACGGTGGCGAGGGCCATCACCGCCGCGAACATGCCCTGGTACTTGCCGCGGTCGCGCGGCGGGACGAGCGCGCCCATGATCGACATGACGCCGACCATCAGACCGCCGGCACCCAGGCCCTGCACGGCGCGGAAGCCGATCAGCTCGGTCATGTTCTGCGACAGACCGGACAGTGCCGAGCCCACCAGGAAGATCACGATCGAGGTGAGGAAGCTGCCCTTGCGGCCGTACATGTCGCCGAGCTTGCCCCAGATCGGGGTGGAGGCGGCGGTGGTCAGGGTGTAGGCGGTGACCACCCAGGACCGGTGCTCGGAGCCGCCGAGGTCGCCGACGATGGTCGGCATCGCGGTGCCGACGATCAGGTTGTCGAGCATGGCCAGCAGCATGGTGACGACCAGGCCGACCATGACGAGGCGGATCTCGCGGGGTGACCGCGGCTGCTCCTCCTCGGCGGACTTCTCCTCCGGTACCGGGCCGGTGGTCTTGGACTGTGACATGAGGTGGTGTCTCCCGGAGGGGTGTTTCGGACAGGCGGAGGCCGCGCAGTGATTCACTTACTTGACGCCCGGCTAGTTTGTGGACCGTCGGCACGGTAAGTTGTTTACTAGCCGGCCGTCAAGCCAGTTTCCCGCCCGGCTACCTGGGCAGGGAGAATGGGCCCGGGGCGGACGCCACCGGGGTCCGCAGCAGTCACCGACGCACTCATGAGGCAGGCCATGGGCACTCCGCACAGCCCCCGCAGCGACACGCGGTCCCGCATCATCGAGGTGTCCCTGGAGCTCTTCTCCGAGCAGGGCTACGAGCAGACCTCGCTGCGCGAGATCGCCGACCGCCTCGGTGTCACCAAGGCCGCGCTCTACTACCACTTCAAGACCAAGGACGACATCGTCCTGGGCATCGTGGAGCGGATGGCCGCGCCGATCGACGAGACCATCGCGTGGGGCCGGCAGCAGTCCTGGAGCCCGGAGATGCGCGACGAGCTGATCCGCCGCTTCGCCGACGGGATGGCCGAGCGGGCGCCGCTGCTGCGCTTCTTCCACGAGAACCAGCCCGCGCTGCGCGAGTCCGCGGCCGGGCTGGCGTTCAAGGACCGCATGATCACGATGATCCAGCTGGTGCACGGGCCGGAGGCCGACTTCCGGGAGCGGCTGCGCGCCACGATGTCGCTGTTCACCGTCCACTCGGCGATGTTCCTGGTCAAGCAGGACGCCGCGGACTGCGACCACGGCGACAACGTGTGGGGCGAGTCGTGGCCGCCGGCGGCCACCCTGGAGGAGGCGATCGGGGCGGCCCGGGAGGTCGCGCTGGAGATCGGCGGCCGGATCGGCCACCCGGCCCCGGCCCATTCCTGAGCGGACGGGCCGACGGGCGGCCGGGCGGACCGGTAGCCGGGGCCCGGCTCAGAACGCGGTGACGCCGTGCCCCGCGAGGTACGCGATCGGGTTCACCACCGCGCCGTAGCGGTTGCTGGTGCGGATCTCGAAGTGCAGATGGGGCCCGGTCGAGTTGCCGGTGCTCCCGGACCGCCCGATCTGCTCGCCCGCCGACACCTGCTCCCCCGGCGAGACGCCGAGCGAGGACAGGTGCGCGTACTGCGCGTAGTGCCCGTCCGCCAGCCGCAGCACGACCTCCTTGCCGTACGAGCCGTCCCAGCCGGCCGACACCACGGTCGCGTTCCCGACCGCGAGCAGCGGCGTGCCCGGGTCGACCGCGAAGTCCACCCCGGTGTGGTACCCGGCGGCGTACTCGGAGTTGGCCACCCCGTACGGGTTGCTGGTCGGCGCGTCCGGCACCGGGGCCGACCACTCCGGAGCCGGAGCCGGGGCCGGAGCGGGCTCCGCTGCGGGCGCGGCCTCGGGCTCCGGCGCGGCGGCCTCGGCCGGCGCGCCGGCGGCGGGCGGCTCCACCGGCAGCAGGTTGGCGGCCACCGCCACGAACTCCTGCGCCGAGTCGCCGTCGTTCGGCAGCCGGTACGGGCTCGGCCCGGCCACCTGGACCAGCCCCGGGCTGGGCACGGCGGCCTGCGGCGCGGTGAAGGCCGAGCTGCCGGGCGTGGTGGGCCGGACGGTCTGCGCCGAGGCGCTGCCGGGCGCGGCCACCAGCAGTGCGCCGGCGAGCAGCACCGCGGCCGCCCCGGCGGCGACCACCGCGCGCTCCCGTTCGGCCTGCTGGTGTCCACCGGGCAGCGCGTGCCGGCGGGCGGCGAGCGCGCGCAGCGGCGCGGCATGGGTGCGGGCGGCATGGCCGAGCCGGGGCTGCCAGGCCGCCGCCTGGGCCGCCGTACGGGCGGCGAGCCGGCGCAGGACCGGCCCCACGGGCGGGACAGAGGACATCGGTAGCCGTACCTCACGGTGGACGAGGGCAGCACGAAGTGCCCGTTCGGGCGCGTGCTGAGCGGGGGACCACTCAGGTGTAACGGTCACCGAGCGGAGTCCCAAACGGCGTGACGTACTACGGCGTGTAGTCAGCGTCGCGCCGGAGATTCAAGCTGACGGAGTAATGATCATGAGATCTGATCGTCTACCACCGGCCCGCGGCGGGCCGCCCGCGCCCGCGGCCCGGCTACTACCGCCGGTCGTACCGCGCCCGGCGGTGGCCAGGTCGGTGTGACCAGTGCCACGCCCGCCCGGGGTTTGCGTCGGCCGTACACCCCTTTCCGCTGTCCGCCCCGCTGACCTGGCGGGCCCGCTGGGGGACCATCGACGCATGTATGGCAACAGGAGCGAAGACCTCGACGGCAATGACCGCCCGAGCCTGCCGGACCGCCGCTTCGCCGCCCTGCGCGGCTGCGAGCGGATCCTGTCCGGCGAGCGGCCGCAGAGCATGCGCGAACGCCTCGCCGCCCTCGCGGGGGAGGGCGGCGGCCACGACCTGGACCACCGCCCGGACCAGTACGGCGACGGCGTGGTCCGCACCCTCGAACGCACGGTCGCCGACCTGCTCGGTACCGAGGACGCGGCCTTCTTTCCCACCGGCACCATGGCCCAGCAGATCGCCCTGCGGATCCACGCCGAGGCGGCCGGGCTGCGCACCGTCGCGACCCACCCGCTGGCCCACACCGACCAGCACGAGCGGCACGCGCTCGGCGTGCTGACCGGCCTGCGCAGCGTCTGGCCGACCACGGCCCCGCGCCGGCCCAGCGTCGAGGAGCTGCGCTCCTTCGACGAGCCGTACGCCGCGCTCAGCCTGGAGCTGCCGCTGCGCGAGGCCGGCTTCGTGCTGCCCGACTGGGCGGAGCTGGCGGCGCTGGCCGGGGTCGTCCGGGAGGAGTGCGGCGCGGCCCTGCACCTGGACGGTGCCCGGATCTGGGAGTCGGTGTTCCACCTCGGGCACCCGCTGCCGGAGATCGTCGCGCTGGCCGACTCGGTCTACGTGTCCTTCTACAAGACGCTCGGCGGCATCAGCGGCGCCGCGCTGGCCGGCTCGCGGGGCTTCGTCCGCACCGCGAAGGCCTGGCGGCACCGGTACGGCGGCCAGCTCTACCAGCAGTGGCCGGCGGCGCTCGCCGCGCTGGCCGGGCTGGACGCCCGACTCCCGCTGCTGGAGCGGTACGTGACGCACGCCAAGGTGGTCGCCGAGGCGCTGGACGCGGCCTTCGCGGCGGTCCCCGGCGCCCGGGTGCACCCGGCCCCGCCGCACACCCACCAGTTCCAGCTCTGGCTGCCGTACGCCGCCGGGGAGTTGGACGAGGCCGGGCTGGGGCTGGCCGAGGAGACCGGGGTCGCCCTGTTCGGCGGCTGGCGCGAGCGGGACCTGCCGGGCCTGGCGATGACCGAGGTCACGGTGTCGGCGTCCGCGCTCGACTGGACGGCGGCGGACGTCGCCGAGGCGGCCGCCGCCTTCCTGGACCGGCTGCCGGCCCGGGGCGCCGGGGTCGGCGGGAGCCGCGGCGGGGCCTGACCGGAAAAGCGTCCGGCCCGCCCCCGCGCGATGCGGGGACGGGCCGGACGTGGTGGGTCAGAACCGCCTGGTCACAGGCTGATCGCTACTGCTCGACCGATCAGTTGTCGACCGGGCGGACCCGGATCCAGGTCTCCAGGTAGTTCGAGGACTCGTTCTCGACCTCGATGCTGGTACCGGTCTTCGGGACGTCCACGCCGCTGTACTGGTTGTCCTTGGACCACCACGACTTCAGGTCCGAGAACTCGTCGACGCCCTTGGCCTTCGGGATGACCGTCTCGACGCCGTTCTTGTGCAGGGTCAGCTGGCTGGTCTTGCGCGAGCCGAAGGTCGAGTCGTAACCCTGCATGCGCGGACGCAGCAGGGCACCGTCGCTCCACTTGAGCGGGGTCGGGTGCGAGTCGATCGGCAGGATCAGACCGTGGCCCGGGTGGGCGCTGACGTTGTTGTTGGGCTGCGACTCGTCCCAGAACCAGATCAGCAGACCGGGCTGGTACGGGTAGTACTCGACCCACTTCGGCCGGGTGTTGCCCCAGCCGAAGTTGTACGGGCCGGTCTTCAGGGTCTGGTCGAAGGAGACGTACTGGCGGTTCTCCGCGATGTAGTACTGCCCGTAGTCCTTGGTGTAGCTGCCGGCGAAGCGGGTGAAGCCCTTGGCCACCCAGCCGTTGTCACCGTTCTCGACGTCGTCGCTGAAGATCGTCGCACCGTCGGCGGTCACCGAGATGTCGTCGACGGCGAAGCCGCGGTAGTGCAGGCCACCGTCGGTGGTGTTGTGGAAGCGGACCTTGACGGCCTTACCGGCGTAGGCGTCCAGCGGGAAGGACACGTCGCCCCAGGCGGCGGTGAGGCCGGTCAGGGCCGCGCGGCCGCCGGCGTCCTTCGTGATCGGCTTGCCGTTCCAGGTGCCGTCCAGGGCGGTCCAGTTGGTGCCGCCGTCGGTGGAGACCTCGGCGAAGGCGTAGTCGAAGTTCGCCTCCAGCTCGTACCAGGCCTTGGCGTTCAGGCTGGCCTTGGTCTTCCCGGTCAGGTCGATGTCACGGGTGAGCGTGACGTTCAGGTTGTCGTCGCTGCCGCTCCACCACTCGCTCTTGCCCGAAGCGGGCTTGTTGATGTCGGTGGGGATGGTCTTCTTCGGCAGCTCGACGACCAGCGCCTGCGGGAGGTTGCTGTTGTACTCGACCGGGCCGATGTGGTGGGTCGACTCGGTGCCGGCCTTGGCCTTGTCGAACTTCAGCCAGCCGAGCTTGAGCTTGCTCCAGGCGTCGAGGTCGTTCGGCATGTCGCCGATGGCGCCCTTGCCCTCGCCGAGCCAGGAACCGGAGGACATCAGCGACCAGAAGCCGACCGAGTTGTCGATGCCGGTGCCGGCGGTGTCGTAGAGGTCCGGCAGACCGAGGTCGTGGCCGTACTCGTGGGCGAAGACGCCGAGGCCGCCGTTCTCCGGCTGCATCGTGTAGTCGCCGATCCAGAAGCCGGAGTCGCCGACCTGGACGCCGCCGAGCTTGTTGCCGGCCGGGCCCGCCTGGCCGTTCAGGTTGCCGTAGGCGTACGCGCGGTGGGCCCACAGGGCCTTGCTGCCCTGCTTGCCGCCGCCGGCCGACTTGTCCTCACCGGCGTGCACGATCTGGAAGTGGTCGATGTACCCGTCGGGCTGGTTGAAGTTCCCGTCGTTGTGGGAACCGTAGCGGTCCCACTGGTCGTACGACGCCAGGGTGGCCTTGACCTGCTCCTTGGTCTGGCCCTTGGCGATCTGGTCCTTGTACCAGATGTCCACGGCGTCGCGGATCAGGTCCTGGGCGCTGTCGCAGACGTTGGAGCCGCAGTAGTCCGAGCCGTACCGGGCCTCGTTCCACGGCACCCGCACCCAGTCCGAGACCACGCCGTCGACCGAGTAGCGGCCCGAGGACTGCTTCTCGTAGAAGGTCTTCAGCGAGGGCTTGTCCTTGGAGAAGTACAGCTCCTGGAAGTGCTGCTGGTTGTAGTCGGCCTGCCAGGCGGTCGAGTTGTCGTTGGCGCGGTCCGGCTTCTCGATCTCGTTGTGCTTCGGGCCGGGCTCACCGCCGTACATGACCTTGCCGTCGGCGGTCTTGGTGGTGTTGTCCACCTGGTCGCCGAAGTCGACCAGGATGGTGAAGATCTTGTCCGTGCGCTCGCGACCGAGCTCCACGTACTTGTCCTTGCCCAGCTTGATGCTGCTGCTGCCGTTGTGCTGCTCGACCTGGGCGGTGCCCGCGATCAGCTGCTCGGTGGCGGCCTTCTGCTCGGCCTCGACCTTCTCGGTCAGCGGGCCCGGCAGGTTGTGCTCGATGTTGGCGGACTGGACGGCGTCGGCCGGGTCCCTGGGCGCGGGAGCCGAGCCCGCGGCGACGGCGGTGGCCGGGAACAGGCCCGCGCCGAGCGTGACTATGACCGCTGCGGCTGTGGCAGCCGCAGCGGATCTCCTGATGTTCTTCAACGTTGTGACGTCCTCCCCGACCGGGGCCAGCTCTTGGCCAAAGCCCGGCAAACCAAAATGAAAGACAGGTGGACGTCATTTGATACAAGCGTGGACAGAAAAGATAGCCCTTGACCATGACATGGCCACGGCGCTATCCTGCGCAACTTCCGATCAGCTGACCATATGTCAACCGTATGTCCGTTAAAGCTTACTGAAAAATCGGACGCACCCGCACCAGCCCGCCGCGAGGCCATCCGCCCTCGTCCACGGGCACCCCCGGTCCGGCCGGCCGGAACGCGCCGAGCCCCCGGCGCGGACGCCGGGGGCTCGGTAGCTGTGAAGTTGTCTGTTAAATGTTGCTACTTCGTCAGGTCCGGACCAGACGAGGCGACGGCGGCCGGGGTGTCCGCGACGGCCGACTTCTCCTCACCGCGGAAGGTGAACTTGGCCTCCTTGCCCTCACCCTCGACACCGACGACCACGATGTGACCGGCCCGCAGCTCGCCGAAGAGGATCTTCTCGGAGAGGTGGTCCTCGATCTCGCGCTGGATGGTGCGGCGCAGCGGCCGGGCGCCCAGGATCGGGTCGTAGCCGCGCTTGGCCAGCAGCTTCTTGGCCTCGACGCTGAGCTCCAGGCCCATGTCCTTGTCCTTGAGGCGGCCGTCCACCTTCTCGATCATCAGGTCGACGATCTGGATGATGTCTTCCTCGGACAGCTGGTGGAACACCACGATGTCGTCGACGCGGTTCAGGAACTCGGGGCGGAAGTGCTGCTTGAGCTCCTCGCCGACCTTCGCCTTCATCCGCTCGTACCCGGTCGTGGAGTCACCCGTGGCCGCGAAGCCCAGGTTGAAGCCCTTGGAGATGTCCCGGGTGCCGAGGTTGGTCGTCATGATGATGACGGTGTTCTTGAAGTCGACCACGCGGCCCTGGGAGTCGGTCAGGCGACCGTCCTCCAGGATCTGCAGCAGCGAGTTGAAGATGTCCGGGTGGGCCTTCTCGACCTCGTCGAAGAGGACGACGGAGAACGGCTTGCGGCGGACCTTCTCGGTCAGCTGGCCGCCCTCCTCGTAGCCCACGTACCCGGGGGGCGAGCCGAAGAGCCGGGAGACGGTGTGCTTCTCGGAGAACTCGGACATGTCGAGCGCGATCAGCGCGTCCTCGTCGCCGAAGAGGAACTCGGCGAGCGTCTTGGACAGCTCGGTCTTACCGACGCCGGACGGGCCGGCGAAGATGAACGAGCCGCCGGGGCGCTTCGGGTCCTTGAGGCCCGCACGGGTGCGCCGGATGGCCTGGGAGAGCGCCTTGATGGCGTCCTTCTGGCCGATGACGCGCTTGTGCAGCTCGTCCTCCATGCGCAGCAGCCGCGAGGTCTCCTCCTCGGTCAGCTTGAAGACCGGGATGCCGGTGGCGGTGGCCAGGACCTCGGCGATGAGCTCCTCGTTGACCTCCGCGACGACGTCCATGTCGCCGGCCTTCCACTCCTTCTCGCGCTTGGCCTTGGCCTGCAGGAGCTGCTTCTCGTCGTCGCGCAGGGACGCGGCCTTCTCGAAGTCCTGCGCGTCGATCGCGCTCTCCTTCTCGCGGCGCACGTCGGCGATCTTCTCGTCGAACTCGCGCAGGTCCGGCGGCGCGGTCATCCGGCGGATGCGCATTCGGGAGCCGGCCTCGTCGATCAGGTCGATCGCCTTGTCCGGCAGGAAGCGGTCCGAGATGTAGCGGTCGGCCAGGGTGGCGGCGGCGACCAGCGCGGAGTCCGTGATGGAGACCCGGTGGTGGGCCTCGTAGCGGTCGCGCAGACCCTTGAGGATCTCGATGGTGTGCGGCAGCGACGGCTCGGCGACCTGGATCGGCTGGAAGCGGCGCTCCAGCGCGGCGTCCTTCTCCAGGTGCTTGCGGTACTCGTCGAGGGTGGTGGCACCGATGGTCTGCAGCTCGCCGCGGGCCAGCATCGGCTTGAGGATGCTGGCGGCGTCGATGGCGCCCTCGGCGGCGCCCGCGCCGACCAGGGTGTGCAGCTCGTCGATGAACAGGATGATGTCGCCGCGGGTGCGGATCTCCTTGAGCACCTTCTTCAGGCGCTCCTCGAAGTCACCGCGGTAGCGCGAGCCGGCCACCAGGGCGCCCAGGTCCAGCGTGTAGAGCTGCTTGTCCTTGAGCGTCTCCGGGACCTCGCCCTTGACGATCGCCTGCGCCAGGCCCTCGACCACGGCGGTCTTGCCCACGCCGGGCTCGCCGATCAGGACCGGGTTGTTCTTGGTGCGGCGGGACAGCACCTGCATGACCCGCTCGATCTCCTTCTCGCGCCCGATGACCGGGTCGAGCTTGGCCTCGCGGGCGGCCTGGGTGAGGTTGCGGCCGAACTGGTCCAGGACCAGCGAGGTCGACGGGGTGCCCTCGGCGGGCCCGCCGGCCGTGGCCGACTCCTTGCCGCCGCCGGTCTGGTAGCCGGAGAGCAGCTGGATGACCTGCTGGCGCACCCGGTTGAGGTCGGCGCCCAGCTTGACCAGGACCTGGGCGGCGACGCCCTCGCCCTCGCGGATCAGACCGAGCAGGATGTGCTCGGTGCCGATGTAGTTGTGGCCGAGCTGCAGTGCCTCCCGGAGCGACAGCTCCAGGACCTTCTTCGCCCGCGGGGTGAAGGGAATGTGGCCGGACGGGGCCTGCTGCCCCTGGCCGATGATCTCCTCGACCTGCTGGCGCACGGCCTCAAGGGAAATCCCGAGGCTCTCCAGGGCCTTGGCGGCGACGCCCTCGCCCTCGTGGATCAGACCCAGGAGGATGTGCTCGGTGCCGATGTAGTTGTGGTTGAGCATCCGGGCTTCTTCCTGAGCCAGGACGACAACCCGCCGCGCGCGGTCGGTGAACCTCTCGAACATCGTTTATCGCTCCTCAGAGCGGTCGGGCAGTTCGGGGTCGGTCCCCGCCCTGTCCTTCCGCATGCTAGTCCCGCTCAGCGGCGCGGCCCACGGATTCACTCCCCGGTACGGGAGCGAGATGCTGCGCGACCAGCCGACACCAATCCCAACCTGATGCTGGGAAACGGTGTTCCCACAGGTGGCCCGGATGCACCGGATACCGCTACGCCATCGGCGAACAAGAGCCGCCGGGGCGGAGCCGGGCCGTCTCCGGCCGGTCACGCATACTGCCCCTGGACGGGTCGAAGAACCCGTCCACCTGCATTCATACCCGGTATCGGGGCGCTTCTCGCGCAGTTTCCGCGGTGGCGGTGTTCGCCTGGCGAGAAGTCGCGTCGCGGCGACGGCGGTTCGGCACGGCCGGTGTGGCCGGTACGCCGCCCGGTGGTGCCGGCGCTACCGCTTCGCCCTTACAGCGTTGCACAGCTCGTGATTGTTCCGCCGCCCGAGCCCGCGCCCCGGACGCCCCCCGGTACCGGTGGCCCCGCGGCCCCCGGGGTGCGCGCCGCGGGGCGCGGAGGAGAGTCCTCCGCGCCCCGCGCGTGTGTCGTCGGCGCCGTGTGCGGCCGCCGGGGCCCCGCATCCGCTCCGGCGTTCCGGCGGCGCCGGGGTCAGGACGCGTTGGCCTTGTCGTAGGCCTCGCGGACGGTGCTCGGCACCCGGCCGCGGTCGTTGACCTCCATGCCCTGCTCCTTGGCCCACGCGCGGATCTTCGCGGTGTCCGGCGCGCTGCCGGAGGGGCGCGGCGCGGTGCCGCGACCCGGGCGTCGCGGGCCGGCGAGCCGGCCGCTCTGCTTGCGGCCCTTCTCCACGTACGGCGCCAGCAGACCGCGCAGCTTGTCCGCGTTGACGCTCTTCAGGTCGATCTCGTAGGCAACGCCGTCGAGCGCGAACGTCACCGTCTCGTCCGCCGAACCACCGTCGAGATCGTCTTCAAGAATGACCTGCACCCTCTGTGCCACGGGCTTCCCTTTCCGCTAAACGACCCATTGCCTAAGGAAAGGAAAGCGCCTTTCTCCGGAAAACACAAACCCTTGACCGGCGCGGAGCCGCTCAGAGGTGCAGCAGCATGCGCGAGTTGCCCAGTGTGTTGGGCTTCACCCGCTCCAGGTCAAGGAACTCCGCGACACCTTCATCGTACGAGCGGAGAAGTTCTTCATAGACATCCGTAGCGATCGCCGCCGGGTCTGTCGTACCATCATCGGTTTCCTGAAGCTCTCCGATCTCGACGAAACCGTGTTTCGCGAAGAACGGAACCTCGAACGTCAAGCAGAAAATCCGACGGACGCCGAGCCAGCGCGCGGTCTGCAGCAGCTTCTCCAGCAGCAGATGTCCGACCCCGAAGCCCCGGCAGGACGGATCGACGGCGAGCGTGCGGACCTCGGCCAGGTCCTCCCACATCACGTGCAGGGCGCCGCAGGCCACCACCGCACCGGTGTCGTCGCGTTCGGCGACCCAGAACTCCTGGACGGATTCGAACAGTGTGACTGTGGGCTTGTCGAGCAGAATGCCGTCGCGCGAGTAGGCGTCGATGAGCCCGCGTACGGTCCGCACGTCCGTGGTCCGCGCACGGCGGATGGTGACCTCCATGGCCGGGACGTTATCGTGTCGCGCCCGGCGGGGTCTCCCCGGTATCCGGCCCCGGCTCCGCGGATTCGGCGGGGGATGGATCCGGCGGGAACAGAGCGGTGACCCGCAAGGCGTCCCGCAGTGCCTCGCGCTGCCCGGGCGACATCAGGCCGAAGAAGTGCACCAGGGCCGCGGCCGGATTGTCACTGGTGGCCCACGCGTCGTTCATCAGCGCAGCGGTGTACGCCTCGCGGGACGAGACCGGTTCATATCGATAGGCCCGGCCGACCCGCTCGCGGCGCAGCCAGCCCTTTCTGTGGAGCTTGTCCAGGACGGTCATCACCGTGGTGTACGCGATTTCGCGTTCCGACTGCAGATCCAGGAGAACCTCGCGAACCGTCACCGGCCGGTTCCACTGCCACACCCGGGTCATGATGGCGTTCTCAAGTTCACCGAGTTGCCGGACCATAGTGCGGCCAGGATAGGGAGTGAATGGGGCAAATCTTGTGAAGTGCACCAAACCGGCGCGCCGCCACCCCCGGGAATCGGGAATGGCGGCGCGCCGGTGGTTCGGCGGCTGACGGTGTCAGTCGCGGGTTCGCTCGCGGGTCAGTCGAGGTCTTCCTTGGCCTTCTGGGCTCCGCCCTGGCTGCGGATGATGGCCCGCACCAGGAATCCGAAGCCGATCGCCATGACCAGCGGCGGCACGATCGCGCTGACGTAGTCCATCAGTCACTCCTCCTCGGTCTTCTCCGCCGTCGCGGCGGAAGCCTTCGCCTCCGGCTTCACCAGCGGGAAGAGCACGGTCTCCCGGATGTTCTTGCCGGTCAGCAGCATGATCAGGCGGTCCACCCCGAGGCCGAGGCCGCCGGTCGGCGGCATCGCGTACTCCAGGGCCCGCAGGAAGTCCTCGTCGATCTGCATCGCCTCGACGTCGCCGCCGGCCGCCAGCAGGGACTGCGCGGTCAGGCGGGCGCGCTGCTCGACCGGGTCGACCAGCTCGGAGTAGGCGGTGCCGATCTCGGTGCCGAAGATCACCAGGTCCCACTTCTCGGCCACGCCCGGCACCGAGCGGTGCTGGCGGGTCAGCGGGGAGACCTCGGTCGGGTAGTCCTTGATGAAGGTCGGCCGGACGGCGTTCTCCTCCAGCAGGCGCTCGACCATCTCCAGCACGATCTGACCGTGGCCCCAGTCCTTGTCGAACGGGATGCCGTGGTCGAAGGCCAGCTTGCGCAGCTCCTCGACGCCGGTCTCCGGGGTGACCTCGACGCCCAGGCGGGCGGAGATGCCCGGGTAGACGGAGACCTCCTCCCACGGCTCGGCCAGGTCGATCTCGTGCTCCACGCCGTGCGCGTCCAGGCCCTTGATCACCGTGGTGCCCAGCGCGTCCCGGGCCGCGTTGACGATCGTCTCGCGGATCAGCTCGGCCTGGGTGTCGTAGTCGCCGTACGCCTCGTACGACTCCAGGGAGGTGAACTCCGGGTTGTGGGTGGAGTCCGCGCCCTCGTTGCGGAAGTTGCGGTTGATCTCGAAGACCTTCTCGGCGCCGCCGACCACCAGCCGCTTGAGGTACAGCTCGGGGGCGATGCGCATGTAGAGGTCGATGTCGTACGCGTTGATGTGCGTCTTGAACGGGCGGGCGTTGGCGCCACCGTGCACCGGCTGCAGCATCGGGGTCTCGACCTCGATGTAGCCGCGGTCCTCGTAGGTGCGGCGGATCGAGCGGACCACCTTGCTGCGCAGGTGCAGGATCTCGCGGGCCTCGGGGTTGACGATCAGGTCGACGTACCGCTGGCGGACCCGGGCCTCCGGGTCGGTCAGGCCCTTGTGCTTGTCCGGCAGCGGGCGCAGGCACTTGGCGGTGAGCTCCCAGCGGTCCACCATCACGGACAGCTCGCCGCGCTTGGAGGTGATCACCTCGCCCTCGACGCCGACCTGGTCGCCCAGGTCGATGTCCGTCTTCCAGGCCGCCAGCCGCTCCGCTCCCAGCTTGTCCAGGGAGAACATCACCTGGAGGTCGCCGGTGCCGTCGCGCAGCGTGGCGAAGCAGAGCTTGCCGCCGGTGCGGGAGAGGATCACCCGGCCGGTGACGCCGGCGCGCTCACCGGTCGCGGTGTCGGGTTCCAGGTCCGGGTGCTTGGCGCGCAGGTCCGCGATGGTGCTGGTGCGGGGGAAGCCGACCGGGTAGGGGTCGACACCGGCCGCCCGGAGCCGGTCCAGCTTCTCGCGCCGGACGCGCATCTGCTCGGGAAGGTCGTCGGTCGCGGGGATGGGGCTCTGATCGCTCACCCCACAAGGGTAGCCAGCCACACACCGTGCTCCGCCACGGGATAACGCGGGAGGGGGGCCGCGTCGGCGGTCCCCCTCCTCGGGTGCGGGCGGCTCAGCCGGTGCCGGTGGCGAGTTCGATCTCGTCCGGGTCCGGCGAGGCCGGGGGCGCGGGGTGGGCGGGGGGCTTGGGGCGGCGCCCGAAGAGTTCGGCCGGGGTGGGCATCCGGTGCGGGCGGGGCGGGTTCTGGGGGGCGGCGGGCCGCTCGGCGGGGGAGTCGGTGCTGCTCATCGTGATCCGTCCTCCAACAGGGGTGGGGAGACTGCTCGGGGGTGCGGCGGGGCTCGGTACGACGACGAGGTGGCGGGGCTGCCCGGTGGTGAGGGCGAGCCGCTCGCGGACGGCGGCCTCGGCCAGCGCGTGGCAGCGGCCGGCCAGCCGGGAGCGGCGGGCGCGTTCGCCGTGGCCGCACGGCTGGCGGGTCAGCCCGCGCAGCGCGGTGAGGTCCTCCGGGCCGGGCAGGTAGCCGTCGGTGACGGCCTCCTCCAGGCGTTCCAGGTAGCCGGGGGCGCTGCCGGGCAGGGCCGCCCGGTAGCGCCCGAGGTCGGCGAGCAGGAAGGCGCGCAGCCGGCCGCCCTCCTGGACGGCCTCGTCGATCGCCTCGGTCAGACGCAGCGCGTCCTGGACGTCCTCCGCCCACAGCTCGGCGCCGGGGCCGGCGAACACCGGACGGTCGGGGAGCTGGAGGTGGACGGGGACGGCGGGGTGCAGGGCTTGGGCGAGGGCGCGGCGCAGCACGCGGACTTCGTCGGCGCTGAAGGCCATGCCGCCGCGCGATCCGTGTGGCGTAGGCATGGGCTGACACTACGTGAGGAATATCCGATTTGTCGGTAACGTCGCGCCGACGCCCCACGTTCGGCCCGGCGGAATCGGCCGCGGGAGTGGGGGAGGACGCGCGTCGGCGCCCCCCGGACGGACCGGGAGGCGCCGACGGTGGGCCCTGGGGGCCGGTCAGGCCGGGCGGTTGCGCTCGAAGACCAGGCGCAGGCCGATCAGGGTGAGCCAGGGCTCGTGGACGTCGATGGTGGAGGCCTCGCCGAGGACCAGGGGGGCCAGCCCGCCGGTGGCGATCACCTGGACGTCGTCCGGGTCCTTGGACAGCTCCTTGGCCATCCGGTCGACCAGGCCGTCGACCTGGCCCGCGAAGCCGTACAGGATGCCGGACTGCATGCCCTCGACGGTGTTCTTGCCGATCACGTTGCGGGGCCGGGCCAGCTCGATCTTGCGCAGCTGGGCGCCGCGGACGCCGAGCGCCTCCACCGAGATCTCGATGCCGGGGGCGATCGCGCCGCCCACGTAGTCGCCGCGGGCGTTGACGGCGTCGAAGGTGGTGGCGGTGCCGAAGTCGACCACGATGCACGGGCCGCCGTACAGGTGGTTGGCGGCCAGGGCGTTGACGATCCGGTCGGCGCCGACCTCCTTGGGGTTGTCCATCAGGACGTGCACCCCGGTCTTCACACCGGGCTCCACGATCACCGCGGGGACGTCGCCGTAGTAGCGGCGGGTCACCTCGCGGAGTTCGTGGAGCACGGCGGGAACGGACGAGCAGATCGCCAGGCCCTCCACCGCGGCCTCCCGGACCGCGGTGTGGTTGCCCATCAACCCCTGTAGCAGCACTGCCAGTTCATCGGCCGTGCGGCGCGAATCGGTCGAGATCCGCCAATGTTCCACCACGTCCTCGCCGTCGAACAGGCCGAGCGTGGTCTGGGTGTTGCCGACGTCGATGGTGAGGAGCATGGGGCGCTTTCTGCGAGTCGGGACGAAGGTCAGGCGCGCAGGTCGAGGCCGATGTCCAGGATCGGCGAGGAGTGGGTGAGCGCGCCCACCGCCAGGTAGTCGACACCAGTCTGGGCGACCTCGCGCGCGGTGGCCAGGGTCAGGCCGCCGGAGGCCTCCAGCTTCGCCCGGCCGGCCACCAGCTCGACGGCCTCCTTCAGCTGCGGGACGGTGAAGTTGTCCAGCAGGATCAGGTCGGCCCCGGCCTCCAGCACCGGCGGGATCTGCTCCAGGGTGTCGACCTCGATCTCGACCGGCAGGTCGGGGTAGGCGGCCTTGACGGCCCGGAAGGCCTCGGCGACGCCGCCGGCCGCGACCACGTGGTTGTCCTTGACCAGGGCCGCGTCGGACAGGGCCATCCGGTGGTTGGCGCCGCCGCCGCAGCGCACCGCGAACTTCTCCAGCGCGCGCAGGCCCGGGGTGGTCTTGCGGGTGTCCCGGACGACGGCGCCGGTGCCCTCCAGGGCGTCGGCCCAGGCGCGGGTCGCGGTGGCGATGCCGGACAGGTGGCAGAGCAGGTTGAGCGCGCTGCGCTCGGCGGTGAGCAGGTCGCGGGTGCGGGAGCGGACCGACAGCAGGACCTGGCCGGCCTCGACCCGGTCGCCGTCCTGGACGTGCCGCTCGACCTCGAACTCCTCCTCGCAGATCAGCGAGACGACCGCCTCGGCGATCCGCAGGCCGGCCACCACGCCGGCCTGGCGGGCGGTGAAGTCGGCGGTGGCGACGGCCTCGGCGGGCACGGTGGCCACCGAGGTGACGTCCTCGCCGCCGGCCAGGTCCTCGGCCAGCGCCAGGGTGGCGATGTCCTCGACCTCGATCGGGTCCAGTCCGGCCTGCTCCAGCAGCTCGGCCAGCTGCGGGTCCAGGCCGGTCTCGTAGCCCTCGCCGTCCCCGCAGGCGCAGCCGTCGCCGCAGCCGCCCTGGGCGTCGGCCAGGGGGAGTTCCTCGTGGGAGTGGGTCATGGTTCTACTGCTCCTCAGGGGTGCTGACGGGGCCGCCGGAGGCGGTGAGGGTGGTGATCAGGTGGCGCCGCCAGTGGGCGTCGTCGCGCTCGGGGAAGTCCTCGCGCCAGTGGCAGCCGCGGGTCTCCTCGCGCTGCGCGGCGGCCGCGACCAGCGCGGTGGCGACCAGCAGCAGGTTGGCCGCCTCCCAGGTCTCCACCCGCGGGTCGGCGGGCTTCTCCTCGGCGACGTGCGCGTGGGCCTGCTCGGTGAGCAGGGCCAGCCCGGCGGCGGTGCCGGCCATCGAGGCGGCCGAGCGCAGCACGCCCGCGCCGCGCGACATCAGCCGCTGGATCTCGGCGCGCGACTCGGGGGCGGGCAGCGGCACCGGCCGTGCGGCGCGGGCGGCGGCGACGTCCACGACGCGCTCGGGCAGTGCGCCGCGGCGGTGCCGGTCGGCGAGGTCGGCGGCGATCCGCTCGGCGAAGACCAGGCCCTCCAGCAGCGAGTTGGAGGCCAGCCGGTTGGCGCCGTGCACCCCGGTGCAGGCGACCTCGCCGCAGGCGTACAGGCCGGGGACGCTGGTGCGGCCGTGCCGGTCGGTGCGGATGCCGCCGGAGGCGTAGTGCGCGGCCGGGGCGACCGGGATCGGCTCGGTGACCGGGTCGATGCCGTGCGCGCGGCAGGAGGCGAAGATGGTCGGGAAGCGCTGCTGCCACATCTCGGCGCCGAAGTGCCGCCCGTCCAGGTACATGTGCTCGGCGCCCTGCTCCTGCATGCGCCGGGTGATCGCCTTGGCGACGATGTCGCGCGGGGCCAGTTCGGCCAGCTCGTGCTGCCCGAGCATGAAGCGGGTGCCGTGCGCGTCCACCAGGTGGGCGCCCTCGCCGCGGACCGCCTCGGAGACCAGCGGCTGCTGGCCCTCGGCCTCCGGGCCGAGCCAGAGCACGGTCGGGTGGAACTGGACGAACTCCAGGTCGGTGACGGCGGCGCCGGCCCGCAGGGCGAGCGCCACGCCGTCGCCGGTGGAGACCGCCGGGTTGGTGGTGGCGGAGAAGACCTGGCCCATGCCGCCGGTGGCGAGCACCACCGCGCGGGCCCGGACGGCGCCGACGCCGTCGCGCTGGCCCTCGCCCATCACGTGCAGGGTGAGGCCGGCGGCGTGCCCGTCGGCGTCGGTGAGCAGGTCGAGGACGAGGGCGTGCTCGATCAGCTCGACGCCGGGGTCGCTGCGGACGGCTTCCACCAGGGCGCGCGATATCTCGGCGCCGGTGGCGTCCCCGCCGGCGTGCGCGATCCGGCGGCGGTGGTGGCCGCCCTCGCGGGTGAGCAGGATCTCGCCGTCGGCGCCGCGGTCGAAGGCGGCGCCGACGGCGATCAGCCGGCGGACGGCGTCCGGGCCCTCGGTGACCAGGGTGCGCACGGCCTCCTCGTCACAGATCCCGGCGCCGGCGACCAGGGTGTCGTCCAGGTGCTGCTCGGGGGTGTCGCCCTCGCCCAGGGCGGCCGCGATGCCGCCCTGGGCCCAGCGGGTGGAGCCGTCGTCCAGCATCGCCTTGGTGACCACCAGGGTCCGCAGACCGGCCTTGCGGGCGTTGAGGGCGACGGTGAGGCCGGCCACCCCGGAGCCGACCACGACCACGTCGGTGGTGGCGGTCCAGCCGGGGGCCGGGGCGGTGAGGCGGTGCGTGGCGGACATGGCGTCAGTGGCTCCTTCAGCGCGCGGCGGTCGGGGCCGCGCCGTTGCCGTCACCGTACGCCTCGTCGCCGCGGAGCAGTCCGGTGCCCTCCGGGGCCTCGGCGGGGTCGCCGCCCAGGCCGGTGATCCGGTTCCGCTCGTCCACGAAGACGATGCTCGGTTCGTAGCCCTTGGCCTCGGCCGTGTCCATCTGCCCGTAGGCGATGAGTATGACCAGGTCGCCGGGGTGGACCAGGCGGGCGGCGGCGCCGTTGATGCCGATCACGCCGGAGCCGCGCGGGCCGGCGATGGTGTAGGTCTCCAGCCGGGCCCCGTTGTCGATGTCGACGATGTGGACCAGCTCGCCGGGGAGCAGGTCGGCGGCGTCGAGCAGGTCCTCGTCCACCGTGACGGAGCCGACGTAGTGCAGGTCGGCCTGGGTCACGGTGGCCCGGTGGATCTTGGACTTGAGCATGGTGCGGAGCATTGCGGGTCACGCCTCCTGTGAGTGCATGCCTGAAAGGGGAGCTCTTGCCGAACGGTTCCGTGCCGGGTGGTCAGCTGCCCGAGCCCGGACAGGGCCTAGCGGCAGATGACGTGGACGTTGTCGATCAGGCGGGTGGAACCCACCTTCGCGGCGACGGCCAGCACCGCCGCGCCCTGGAAGTCGTCCGCCGCTTCGCTGAAGTCGTGCGGGTCGATCAGGGCGAGGTAGTCGATGGTGATGCCTTCGGCCGCGTCCAGGACGGCCGAGGCGGCCTCGCGGACGGCCTTCGGGCCCTGGGCGGCGGCGTCCCGGCCGGCGAACAGCGCCTTGGAGAGGGCGAGGGCCTGCTCGCGCTCGTCGGCGGAGAGGTAGCGGTTGCGCGAGGAGCGCGCCAGCCCGTCCTCCTCGCGGGCGGTCGGCACCCCGACCACCTCGACGTCGAAGTCGAGGTCGGCGACCATCCGCTGGATGATCGCGAGCTGCTGCGCGTCCTTCTCACCGAAGAACGCGAAGTCCGGGTCGGTGATGTGCAGCAGCTTGGCGACGACGGTCAGCACGCCGTCGAAGTGGCCGGGGCGGGTGGCGCCCTCGAAGCGCTCGCCCATCGGGCCGGCCGACAGGCGCACCTGCGGCCGGCCGTTCGGGTACACCTCGTCGACGGAGGGCGCGAACACCACGTCGGCGCCGTTCTCCTCGGCCAGCTTCACGTCCTCGTCCAGGCTGCGCGGGTAGCGCTCCAGGTCCTCGGCCGGGCCGAACTGCAGCGGGTTGACGAAGACCGTCACCGCCACCCGGCCCTCCTGGCCGACCTGCTTGCGGGCGGCCCGGATCAGCGCCGCGTGGCCCTCGTGCAGCGCGCCCATGGTCATCACGACGGCGTTGTCGACCGGGCGCTCGTCCGGCCAGAACGCGGCCTCGAAGTCGTCCACGGTGCGGGTGACGACGGCCCGGTGGACCTTCGGCGCCCGCTGGGTCCTGACCGGCTGCTTTCCGCGTGCCATTAGCGATTCTCCTCGTTCAGTACGTCCAGCAGCGCCGCCGCCGACGCTTCGTCGATCGTCCCGTTGGCGAGCGCCCGCTGCGCGGTGGCGCGGGCCATCGCCCGGTAGGCCGCCGGGATGTCCGGGGACACCGTACTGAGCTGCGCCAGGTGGCGCCGTACGGTGCCCGCGTCGCCCCGGGCGACCGGGCCGGTGAGGGCCGCGTCGCCGGAGCGCAGGCTGTTGTCCAGGGCGGCGCCGAGCAGCGGGCCGAGCAGCCGGCCGGGCTCGGCGACGCCGGCCGTGCGCAGCAGGTCCATCGCCTGCGCGACCAGGGTGACCAGGTGGTTCGCGCCGTGCGCGAGGGCCGTGTGGTAGAGCGGGCGGACCTGCTCCGGCACCCACTCCGGCTCGCCGCCCATCTCCACCACCAGCGCCTCGGCGACCGGCCGCAGCTCCTCGGGGGCGGTCACCCCGAACGGGCAGCCGGCCAGCCGGTCCAGGTCGACGGAGGTGCCGGTGAAGGTCATCGCGGGGTGAAGCGCCAGCGGCAGCGCCCCGGCCAGGGTGGCGGGCTCCAGGATGCCGACGCCGTGCGCGCCGGAGGTGTGCACCAGCAGCTGCCCGGGGCGGACGGCGCCGGTCGCGACGAGACCGGCCACCAGGTCGGCCAGGGTGTCGTCCGGCACGGTGAGCAGCACCAGGTCGGCGGCGGCCAGCACCTGCGGCGGGGTGACGATCCGCACCCCCGGCAGCAGCGCCTCGGCGCGGCGGCGGGAGGTGGCGGACACCCCGGAGGCGGCGACCACGGTGTGCCCGGCGAGCTGCAGGGCGGCGCCCAGCGCCGGGCCGACCCGGCCGGTGCCGACCACGCCGACGGCCAGCCGGGCCGGGCGGTTGCCGGGGTCGGCCGGGTCGTCGCGGTAGCTCGGGTGGCCCGGGTCGTTCAGGTGGCTCGGATCGCCGAAGCCGTCGGCGAGCGGGGCGAACCCGCCGTCGGCGGCGTGGTCGGCACTGTCGGACGTGTTCACGGCCCGGCCCTCGTCCTTAGCTCCTCGTTCCGGTCCTCTTCGGGTACCGGACGTACCGGCCCATTCTACGGGCGCTCAGCCCGTCCTCCACGGGGTGCTCCACGGGATGCCCGGGGCGCCCGGGGCGCTCAGTCCGTCGCCCCGGCCCGGATCAGCCCGGCCTCGTAGGCGAGCACCACGGCCTGGACCCGGTCGCGCAGGCCGAGCTTGGCCAGGATCCGGCCGACGTGGGTCTTCACGGTGGCCTCGGAGAGCACCAGCCGGGCCGCGATCTCGCCGTTCGACAGCCCCTGGGCGACCAGCAGGAACACCTCCCGCTCCCGCTCGGTCAGCGGCCCGAGGGCGTCCGCGCCGGGCGCGCTCTGCGGCGTCGGCAGCACCTCGGCGAAGCGGTCGATCATGCGGCGGGTGGTGGTCGGCGCGACCACCGCGTCCCCGCCGTGCACCGCGCGGATCGCGGCCACCAGCTCGGTCGGCGGGACGTCCTTGAGCAGGAAGCCGCTGGCGCCGGCCTTGAGCGCGGCGAAGGCGTACTCGTCCAGGTCGAAGGTGGTCAGGATGAGCACGTGCGGGGCGTTGGGCACGGGGCTGCCGTCCTCGGCGAGGCAGATCCGGCGGGTGGTCTGCACCCCGTCCAGGCGAGGCATCCGCACGTCCATCAGGATCACGTCGACCTCGGTGTGCCGCAGCTGCTCCAGGGCCCGGGCGCCGTCGCCGGCCTCGGCGACGATCTCGATGTCGCCCTGCGACTGCAGGATCATCCGGAAACCGGTGCGCAGCAGTTCCTGGTCGTCGACGAGCATCACGCGGATGGTCAAGGTGGCTCCTTCAGAGGGCGTCGGGGGGACCGGGGGGTTAGTGGGCCGCCTTGAGCGGCAGGATGGCGCGGATCCGGAAGCCGCCGCCGGGGCGGGGGCCCACGTCGAGGCTGCCGCTGACCATGCCGACCCGCTCGCGCATGCCGATCAGGCCGTGGCCGAGGCCGTCCGTGCCGCCGGTGGCCAGGTGCTCGTCGGTGCTGCCGCGGCCGTCGTCCTCGACCAGGACGGCCAGCTCGCGCTCGCCGAAGTCGACCGCGACCCGGGCGTGCACGTCGGGGCCGCCGTGCTTGCGGACGTTGGTCAGCGCCTCCTGGACGATCCGGTAGACCGTCAGCTCGACGCCGCGCGGCAGCTCGCGCGGGTGCCCGGAGGTCGCGTAGTCCACCTGCAGCCCGGCCGTGCGGACCTGCTCCAGCAGCTCCGGCAGTTCCTCGACGCCCGGCTGCGGCACGTACTCCTCGGCGGTGTCGGCGGTGCGCAGCACGCCCAGCAGGCGGCGCATCTCGACCAGCGCCTGCCGGCCGGTGGACGCGATCGTGCCGAGCGCCTCCTTCGCCTGCTGCGGCGAGTTGTCGAGCACGTACGCGGCGCCGTCGGCCTGGACGATCATCACCGAGACGTTGTGCGCGACCACGTCGTGCAGCTCGCGGGCGATCCGGGCGCGCTCGGCGGCCACCGCCACCTTGGACTGGGCGTCCCGCTCGCGCTCCAGCCGGGCGGCGCGGTCCTCCAGCTCGGTCAGGTACGCGCGGCGCACCCTGGTCAGCCGGCCCCACGCCCAGCACAGGATGAACGGGGTGCTCATCAGCAGCGTGATCAGCGCCGCCTCGGCGAAGGAGTACGGGCGGGTGTGGAAGTCCCCGGCGCCGTTGGAGACCGTCTTCAGCGGGTGGAGCTGCCAGAACACCAGGGGTCCGGCGGCCAGCCCGGCGACCAGCGCCAGCCGGGACGTCCACTTCTGGCCGAAGGCGGCGCCGGTGTACGCGAACACCAGGTAGGCGATGGAGGAGGCGGCCGGGAGGACGTCGGCGGCCACCTGGCCGAGGCCCAGGCCGGTGGCGGCCGCCACGGTGACGTCGGGGAAGCGTCGGCGGAAGACCATGAGCGCGGGCAGCAGCACCGCGATCAGGATCTGTGCGTCGAAGCGCCAGCCGTCGCTGAAACTGTCGTTCGGCAGCAGGCCGGCGAAGAGCACCATCGCAGCCCAGGCGGCGTCGACCACCACGGGGTGACGGCGGAGCCAGGCGTTGAGTCGATGCACGTCTCCAGCCTAGGCAGTCACCTGGCGTGTTCAGGTCCGCCGGTAGGGCGATCCGTCCTACTCCGTAGGTCGGAGACGCACCGTACCGGTGGGGAGGGCGCGCCCGGCTCCGGGTAGCGTCCCGCGCTATGACTTGGATGCGGTGGGCGCCCGCCATGGAGCAGGCGCTGTACGACCCGGACGGCGGCTTCTACCGCAGGCCGGAGGGCCCGGCCGGGCACTTCCGCACCTCGGTGCACGCCTCGCCGCGGTTCGCCCGCGCGGTGGCCCGGCTGCTGCTGGAGGTTGACGCCGCCCTAGGCCGTCCGGAGGAGCTGGCCCTCGTCGACGTCGGGGCCGGACGCGGCGAACTGCTCACCGGGGTGCTGGCCGAACTGCCCGGCGAGGTGCTGGCGCGGCTGCGTCCGTACGGCGTGGAGATCGCGCCGCGCCCGGCGGGCCTGCCGTCCACAGCCCTGTGGACGGACGAGGTGCCGCGCGGCCTCACCGGGCTGCTGTTCGCCAACGAATGGCTGGACAACGTGCCGCTGGACGTCGGCGAGGTCGACGAGGACGGGGTGCTGCGCTACCGGGAGGTGGACACCGCGACCGGCGGGGAGCGGCTCGGCGGGCCCGCCTCGGCGGCCGACGCGGCCTGGGCCGAACGCTGGTGGCCGGTCGGGCACCCCGGGGACTTCGTGGAGTTCGGCGGTACCCGGGATGCCGCCTGGGCGCGGGCCGTCGCCGGGCTGGAGCGCGGCCTGGCCGTCGCCGTCGACTACGGGCACACCGCCGACCGGCGTCCGCTGTTCGGCACCCTCACCGGCTTCCGGGGCGGCCGCGAGGTGTCGCCGGTGCCGGACGGCTCCTGCGACGTCACCGCGCACGTCGCCCTGGACTCCGCCGCCGCACCCGGTCTCCACAGCCTGTGGACAACCCAGCGGGACGCCCTGCGCGCCCTCGGCGTGAACGGCGCCCGGCCGCCGCTCGCGCTCGCCTCCACCGACCCGGTCGGCTACCTGCGGGCGCTCGGCGGGGCCGGCGAGGGCGCCGAACTGACCGACCCGGCCGGGCTCGGCGCCTTCGGCTGGCTCGCCCAGGCCGTCCGCATGCCGGTACCGGAGGCCCTGGCCGCCCTCCCGGGGTGGCAGACTCTGACCCCATGAGGGAGACCACGGTCGGCATCGGGGCGGGAGCCGAGAACTTCACCGGCGAGGCGGGCACCACCGACATGGTGCTCAACATCGGCCCGCAGCACCCCGCCACGCACGGCGTGCTGCGGCTGCGGCTGGTGCTCGACGGCGAGCGGATCATCACCGCCGAGCCGGTGATCGGCTACATGCACCGGGGCGCGGAGAAGCTGTTCGAGGCCCGCGACTACCGGCAGATCATCATGCTGGCCAACCGGCACGACTGGCTCTCCGCCTTCGGCAACGAGCTCGGCGTCGTCCTCGGCGTCGAGCGGATGCTCGGCATGGAGGTCCCCGAGCGGGCGGTGTGGATCCGCACCCTGCTCGCCGAACTCAACCGGGTGCTCAACCACCTGATGTTCCTCGGCTCCTACCCGCTGGAACTCGGCGGCATCACCCCGATCTTCCACGCCTTCACCAGCCGCGAGGACCTCCAGCACGTCCTGGAGGAGGCCTCCGGCGGGCGCATGCACTACATGTTCAACCGGGTCGGCGGCCTCAAGGAGGACATCCCGGCCGGCTGGCTCGGCCGCGTCCGCACCGCCGTCGCCACCGTCCGCTCCCAGCTGCCGGTCTTCGAGGAGCTCGTCCTCGGCAACGAGATCTTCCGCGCCCGCACCGCCGGCGTCGGCACCCTCACCCGGGCCCAGGCCCAGGCGTACGGCGTCAGCGGCCCGATCGCCCGCGCCAGCGGCCTCGATTTCGACCTGCGCCGCGACGAGCCCTACCTCGCGTACGGCTCCGACGAGCTGCGGCAGGTGCTCACCGTGGTCACCCGCGAGGAGGGCGACTGCCTGGCCCGGTTCGAGTGCCTGCTGGAGCAGACCCTCAACTCGCTGGACCTCGCCGACGCCTGCCTCGACAAGATCGCCACCCTGCCGCCCGGCCCGGTCAACCAGCGGCTGCCCAAGGTGCTCAAGGCCCCCGAGGGCAGCACTTACTGCTGGACCGAGAACCCGCTCGGCATCAACGGCTACTACCTGGTCTCGCGCGGCGACAAGACGCCGTGGCGGCTCAAGCTGCGCTCGGCCTCCTTCAACAACGTCCAGGCGCTGACCGAGCTGCTGCCCGGGACGCTGGTCGCGGACATGGTGGCGATCCTCGGGTCGATGTTCTTCGTCGTCGGGGACATCGACAAGTAGGGCTCGGCCCTTCGCGGGCCGGGCCTGCGCAGGGCCGGTGCTTTCCGAGCCCAGCCCTGCTCCGGCTCAGCCCTGCTCCGGCTCAGCCCTTCTTCGGCCGCTTGACCGGGTCGGCCGGGTGCGGGGCCACCTTGCGGTCGCCCTTGGTGGCGATCCGCTCCGCGCACAGGCCGGCCAGCACGTCGTACGCCGCCTTGCCCATCAGCTCGGTCAGCTCGGGGCGGTAGCTGACGTACACCGGGTCCGGGCCCTGGTGCGCCGCCGGGCTGCCGGTGCACCACCAGTGCAGGTCGTGGCCGCCCGGGCCCCAGCCGCGGCGGTCGTACTCGCCGATCGAGACCTGGAGGTAGCGGGTGTCGTCCGGCCGGTCGATCCAGTCGTAGGTGCGGCGGACCGGCAGCTGCCAGCAGACGTCCGGCTTCGTCTCCAGCGGCTCCCGGCCCTCCTTGAGCGCCAGCGCGTGCAGCGCGCAGCCGGCGCCGCCCGCGAAGCCGGGGCTGTTCACGAAGATGCACGCCCCGCCCACCCGGCGGGTCTGGCGGTCGCCGTCCTCGTCGAGCATGGTGATGCCGCCGTCGGACGTGATCCGGCCCGCGGCGTCGGTGCCGTGCGCGAAGTTCTCCCACAGCTCGGGCGTCAGCCGCGCCGCGTGGCCGAGGACGCGCTTCTCGTCGTCCTCGTCCGAGTAGTGCGCGCCCAGCGTGCAGCAGCCGTCCGACTCGCCGCGGCCCTCGCGGATGCCGTGGCAGCCCTGGCCGAAGACGCAGCCCCAGCGGGAGGTCAGCCAGGTGAGGTCACAGCGGAACACCTGCTCCTCGTCGTCGGGGTCGGCGAACTCGACCCAGGCGCGCGGGAAGTCGAGCGGGACCTCGTCACGCGGGATCCCGCCGAGCGGGGCCTCGCCGCGCAGGGTCGGCATCGCCAGGTCGACGGGGGCGGGGGAGGCCTTGGACTTCTTCTTGGACGTTTCTGCTGGTGCCACCCGGCAAGGGTAGAGCCTTCGGGGAGGCCTGCCCGGACCCGTCCGGGTGATCCGGGCTGCGCCGCGGCGCCGGCGGCGGCCGACCGACCGCAGGCTGGAGGGAACCGGGCGGCACTGTCGGGTTGTCAGATCAGTTTGATGATCTCGCGTTGACCCGTATTGGATGCCCTGGAACACCCCGGATCACCACTGGAGCCCCGAGCCGTGACCGCCTCGCCCCGCGCCGCCCAGACGGCCGTCCTCGCCGCCCTCGCGGTCCTGGCCGCCGGGTGCGCCTCCGCGCCCGCCCTGCGGGCCCGGTCGGCCGCCGCCGCTCCGCTGTGCGACGCCCCGGTGGTGATCGGCCACCGGGGCACCCCGCGCAACGCCCCCGAGAACACCATGGCCTCCTTCGAGACCGCCCTCGACCAGGGCGCCGACTGGCTGGAGACCGACGTCCAGACCACCCGGGACGGCGTCCCGGTGCTGATGCACGACCCCACGGTGGACCGCACCACCAACGGCAAGGGCGCCATCGCCGACCTCACCGCCGCCCAGATCGCCGCCCTGCGGGTGACCGTCGGCCCCGGCCCCACCGAGCCCGTCCCCACCCTCCAGGAACTGCTCGAACGCCTCTCCGACAGCAACGCCACCCTGCTGATGGAGATCAAGTGGCAGCGCGCCGAGGACGTCACCCGGATCGCCCGGATCGCCGCCGCCAGCGGCGCCCGGGTCGTCCTCTACTCGTTCTCGGCGGAGCACCTGCGCCAGGCCCACGCCGCCGCGCCCGCCCTGCCGGTCGTGCTGATCCAGGGCTCCGCCATCGCCGAGGACCCGGGTGACCTGCCGCTGCGCGGCATCGCCCTGGACGCGGCGCTGGCCAGCGCCTCCCGGATCGCCGCCGAGCGCAAGGCGGGCCGCGAGGTGTACGTCTGGACGCTCGACGACGAGGAGTCCTGGCAGCTGATGTCGGCCCGGGACGCCGACGGCCTGATCACCGACACCCCGGGCCGGGCCCGTCGCTGGGTGGACACCAACTGCCGCCCCGAGCGCCGGGCCGGACCGCGCGGCCACTGACGCGTCCGGTCGCCGGAGGCGGGGTACGGCTGGGACCGGTGTGAAGACGGTCGAGACCGGTTTCCCCCGGGGCCGGATCGCGTAGCGTGGAGAGTTATGCGACTCGGTGTACTCGACGTAGGTTCCAACACCGTCCACTTCCTCGTGGTGGACGCCCATCCGGGTGCCGCCCCGCTGCCCGCGTACTCGCACAAGGCCGAACTGCGGCTGGCCGAACTGCTCGACGACGACGGCGCGATAAGCGAGGCGGGCGTCGAACGGCTGGTCGGCCACATCGCCTCGTCGCTGCGGGTCGCGGAGGACAAGGGCGTCGTCGACATCCTGCCGTTCGCCACCTCCGCCGTCCGGGAGGCCGCCAACGGGGAAGAGGTGCTGCGCCGGGTCGCCGCGGAGACCGGGGTGGAGCTGCGGGTGCTGTCCGGGCAGGACGAGGCCCGGCTCACGTTCCTGGCCGTCCGGCGCTGGTTCGGCTGGTCCTCGGGTCGACTGCTCAACCTGGACATCGGCGGCGGCTCGCTGGAGATCGCCTGCGGCCTGGACGAGCAGCCCGACGTCGCCTGCTCGCTGCCGCTGGGCGCCGGCCGGCTCACCGCCCGCTGGCTGCCCGGCGACGTCGCCGACCCGGACGGGCTGCGCGGGCTGAGACGCCACATCCGGGCCGAGATGGCCACCGTCGTGGGCGAGGTCGCCCGGCTCGGCGCGCCGCAGCACGCCGTCGCCACCTCCAAGACCTTCAAGCAGCTGGCCCGGATGACCGGCGCCGCCCCCGCCGACGCCGGCCCGTATGCCGACCGCCGGCTCACTCGCAGCGGGCTGTCCGCCTGGCTGCCGCGACTGTCCTCGATGACCGTCGAGGAGCGGGCGCGGATCCCCGGCGTCTCCGAGGGCCGCGCCAGGCAGCTGCTGGCCGGGGCGCTGGTCGCGGACGCCGCGATGGACCTGTTCGGCCTCGACGAGCTGGATGTCTGCCCGTGGGCGCTGCGCGAGGGCATCATCCTGCGCCGCCTGGACGCCATGGACGGCGCGGCGGACCGCCGCCGCCCCGCCCTCACCCCGTAGGGCTCCGCACCGGCGGCCCGATGGCCCGTCCGGCGGCTCGCCGGGGCCGGCCGGGGATCCGGTCCCGTTCGGAGCGCGGTCCGCATACGCTGTCTCCCGTGGCGCAACCAGCGGGCGAGGACGGGACGCGGGAGGGCCGCGCTCCCGGGGACGGGCAGCCGCGGCCGGACAGCCCGCGCCGCAAACTCGGCAAGGCCGTCAAGGGAGCCACCGGGGCGCAGGCCGCGAAGGCCGTCGAGGCGGCCCGGCGCACCGCGCGGAAGAGCACCGCGCGCAAGGCCGCCGAGAAGCCGTCCGCGCCCGGGGCGAAGCAGCCCGCGGGGGACGCGTCCGAAGCGCGGAAGTCCACCGGAACGAAGCCCGCCGGGACGAAGCCCGAAGCGAGCAAGCCCGCCGGGACGAAGCCCGAAGCGAGCAAGCCCGCCGGGACGAAGCCCGAGGCGAGGAAGTCCGGAACGCGGAAGGCCGCCGCGACCGCCGCCCCCCGGGAGACCCGCACCGCCCGGGCCGCCGGCGCCGCCAAGGCCGCCGTCCAGTCGGTGCGCTCGGTCAAGGCCGCCCGGCGCGACGCCGCCCGCCCGCCGCTGCTGCGCACCACCGACCGGCTGGTGTTGCCCTCGCACCCGACCCTGCACATCCCCGACACCAAGGTGGTCCTGTCCACCGCGTCGGTGTACCCGGCGGGCACCGCCGTCGCCTTCGAACTGGCCGCCAAGCTCGGCTACGACGGGGTCGAGGTGATGGTCTGGAACGACCCGGTCAGCCAGGACATCGAGGCCCTGCGCCGCCTCTCCGACGCCCACCAGCTGCCGATCCTGGCCGTGCACGCGCCGTGCCTGCTGATCACCCAGCGGGTGTGGACCACCGACCCGTGGACCAAGCTGGTCCGCGCCCGGGCGGCGGCCGAGAAGCTCGGTGCGAGCGCCGTCGTGGTCCACCCGCCGTTCCGCTGGCAGCGCCAGTACGCCCGGGACTTCGTGACGGGCATCAACCGGATGGCGGGCGAGACCGACGTCCGCTTCGCGGTGGAGAACATGTACCCGTGGCGGTACCGCGACCGCGAGGTGCTGGCCTACGCCCCGGGCTGGGACGTCACCGACGAGGAGTACCGGCACTTCACCATCGACCTCTCGCACGTCGCCACCTCCCGGATCGACGCGTTCGCCATGGTCGAGCGGATGGGCGACCGGCTCGCCCACATCCACCTCGCCGACGGCAGCGGCTCCGGCAAGGACGAGCACCTGATCCCTGGCCGCGGCAAGCAGCCCTGCGCCGAACTGCTGGAGCACCTGGCCCGTACCGGTTTCGACGGCCACGTGGTGCTGGAGGTCAACACCCGCCGCGCCGCGTCCCCCGCCGAACGCGAGGCCGACCTGGCCGAGGCCCTCGCCTTCACCCGCTTGCACCTGGCCACCCCCTCGCGCGTACGCTGAGGAACCGCGCCCGGCTGGGTGCGAACTTCCTTGCGTAAGGGGAGAGATGACGGACCAACAGGACTTCCGGGAGATCGCCCAGAGCTTCGGCGGGGTCGCCGCGGAGTACGACCGGGCCCGCCCCGGCTACCCGGACGGGCTGTTCGAGGCGCTGGAGCGGTTGTCCGGTCGCAGCCTCAAGGGGGCCCGGGTGCTGGACGTCGGCGCCGGTACCGGCATCGCCACCCGGCTGCTGGCCGCGCGCGGCGCCGACGTCGTCGCGGTGGAGCCCAACGCGGGCATGGCCGCCCAGTTCCTGGCCTCCTCGGCGGGCCTGCCGCTGGTCAGGGCCGGCGGTGACGAACTGCCGTTCCACGACGACTCCGCGGACCTGATCAGCTACGCCCAGTCCTTCCACTGGACCCGCACCGAACGGGCCATCCCGGAGGCGATCCGGGTGCTGCGGCCCGGCGGCGCCCTCGCCGTCTGGTGGAACGTGCACGACGAGACCGTGCCCTGGGTCCGGGCCCGGGCCGAGCGGCTGAGTGCCGCGCTGCCCAACTACCACGGCTACGGCCGGACGGCCGAGTTCATCGCCCTGCTCGCCCCGGCCGGGCTGAGGGTCGAACGCGCGGTGCTGCGCTGGGAGCGGCGGATCACCGTGGACCACGTGCTCGACGACCTGGTCTCCCGCTCGTTCATGGCCTCGCTCCCCCCTGCCGAGCGCGAACCGGTGCTGGCCGTCGAGCGGCAGGCGATGATCGCCGAGTTCCCGGACGGCTGGGTGGTCGAGCCCTACGTCCTGGAACTGGCGGTGGGCATCACCCCGGCCTGACCCGCACCCCGGCCTGACCCGCACCCCGGCCGACCCGCACCCCGCCCGACCCTCGCCCGGACGGCCCGTCCGCGTGCCCGCATCGCGGACGGACCGTCCGCCGCCTGGACGTCGGGCGTAGGCTCGGTAGCCACAGCGGCCCCCGCATCCTCCTACCGGCGGGGCGCCGGCGAGAGCCCCGAAGGAGTGGAGCACAGTGCCCGAGCTGAGGTCCCGTACGGTCACCCATGGTCGCAACATGGCAGGCGCCCGGGCGCTTCTCCGGGCCGCCGGCGTAGCCCGCGAGGACTTCGGCAAGCCGATCATCGCGGTCGCCAACTCCTTCACCGAGTTCGTCCCGGGCCACACCCACCTCCAGCCGGTCGGGCGGATCGTCTCCGAGGCGATCAAGCAGGCGGGCGGCATCCCGCGCGAGTTCAACACCATCGCCGTGGACGACGGCATCGCGATGGGCCACGGCGGCATGCTCTACTCGCTGCCCTCGCGCGACCTGATCGCCGACTCGG
Source organism: Kitasatospora sp. NPDC094016 (assembly GCF_040304045.1). NCBI lineage: Bacteria > Bacillati > Actinomycetota > Actinomycetes > Kitasatosporales > Streptomycetaceae > Kitasatospora > Kitasatospora sp. NPDC094016. The sequence goes on from NZ_JBEOUK010000008.1 coordinate 157,705, forward strand.
TCGAGTACATGGTCAACGCGCACTGCGCCGACGCGCTGATCTGCATCTCCAACTGCGACAAGATCACCCCGGGCATGCTGATGGCCGCGCTGCGCCTGAACATCCCGACCGTCTTCGTCTCCGGCGGCCCGATGGAGGCCGGCAAGGCCACCCTCGTCGACGGCACCGTGCGCAGGCTCGACCTGATCGACGCGATCTCCCAGGCGGCCAACGAGAACGTCTCCGACGAGGACATCGCGATCATCGAGGAGAACGCCTGCCCCACCTGCGGCTCGTGCTCCGGCATGTTCACCGCCAACTCGATGAACTGCCTCACCGAGGCCATCGGCCTCTCGCTGCCCGGCAACGGCTCCGTCCTCGCCACCCACACCGCCCGCAAGGCCCTGTACGAGCGGGCCGGGCGGACGGTCGTCGAGATCGCCGACCGCCACTACGGCCAGGACGACGCCTCGGTGCTGCCCCGCGCGATCGCCACCCGCGCCGCCTTCGAGAACGCCATGGCCCTGGACATCGCCATGGGCGGCTCGACCAACACCATCCTGCACCTGCTCGCCGCCGCCCAGGAGGCCGAGCTGGACTTCGACCTGCGGGCCATCGACGCCGTCTCCCGCAGGGTCCCCTGCCTGTCCAAGGTCGCGCCCAACGGCTCGTACTACATGGAGGACGTGCACCGGGCCGGCGGCATCCCCGCCATCCTCGGCGAGCTGTACCGCGGCGGAATGCTCAACGAGGACGTCCACACCGTCCACTCCGACTCGCTCGCCGAGTGGCTCAAGACCTGGGACGTGCGCGGCGGTTCGCCCTCCGCCGAGGCCGTCGAACTGTGGCACGCCGCCCCCGGCTGCGTCCGCTCCGCCGAGGCCTTCTCGCAGTCGGAGCGCTGGGAGTCGCTGGACACCGACGCCGCCAAGGGCTGCATCCGCAGCGTCGAGCACGCCTACTCGGTCGAGGGCGGCCTCGCCGTCCTGCACGGCAACCTCGCCGAGGACGGCTGCATCGTGAAGACCGCCGGCGTCGACGAGTCGATCTGGACCTTCAGCGGCCCGGCCGTGGTCGTCGAGTCCCAGGACGACGCCGTCGAGGCGATCCTCGCCAAGCGGGTCAAGGAGGGCGACGTCGTCGTCATCCGCTACGAGGGCCCCAAGGGCGGCCCGGGCATGCAGGAGATGCTCTACCCGACGTCCTTCCTCAAGGGCCGCGGCCTCGGCAAGGCCTGCGCGCTGGTCACCGACGGCCGCTTCTCCGGCGGCACCTCCGGCCTGTCCATCGGCCACGCCTCCCCGGAGGCCGCCTCCGGCGGCACCATCGCCCTGGTCGAGGACGGCGACACCATCGCCATCGACATCCCGGGCCGGAGCATCTCCCTGGAGGTGCCGGACGAGGTCCTGGCCGAGCGCCGCCGCGCCCTTGAGGCCGCGGGCGGCTACCGCCCGAAGAACCGCGACCGCCAGGTCAGCCAGGCCCTGCTCGCCTACGCCGCGATGGCCACCTCCGCCGACAAGGGCGCCGTCCGCGACGTCACCAAGCTCGGCTGAGCACCGCAGCACCGCAGTACCGCAGGAGCCGTCCCGCAGGCCGGGGCGGCTCCTCGCGCGTTGGGTGATAATCGACCCCGTGAGCGAGCAGCCCCCCACCCCCGCACCCAAGCCCGCCGGCGCCCCCGAGCCGGAGCCGATCCGCTGGTTCGGCACCACCTGGGTGAACCGGGACAACGGCTACTGGCTGCGCCGCGTCGCCGTGTCGGCGGGCGCGCTGGTGGCGACCGCCGCCGCCGTCCTGCTGCTGCGCTTCGGCGTCGAGGGCGTCGCCCTCTCCGACGGCGGCGGCTTCCTGAACGGGCTGCTGACGGCCGCGATCGCGGTGTGCTCGATGATGTGCGTCATGCGCACCTGGAAGGTCCTCACCGAGGGCAAGGACCAGTTGAGCGGCTGGATGGCCGAGGACAAGTCGCTCGGCGCGGTCTGGCTCATCGGCGGCGCCGGCAGCCTGGCCGCCTACTTCGCCCGCAGCCTGGTCGAGGCCCCCGGCGAGACGGTCAGGCGGTCCTCGTACGAGCGGGCCGTCGCCCAGTACGAGAAGCGCCAGGCGGGCCGCAGCGGCCGGCCCGGCGCCAAGGCGCCGGGCCGGGGCAAGCGCAAGGGCTGAGCCTCAGAGGCGGCTGGCCGCGCCGCACTCGTCGCGGGTCGACAGGTCCTTGTGGCGGTCGTACGGGTCGGTCGTGGGGCCGGTCGGGCGGCTGCCCGGGGTGTCCGGCGACTGCGCCGCGAACTGGTCGAACTGCGGGTGGTAGTAGCCGTCGTAGACGTCGCAGGACGAGTTGGCCGACTCCGACCCGCCGCCCTCGCCGAACACGAGCTTCTTCGGGTTGATCCGGTAGCGGGCCGGATCGTAGAAGCGGAAGTTCTCGACCCGGCGCACGATCGTGCGCGTGGTCCAGGTGTCCCCGGTCACGTCGGCCGCCGGCACCAGCAGACCCACCGGCTTGGCCGTGCCGTCCTTCGGCGCGGCCGGCTTCGTCGGCGGCTGCCCGCCCGTCGGCGGCTGGGGTGACGCGGCGCGCTTGGCGGCGTCCGGGCCGGGGCGCATCGCGTACACGTAGCTGAAGTCGGCGTGGACGAGCAGGCCCTTGTCCCCGTCGCCCTCGAAGGTGATCCGGCCCTGCACCTTGACCGTGTCGCCCACCTGGACGGCCTCGCGCTGGTCGAAGCGGCTGAACCAGGTGGTCGGGTCGGTGTCCTTGGAGGGGTTCGCCAGCGCGTTGATCGCGCGGTCCCGGTCCTCCCGGTCCAGCAGCGCCAGGGCGGCTTCCGGCCGGCCGCCCGCGATGACCTGCGGGTCCAGGTTGGCGGCGGTCAGGTAGTCCTTGACCAACTGCAGCTGGGCGCCCACCTGGTCGGCGGAGAACACGCCGGTGGCCCGGGCGTCGGGCAGGACGAAGGCCTCGGCGCCGTTCGGCCAGCCCTCGGCGATGGAACCGGCCCACGGGTGGTCCACGGTCGGCTGCTGCTCGTCGACCTTCGGCGGCGCGGCGGTCGGCTGGGCCGTCTCCGGGGCGACGGTGGGCACGGGGGTGCGGGCGTTCGAGGAGCCCCCGCCGTAGTGGTCGGAGTACCAGCCGCGCAGCCCGTCGAGGTTCAGGGCCGCGAGCAGCACCGCGATGGTCAGCGCGACGTACAGCGGCGCGCGCCAGTCCAGCCGGCGGCGGCGCGGGCGCGGGTTGCCCCAGGGGTCGGTCACCGGGGGCTTCGGCGTGCGGCCGAACCGGCGGCCGGCCTTGGCCGGGCCGTCGTTGACCGAGCGGCGGCCGCCCGGGTCGACCGGCGGGGTGTGCTTCCATCGGGCGGCCAGCATCCGGGTGCGCCCGGACTGCTCGGTGACGGCCGCCCCCTTGACGAACTCCTCGTCCAGGACGAGGTCTGCGAACGGGTCCTTCCCGCCCGCTCCGGACGGGGCGGACCCGTCCGGCTCACGGCCCTCGGCGGGGCGCGGTTGTGGATCTTCGGCTATCGGCATCGCGCCAGTATGCCGACGGGGTGTGACGATTCGTCGATCGGGGGCACACCTTGTGGTGAACTCGTGCGCGGGCGTGGCGATCCGTCCCGGTCTGTTCCGTTCCGGCCGTGTCCGGCGCGCCCTGCGGGGGCGTCAGTCCTTGGTGCGGGCCTGCTTCACCGACCCCACGATCCCGGCGACGGCCAGCAGGATGCCGGCCGGCAGCAGCGCCAGGAAGAACGCGCCGAACAGGCCCGCGTCCCCGAGCAGCAGCTGCGCCAGCATGTCCAGCACCAGCAGCCCGCCGGCCGCCGGGAGGGCCGACTGCCACGGGTGGTCGTTCGCCCAGCGGCGCAGCCGCCGTTCGGAGGTGTCGCGGCGCAGCTGCCCGCCGACGGTGCCGACCAGGAAGAAGAAGAACAGGGCCCAGCCGGCCGGCCCGGCCAGCATGCCCAGGGACCAGTGCCCGGAGATCGCGTCGATCCCCAGGGCGGTCGCACCCACCACCGCACCGACCCCCGCGGCCGTCCGCCACGGTCCCACGGTCGCCGAGGCGACCGCGAGTTGCCGGTTCTCACGTCGGGACATTTCGTCGTGTGCCATGACTCCACGGTGCTCCCGCGCGGCGCCGGAGGCCATAGGGGAAACCCCCGAGATTCTCCCTAGGGACGCCGAACGCACCACCGCCGCCGACCACGGGTCGGACGGTCCCGGCGGGTGCCCCCGCGCGGTGCGAGGATGGCCGCAGTACCGAGGTAAGGAGCGGCCATGGGCGCCAGCGCAGCACACGGACAGAAGATCGCCTTCCTGGGCACGGGCAAGATCGGCGAGGCCCTGCTCTCCGGCCTGCTGCGGGCCGGCAAGGACCCGGCGGACGTCCTGGTGACCGCCCGCCGCCCCGAGCGCGCCGCCGAACTCGCCGCCCGCTACGGCGTGGTGGCCGCCTCCAACGCCGAGGCCGCCAAGCTCGCCGACACCCTGATCCTCGCCGTCAAGCCGCAGGACATGGGCACCCTGCTGGAGGAGCTGGCCCCGCACGTCGGCGCGGACCGGCTGGTGATCTCGGCCGCGGCCGGCATCCCCACCGCCTGGTTCGAGGAGCGGCTGGCGGCCGGCACCCCGGTGGTCCGGGTGATGCCCAACACGCCGGTCCTGGTGGACGAGGGGATGAGCGTCATCTCCGGCGGCTCCCACGCCACCGAGGAGCACCTGGAGCGGGCCGAGGAGATCTTCAGCTCGGTCGGCAAGGCGCTGCGGCTGCCCGAGGCGCAGCAGGACGCGGCCACCGCACTCTCCGGCTCCGGCCCGGCCTACTTCTACTTCCTGGTCGAGGCGATGACGGACGCGGGCATCCTGCTCGGCCTGCCCCGGCAGGTGGCGCACGACCTGATCGTGCAGTCCGCGATCGGCGCCTCGGTGATGCTGCGCGACTCCGGCGAGCACCCGGTGAAGCTGCGCGAGGCCGTCACCTCCCCGGCCGGCACCACCATCGCGGCCATCCGCGAGCTGGAGAACCACGGGGTGCGGGCCGCGCTGCTGGGCGCCCTGGAGGCGGCGCGGGACCGCTCCCGGGAGCTCGCCTCCGGGGGGGAAGTAGTCGGCTGGGTAGGCTCGACGGCATGGCCTACGACCTGGTGATCTTCGACAACGACGGTGTCCTGGTGGACAGCGAGCCGCTCTCCAACCGGGTGCTGGCCGCGTACCTGACCGAACTCGGCTACCCGACCACGGTCGAGGACTCCTACCGGGACTTCATGGGCTGTGCCGCCCACCGCATCCACGACGTGATCGCCGAGCGGCACGACGGCGCGACGCTGCCGGAGGGCTTCGACGAGCTGTTCCACGGCCGGGTCTTCGACGCGTTCGGCTCCGAGCTGACGGCCGTCCGGGGCGCGGAGCAGCTGCTGAAGGAAGTGCGGCAGCGCGCCGTCCCCTACTGCCTGGCCTCGTCGGCGCACCACGTGTGGATCCGCACCGCGCTGGACGTCACCGGCCTGCGCGGGTACGTCGCCGAGGAGCGGATCTTCAGCGCCCAGGACGTCGGCGTGGGCAAGCCCGCGCCGGACCTCTTCCTGCACGCCGCCCGCACCCTCGGCGTCGACCCGGCCCGCTGCCTGGTCGTCGAGGACAGCCCCAACGGCGTGCTGGCGGCCCGGGCCGCGGGCATGGACGTGTACGGCTACACGGCGCTCACCGACCCGGCGAAGCTGACCGCGGCCGGGGCCACCGGGCTGATCGCGGACCTCGCCGAGGTCGCCGCCCTGCTCTGACCCGCTCTGCGCCGACCCGTTCCGCCCGACCCGTTCCGCCCGGCCCTTCCGTCCGGCTGCGGAAAGTCCCTGCGCGACCCCTCCCGCAATCGCGGTCCACCGCCTACGCTCTCGCCAACATCGTCGTACCGGCCAGTAGCGAGGTTCGCCATGAGTGCCGAGTCACCCGCGATCCCGCCCGGCCTGCGCGCCGGGCGGGCCGCGCTCGCCGTCAGCTTCCTGCTCCAGGGCACCACCTTCGCGCTGCTGGTCACCTGCATTCCGGAGATCCAGCACCGGTACGGGCTGAGCGACGCGCTGCTGCCGCTCTTCCTGGCCGCGGTGCCGATCCTCGCCGGCGTCGGCTCGATCACCTCCGAACGGCTGGTGAAGCGCACCGGCGCGCGGGCCGTGCTGCGGGTCGTCCAGCCGCTGGTCTGCCTCAGTCTCGCGGGCGCCGGCCTGGGCGACACGCTCTGGCAACTCGCCGTCGCGCTCGGGGCGTTCGGCCTGCTGGTGGGCGCGCTCGACGCGAGTATGAACATGCTCGGGGTGGGCCTGCAGCACCGCTACGGCCGCTCGATCATGATCGGCTTCCACGCCGCGTTCAGCCTCGGCGGCATCCTCGGGGCGGCCCTCGCCGGCCTCGGCTCGCACTACGATCTCGGCCTGCCCGTGCTGTTCGGCACGGTCGCGGCGGTGATCGCCCCGCTGGCCCTGCTGACCGGCACCCGGTTCGCCGGACCGGCCGAACTCGGGGACGCCGTCCGGGAGGCCGCCGAGGCCGCCGCGCGGTCCATCCCCTGGCGGCCACTGCTGCCGCTGTGCCTGGCGATGGCCTTCGCGTACATCGCGGACGCCTCGGTCTCCAACTACAGCGTCAAGTACCTCACCGACGGCCTGGGCAGCGCCGCGGACGTCGCCAAGCTGTCCTACCTCGGCTACATGGTCGCGATGCTGCTGGGCCGCGCGCTGGGCGACCGCGCGGTGCAGCGCTGGGGCGCCGTCCCGGTGGTCCGGGCCGGTGCCGGGCTGGCCGCGCTCGGCTTCGCGCTGGCCGCCGCCGCGCCCGCCGCCTGGGTGGGGATCGCCGGGTTCACCGTGCTCGGCTTCGGCATCTGCGCGATCATCCCGCAGGTGTTCGCGGCCGGGGGCCGGCTGTTCCCGGCCGACTCGGACGCCGCGGTGGCCCGGCTGAACCTCTTCAACTACGTGGGCTTCCTGATCGGTTCGCCGCTGGTCGGGACGATCGCCGACGCGAGTTCGTACCGTTGGGCGCTGCTCGCCCCGATGCTGCTGGTGCTCGCCGTCCTGCCGCTGGCCGAGCGCTTCGCGCCGGCGCCCGTGCTCGCCCCCGCCACGGTGTGACGGGGGCGAGCGGGGGCGGGAAGGGGGGTCAGCCGATCACGGTGGCCAGCTCGGGCAGGCCCTCGGCCCAGAGCTGCCCCTTGGCTCCGCCACCCGACTGGTAGTACTCGTAGTAGACGTACGGCGCCCAGTTCAGGGTGTACGGCCCGGTCCAGGTCGGGGCCGAGGTGATCTGGACGGTGACCGCGACGGTGCGGGTCTCGCCCGGGGCGATCGGCGCCCGGAAGTGGAAGTTCGCGTTGTTCCCGCCGAAGGCGCAGTCGGTGGAGTCACCGGAGCACCCGGTGACCGTGAACGCGCCGGCCTCCTGGTTGGCCGGCCAGATCGGCTGGATGAACTCGTAGGCGAAGTAGATGTCGGTGGTCTCGGTGTTGGTGAGCGAGAGCGTCAGGGTCAGCTGGTCGCCCGCCGCCGCCGTCTTCCTGTCGACGGCGAACGAGCTGCCGCTGACCGCGGCGGAGGCCGGCTGGGCGGCAAAGAGCAGGCCAAGTCCCAGTAATGCAGCGAGAATTACCCCAAGGCGTTGCGCGCTGAATGGCTTCATGGCGGAGAGGATATGAAGTCGTGAAGGTTTTGTCTGTAGGGCCTCCGCCGGAGCTCTGAGCCCCGCCCCCGGCGCGCCCTGGGCAAGGCCCGGACACCCCCACCCGCTACGGTGGAGGCCATGCCCGACGCCGAGCGTGACACCCCCTGCGGCCTGCACCTCTTCTGGGACGAGGCCGTCACCGCCTACGACTTCGGCCCCGGCCACCCGATGGACCCGACCCGGCTGGCGCTCACCATGCGCCTGGTCGAGGCCCTCGGACTGGACGCCGGGCCCGGGGTGACGGTGCGGGCCGCACCGCCCGCCGGCGAGTCCACCCTGCGGCTGGTGCACACCCGGGAGTACGTCGAGGCGGTCAAATACGCCGCCGCCCACCCTGACGAGTCGGATCCCCGGCACGGGCTCGGCACCGACGACAACTGGGCCTTCCCGGCCGTCCATTCGGCCTCCGCGCTGATCGCCGGTCAGTCCGTGGCCGCCGCCGAGGCGGTCTGGCGCGGGGAGACCCCGCACGCCGTGAACTTCGCCGGCGGGCTGCACCACGCGATGCCCGGCAGGGCTTCCGGTTTCTGCGTCTACAACGACCCGGCGCTGGCCGTCGCCCGGCTGCTCGAACTCGGGGCCGAGCGGGTCGCCTACGTCGACGTGGACGTCCACCACGGAGACGGCGTCCAGCAGGCCTTCTGGAACGACCCCCGGGTGCTCACGATCTCGCTCCACGAGCACCCCGCCACGCTCTTCCCGCAGACCGGCTGGCCCACCGAGACCGGCGGCCCGGACGCCCCCGGCTCCGCCGCCAACCTGCCGCTGCCGGCCGGCACCGGCGACGCCGGCTGGCTGCGGGCCTTCCACGCCGTGGTGCCCGAACTGCTCACCGCCTTCCGCCCGCAGGTCCTGGTCACCCAGCACGGTGCCGACACCCACCTGGAGGACCCGCTCGCCCACCTCGCCGTCACGCTGGACGCCCAGCGGATGATCGCCGAGGAACTGCACGACCTCGCCCACCAGCTCACCGGCGGCCGCTGGATCGCCACCGGCGGGGGCGGCTACGCCGTCGTGGACGTCGTCCCGCGCACCTGGACCCACCTGGTCGCCACCGCCGCCGGACGGCCCGTCGACCCGGCCACCGAGACCCCCGAGTCCTGGCGCGCCGAGGTCTACCGCCGTACCCGCCGGCCCGCCCCGCTGCGGATGACCGACGGCGCCCGACCGGTCTGGCGCGACTTCGACGCGGGTTACGATCCGGCCGACCGACTCGATCAGGCCATCCTCGCCAGCCGCCGAGCGGTGTTCCCCCACCTCGGACTCCTGGCCTGAGACCGGCCTCCCGGCCCAGGTGCAGGTGGGACGTGCGTACGCCCGCTCCCGCGTTCCGCCGAGCGACTACGTACTGCAACAGTCCTATCTCTCACCGTACGAGGACCGCACCTCCCCTCTTCCCACTGGTACCACCCATAACTACTCTGGGGATACACGTGTGCCGGTGGAGTCACCGGAGGGGAAGCCGGTGCCTTGCACACGGGTGAAGGGTCGGGTGATGGTCATGAGTTCCGGCGAACGCCCCTTGCAGGAAGTCGTCTTCCTGACCGTGGCGGAGGTTGCCTCGGTCATGCGGGTGTCGAAGATGACGGTGTACCGGTTGGTGCACAGCGGAGAGCTGCCGGCCATCAGGGTCGGGCGGTCCTTCCGGGTGCCCCAGCAGGCGGTGCACGAGTACCTCAAGGAGTCCTACGTGAGGCTTGAGAGCGCGTAGTTCCGGGTGGGCGGGGGTGGGGCCGCAGCTGCGGATCCCACCCCCGTTCGCCGGGGATTCCCCGCGAGTTTCCCGGTCACCGGGAGCACGATTACGGCCCTGGGCCCGTGGACGGTAGGCTAGGCCGTCCGTCAGTCGTATGGACTCCGTCTCTCACGGGCGAGAGTCTCAGTGAGCGAGGGTTGTTCCGTGGGCTCTGTCATCAAGAAGCGTCGCAAGCGTATGGCCAAGAAGAAGCACCGCAAGCTTCTGAAGAGGACCCGCGTTCAGCGTCGCAACAAGAAGTAAGCGCCCCCGGCCGCGCTCAGCGCGCCCGGCGCTTCCACCGCCCGCCCAGGCCTCGGCCTGGGCGGGCGGTGTCGTTTCACGGCCCGGCGGGGCGGCACGGTACGGTGCACGCAGGCCGCTCGGGTCGAGGGAATGGGGTGCACACCGTGGGCGTGGTCGTGCTCGTCACCGGCGTGGCACGCCATCTCGGTGCCCGCTTCGCCGCCGAGGTCCGCCGCCGTCCGGGCGTGGACCTGGTGGTCGGCGTGGACGTGCAGCCGCCCCGGCTGCCGGTCGAGGAACCGGACGGACCGGCCGCCGAGTACCGCTTCCACCAGCTCGACCTGCGCCGCCCGGCGGTCTCCCGGGTGATCGCCGAGCACCGGGTCGACACCGTGGTCCACCTCAGCGTCAGCGCCACCGGCCTGGGCTCCACCAACCGCTCCGCGGTGAAGGAGTCCAACGTCATCGGCACCATGCAGCTGCTCGGCGCCTGCCAGAAGGCGCCCGGGGTGCGCCGGTTGGTGGTGAAGTCGACCACCGGCGTCTACGGCTCCGCGCCCCGCGACCCGGCGGTGTTCACCGAGCGCATCCAGCCGAAGAACCCGCCCGGCGGCGGCTTCGCCAAGGACGCGGCGGAGGTCGAGGGCTACGTCCGCGGCTTCGCCCGGCGCCGCCCGGACGTCGCGGTGACGGTCCTGCGCTTCGCCAACATCGTCGGCCCCGGCGCGGACACCCCGCTCAGCGAGTACTTCGCGCTGCCCGTGCTGCCGACCGTCCTCGGCTACGACCCCCGGCTCCAGTTCGTGCACGAGGACGACGCCGTCGCGGTGCTCTGCCGGGCCGCCGCCCAGGCCGAGCCGGGCACCGTCAACACCGGGACCTTCAACGTGGCCGGGGAGGGCGTCCTGCTGCTCTCCCAGTGCGCCCGCCGGCTCGGCCGGCCGACCGTGCCGCTGCTGCTGCCCGCGGTCAGCTGGATGGCCGCACTGGCCCGGCAGACCCGGCTGCTGGACGTCTCGCCGGAGCAGCTGCGGCTGCTCACCCACGGCCGGGTGGTGGACACCGCGCGACTGCGCGAGACGCTCGGCTACCGCCCGGCGTTCACCACCCCGGAGGCCTTCGCCGACTTCGCCGCCGCGCAGGGGCCCGGCCTGCTGCCGCCCGAACGGCTGGCCGCCGTCACCGACCGGCTGGCCGCCCTGCTCGGCCCGGTGCGGGCCCCGGCCGCCGACGTCCCCACCGTCCGTACCGACCGCCCCCGCCGACCCAGGAGCTGAACCCGCGATGAGTGCCGCAGCCGAGAACGCGCCGGGCGAGGCCAGGGTCATCCCGATCGAGTCCGCCCCCAGCTGGACCTCGCCCGACGACCCCGGGCCCGCCGACCGGCTCGCCGACGCCGTCGGCGGGGCGCTGTCCGGGCAGCTCGGTTCGGCGGCCACCCGGCTGTTCGGCAAGGGCTGGGAGGGCCGGGCCGCGGACGGGCTGGCCTTCCTGCGCCGCCGGATCACCGGCGACTACGAGGTGGACGAGTTCGGCTTCGACCGGGAGCTCACCGAGGAGGTGCTGCTCGCCCTGCTGCGCCCGTTGGCCGAGAAGTACTTCCGGATCGAGGTCCAGGGCGTCGAGAACATCCCGGCCGAGGGCGGCGCGCTGATCGTCGCCAACCACTCCGGGACGATCCCGCTGGACGCCCTGATGACCCAGGTCGCCATCCACGACCACCACCCGCACCGCCGGCACCTGCGGATGCTCGCCGCCGACCTGGTGTTCGTGCTGCCGGGCGTCAACGAGCTGGCCCGCAAGGCCGGCCACACGCTGGCCTGCAACGAGGACGCCCAGGCGCTGCTGGAGCGCGGCGAGGTGGTCGGGGTCTGGCCGGAGGGCTTCAAGGGCATCGGCAAGCCGTTCGCCGAGCGGTACAAGCTCCAGCGCTTCGGGCGCGGCGGCTTCGTCTCCTCGGCGCTGCGCGCCAAGGTGCCGATCGTGCCGTGCTCGATCGTCGGCGCCGAGGAGACCTACCCGATGATCGGCAACGTGAAGACGCTGGCCCGGCTGCTGGGCCTGCCGTACGTGCCGATCACGCCGACCTTCCCGTGGCTGGGGCCGCTGGGCGTGCTGCCGCTGCCGACCAAGTGGACCATCCGGTTCGGGGAGCCGATCGCCACCGACGGGTACCCGGCGGAGGCGGCGGACGATCCGATGCTGGTCTTCGACCTGGCCGACGAGGTGCGCGAGACGATCCAGCACACGCTCTACAAGCTGCTGGTGCAGCGGCGGTCGGTGTTCTTCTAGGTTTCCCGTGACCCTTGGGTCTTTCCCGTGGCCCCCGGGGCACGGTGGACCTGCGAGGCACGGCCGAGGGCCCCGGCGGTCCCTGGAACTCCAGGGACCGCCGGGGCCCTGCGCCGTCCGGTCGGTTGTCGGGCAACCGTCGAGCAGCTGTCGGCCAACTGTCGGTCAGCCGAGGAGCCGCAGCCCGGGCAGCAGGCCCGGGATCAGCGGGGGCACCTCGACGCCCTGCGGCTGGCCGGCGGCCGGGGCGCTGGGTGTGCCGGAGGGCGGCTGCGGTACCTGCGGCGGGGCCGGGGCGGCGCTCGGCGAGGTCTTGCCGCCGGTGAGCCCGCTGGTGAGGTCCCCGACGAGCCCGTTGACGGCGTCCGGCGCGCTGCTGGGCAGGGCGCTGGGCAGTCCGCCGCCCTTGGCGCCGGTGCCGCCGGGCGTGCTGGCGCCGGTACTGGCGGGGGCCCGCTCGGTGCCGCCGGGGCGGTTGTTGCCGCCGCTGGTCGCGCCGGTGGCGCCGCCCTGGGCCGGGCCGTCGCCGGGCGCGGTGCCGGAGCCGTTCGCCGGGGTGTCGGCGGGGGCGCCGCCGGTGGCCGGGCCGGCCGTGTCGCCGCCCGCTCCGGTGCCGGCCGGGCCACCGCTCTTGGCGGTGGGCTGGGCCAGGCGCAGGGGCGCGACGTCCTCGCTTATGTCGTCGAAGAGCTGGTCGACCAGGTGGGCCTGCTGGGTGAGCTGGACGGGCAGGTGGCCCGCCAGTTCGGTCCAGCGGCCGTCCTCGCCCTGGGCGAAGCCGGCCAGGGCGCGCATCGGGCCGAGCGAGCCGTTGCTGCGGTAGACCGAGCGGAGCAGCTCGCGGCCCTTGATGGCGTCGGCGTGCATGTCGTCCAGCGCGCGGCGGACCCGTTCGACGGTGCCCGGGCTGAGCCCGGTGGCCGGGCCGGGGTGGCCGACCAGGGTCTTGGCCTCGCCGAGCCTGGTGGCGGCGTTGTCGAGCAGCAGTTCGCCGCGCTCGGAGTCGGTGTCCGCCAGGTCGAGCCTGAGCCCTTCGAGGCCGCGCTTCATACCGTAGAGCGTGTCCCCGGGGAGGGCGTTGGAGCTGGCGGCGGCGGCGCCGGCGAGGCTGCCGACGGCCAGTCCGGCGACCAGCCCGCCGATCGCGAACCGGCGGCTCCAGCGGCCGCGTGGCGCCATCCGGATGGCCCGGTGCCGGCGTTGGCGGGGCACTGTGGCGCCCGGTCCGCCGGCGAAGGCCTGCTCGAACGCGGCCATCAGCTGGGCGCGTTGGACGGTCCGTACCTCCGGGTCCAGCGCCGGTCCGGGCATCGCGCCCAGTGCGTCGGTCAGGCCGACCAGTTGGGCCATCGCGACCGAACCGGCGCCGGTGGCAGCGGTGTTGGCCGATTCGGCGTCCGCTGCGCCGCGCTGCTCCGCCCGGTGGGCCTCCAGCGCTTCGGCGAAGGCCTTCGCCCGTCGGTGCTCCAGCACGTTTGCCGTCACGGGCCACACCTCCCTTCGTCGTTGTCGACACCCCGGCCTGCCGGACGGTTGCCTCGGCGGGCCAAAGCCACTCCATCGGGTGACAGGTCGCAATTCGGCTTGACCGTACGCCTGGTGGGGACTTGCACGCTGGCCAACGAGTGGTGCGGGCGGTGGGTTACGCACGGCTGATCATCGGATCGACCGTTCACCCGGACGTGTCGGTCGGGTGCGGATGGTGACGACCCGTCCGGCCGCCCGCCGGCTATGCCGCTTCCGGTCACCGCGGCCTCACCGGGCGTCCGGCGGCAGCAGCCGGGCCAGGGTGCGGACGGCGCGGTACTGGAGGGTCTTGATGGCACCCTCGTTCTTGCCCATGATCCGCGCGGTCTCGGCCACCGAGAGCCCCTGGAGGAAGCGGAGCGTCACGCACTCCTGCTGCTGCGGGTTGAGCCGGTGCACCGCGTCCAGCAGGGCGGCGTTGGAGAGCGACTCCAGCACCGACTCCTCCGGGCTGCGCTCGCACTCGTTGGAGTCGAGCATCTCGCCGGTCGTCACCTCCAGCCGGAAGCGGCTGGACTTGAAGTGGTCGGCGACCAGGTTGCGGGCGATGGTCACCAGCCAGGCGCCGAAGTCCCGGCCCTGCCAGGTGAAGGTGCCGATCCGGCGCAGCGCGCGCAGGAACGTCTCGCTGGTGAGGTCCTCGGCGGTGGCCCGGCTGCCGACCCGGTAGTAGATGTAGCGGTAGACGGTGTCCGCGTAGTGGTCGTAGAGCCGCCCGAAGGCCTCGCTCTCGCCGGCCTGGGCCCGCTCGACCAGCTCCATGATCGGGTTGTGCTCGGTCTCGTAGCCGGGGCTCGGCGCGGTCCGGGCGCGGCCGCGGCCGACGCCGGTGCTGCCGGTGCGGCCGCGCGAGCCGGTGCCGGTGGAGCCGGCGGCGGTGGTGCGCAGCGCCAGGCCGGAGCCGTGCGGGTGGCCGAACGGGGCCCCGGCGGGCACGAGTTGGGGCGAGGCGGCGAGCTGGCTGCGGAGCAGGTTGCGCAGCAGGTCCAGGCCGGTGGAGATCTGCCGGTCGGCGACGGGGCGGCCGCGGAGGCCGGTGCGGGGGCGCAGGGGCGCGGACGACGGGCGGGAGGGTGCAGGCGCGTCGTTCCGGACGGGTGGGTACACGGGACTCCCAGAGGCAGAACTGTGGACGGATCACCTCCGCCTGCGCGGAGAGCACTCCCGCGCCGCCCGTTCGAGCGGGGCGCGTGGGTGACGTGCATCCAGGAGAGAATAACGCTTTGTGCAATGACAGCTACACCGTGTGGTCGAAGTGGTCGTTTGGGATCCATTTATCGCGCATATTCGGCTGACACTGACCGGACCTGTCATCGTTCATCCGGCCCAACGTGACCGTTCGGGCGCCCAGGGTGACCAATTCGGCGGTCGGACCGGTGGTTTCCCAGTCTTGAGGCTCGGCAACCCCCGACTTTCCCGGTCTGGCGAACGATCAGAACCGGTCACCGGCTGACAGGTTCGTTCATTGGACCGGAAAGCCGTACCGGAAAAGGGAGTTCGCCCGTACGAGGGGCCAGGTCAGAGGCCTGGTTGACGGTCGGTCACCCGCGCGGGGAGACCGCAGGGAGGCCGTGCGGAGGCCGTGCGGAGGCTGCGGGCGGGCCCGCCGGAGGGGGCGCGACCGGAGGAGGCGTGACCGGGGCGGCGGGAGCCCGTCAGGCGCAGCGGCGGCGGCGGTTCAGGGCCACCCCGGCGGCCGCCGCACCCGCGAGCACCCCGAGCGCGGCCGCGGCCGGCAGCCCCACCCGGGCCGCCTTCCGGCCGGTCCGGAAGTCCCGCACCCGCCAGCCCTGGGCCCGGGCGTGGCGGCGCAGCGCGCCGTCCGGGTTCACCACGTACGGGTGGCCGACCAGCGAGAGCATCGGGATGTCGTTGGCCGAGTCGCTGTACGCGGCGCAGCGGTCGAGGTCCAGCCGCTCGTGCCGGGCCAGCGCGTGCACCGCGGCCGCCTTGGCCGGGCCGTGCAGCAGCTCGCCGACCAGCCGGCCGGTGTACCGGCCGCCGTCGGCCTCGGCGACGGTGCCCAGGGCGCCGGTCATGCCGAGCCGGCGGGCGATCACCCGGGCCACCTCCAGCGGGGCGGCGGTGACCAGCCAGACCCGCTGGCCGGCGTCCAGGTGCATCTGGACCAGGGCGCGGGTGCCGGGCCAGATCTTGTCGGCCACGACCTGCTCGAAGACCTCCTCGCAGATCGCCTCCAGGTCGGCGGTGCGCTTCCCGGCGACCAGGCCGAGCGCGGTGTGCTGGGCGTCCGAGATGTGCTCCGGATCCTCGGCGCCGTTCAGCCGGAACCAGGCCTGCTGCCAGGCGAACCGGGCGATGTCGCGGCGGGTGAGGAAGCCGCGCCGGTAGAGGCCGACCCCGAGGTAGAAGATCGCGGCCCCGCGCAGGATGGTGTTGTCGCAGTCGAAGAACGCGGCGGCGCGCGGGTCGCCCGGCTCGGGGGTGTGGTTCTCGGACGGGGCCTTGGGCGCCTTGCCGGGCCTGCCCGCGGCGGGCGCGGCGCTGTCGGTGCGCTCGGCGGGCGCGGCGCTCTCCATGGGGGTGGGGGCGGTGGCCGGCTCCGGCTCGGCCTGCAGCGCGGCTGCCGCCGCCTCGGCGGCAGCCTCGCCCGCCAGGGCGCTCCGCTCGGTGGTGGAACGCTTCGCCTGGGTGAGCCTTCGGAGCACGGCCATGTCATCGAGCATATCCAGCCGGGCGCGCGGCGGCCGTGACGGCGGCGTGCCCGCGCGGTGAACACCGGGCGGTCCCGGGCCCCGCCGGGGCGGTCGCCGGGCGGGCGGACAATGGCCGGGTGAGCCCACTGCTGCGACGTGACAAGAGCCCGAAGCCCGCGCCGGCCGACCGCACCGTGACCCTGGTCGGCAAGCCCGGGTGCCACCTGTGCGACGACGCCCGGGAGGTGATCGTCCGGGTGACGGGCGAGCTGGGCGCGACCTTCGAGGAGAAGGACATCACCCAGGACGAGGAGTTGTACCGGCGCTACTGGGAGCAGATCCCGGTGACCCTGATCGACGGCCGCCAGCACGACTTCTGGCGGGTCGACGAGCGCCGCCTGCGCGCCGCCCTCGGCGGCTGACCGCTCCCGCGCGCCGCGCTTGCCGCCCCGCCACTCGGCGGGGGCGGTTCGCCGAATCGTTGTCGAAGACACCCCGGTCCGGCTTGGGCCGGGGCCGGTTGGTCGGCTTACGATCGAACGCGTTTGCGCCCGAGGGGGGCTGAGCACGCGAGGAGTGCCGCCATGCTTCCCGGCCCGACCCCTGGGACGCCCGAAGCCCCGCCGGGCGCCCGGGGCTTCGCCGTGGTGGACGTGGAGGCGACCGGCCGCAGCCCGTGGCGGCACCGGGTGGTCGAGATCGCGGTGGTCCTGCTGGACGAGCGGCTGCGCCCGGAGACGGAGTTCGCCACCCTGCTCGATCCGCTGGGCCCGGTCGGCCCGACCCACGTGCACCGGATACACCAGGCGGACGTCGAGGGCGCCCCGCGCTTCCGGGAGATCGCCCCGCGGCTGCTGGAGCTGCTGGCCGGCCGGGTGCTGGTGGGTCACCACGTCAGCTGCGACCACGGATTCCTGGATCGCGAGTTCGCCCGGATCGGGGTCGCGCTGCCGCCCGTGCCGCTGTTGTGCACGATGCGGCTGGCCCGCGCTCACCTGCCGCAGGCCCGCGGCCACGGCCTGGCGGCCTGCGTGGAGGCGGCGGGCCTGGGCTGGTACCCGGCGCACACCGCGCTGGGCGACGCCCGGGTGACCGCCGAGCTGCTGCGGCACTGCGTCGGCGTCCCGTCCTGCCCGCCGGACGACTGGGCGGGCCCGCTGCGCGAGGCGGCCCGGGTGCCCTGGCCGCGGCTGGGCCGGGCCCGCTCCCGCCCGTCCGGCACGCCCGTCCCGCTGGTGCGCCGGGAGGCGCCGTACGGCCCGTGGCTGCCCGGGGTGCCCGCCCCGGCCGTCCTCCTGACAGGGCGCGGTGCTATGGGCTCCACGGCGTGATGCGCATCACTGTGCGGGGACAAAACGGACACCATCTTTGTGCACACGTTCACAAACGCATAGCCTGGACGCCAAAGCCCAGCTTCACCCACAGGAGCACCGTGGCAATCGGCCGATCACCACAGAGCAGTTCGCAGACGCCCGACCAGGGCGCCGCGCGCCGACCCTCGCGTGCCCGGGGCATCCCGGAGGCGACCGTCGCCCGCCTCCCCCTCTACCTGCGCGCGCTCACCGCGCTCTCCGAGCGTTCGGTGCCGACGGTCTCCTCCGAGGAGCTGGCCGCCGCCGCCGGCGTGAACTCGGCGAAGCTGCGCAAGGACTTCTCCTACCTGGGCTCCTACGGCACCCGCGGCGTCGGCTACGACGTCGAGTACCTCGTCTACCAGATCTCCCGCGAGCTGGGCCTGACCCAGGACTGGCCGGTCGTGATCGTCGGCATCGGGAACCTCGGCCACGCCCTCGCCAACTACGGCGGCTTCGCCTCCCGCGGTTTCCGGGTGGCCGCCCTGCTGGACGCCGACCCGAACGTGGTCGGCGGCAGCGCGGCCGGCCTGCCGGTGCGGCACATGGACGAGCTGGAGTCGATCGTCGAGAGCCAGCACGTCTCGATCGGTGTGATCACCACCCCGCCCGGCGCCGCCCAGCAGGTCTGCGACCGGCTGGTGGAGGCCGGCGTCACCAGCATCCTCAACTTCGCCCCGACCGTGCTGACCGTCCCGGACGGCGTGGACGTGCGCAAGGTCGACCTCTCCATCGAGCTGCAGATCCTGGCCTTCCACGAGCAGCGCAAGGCCGGCGAGGAGCCGGACCGCGCCGAGTCGGTGCTGGACCGCGCCCCGGGCCCGGTCCGGGCGGCGGCCGCCAAGCTGCGCCGCGCGGCGGGCGGCAGCGGCAAGGGCCGCGGCACCGCCGAGACCGCGGCCAAGGACCAGGCCGAGCAGGGCCAGTCCGGCAAGGGCGGGGAGGGCGATCTCCCCGCGGTGATGCCCGCATGAGCGAGCGAGTCAGCCGCAGGACGCAGGTCGTGCGAAGCGCCCGGCGAGCGGTGCGGGGCGGCACGAGTACGGACAACCGTGGGACCTGGGGGCGGGCGTGAGTCTTCTCGTCGTTGGACTGAGCCATCGCACGGCGCCGGTCGGCGTGCTGGAGCGCGCCGCGCTGACCGGTGAGGTGCCGACCCGGCTGCTGCACGACGCGGCCGCCACCGCGACCGTCGCCGAGGCCGCGCTGCTCAACACCTGCAACCGGATCGAGCTGTACGCGGACGTGGACAAGTTCCACGCCGGCGTCGCCGAGCTGTCGCTGCTGCTCGCCCACCACAGCGGGGTGGACCTGGAGGAGCTGACCTCCCACCTCTACGTCCACTACGAGGACCGCGCCGTCCACCACCTGTTCTCGGTGGCCTGCGGCCTGGACTCGATGGTGGTCGGCGAGGGCCAGATCCTCGGCCAGCTGCGTGACGCGCTGGCCACCGCGCAGGAGGAGCACACCGCCGGGCGCGGCCTGAACGAGCTGTTCCAGCAGGCGCTGCGGGTCGGCAAGCGGGCGCACAGCGAGACCGGCATCGACAAGGCCGGCCAGTCGCTGGTGACCTTCGGCCTGGAGCAGGTCGCGGCCGGCGCGGGCGAGATCGCCGGCAAGCGGGCGCTGGTGGTCGGCGCGGGCTCGATGAGCTCGCTGGCCGCCGCCACCCTGGTCCGCTCCGGCGTCACCGACGTGCTGATCGCCAACCGGACGCCGGCCCGCGCCGAGCGGCTGGTCGAGATCCTCGGCTCCGGCGTGGCCCGCACCCTGGACCTGGCCAAGGTGCCGGAGGCGCTGGCCGACGTCGACCTGGTGATCTCCTGCACCGGCGCGGCCGGTGTGGTGGTCAAGGCCGGGGACGTGGCCGCCGCGGTCGCCGCCCGCACCGCCGACCAGCCGCTCGCCCTGCTCGACCTGGCCATGCCGCGCGACGTCGACCACGCCGTGCACGAGCTGCCCGGCGCCCTGCTGGTGGACCTGGAGAGCCTCTCCCACGCGCACGCCGCCACCCCCGGCGCCGGTGACGTGGACCAGGTCGGCCGGATCGTCGCCGACGAGGTGGCCGCCTTCGGCGCCGCCCAGCGGGCCGCCCGGATCGCGCCGACCGTGGTCGCGCTGCGGGCGATGGCCTCCGGCGTGGTCTCCGCCGAGCTGGGCCGGCTGGACTCCCGGCTGCCCGACCTGGACGAGCGCTCCCGCGCGGAGATCACCCAGACCGTCCGCCGCGTCGTCGACAAGCTGCTGCACGCCCCGACCGTCCGGGTGAAGCAGCTGGCCGCCGAGCCCGGCGGCGCCTCCTACGCGGACGCGCTGCGCGAGCTGTTCGACCTCGACCCGGCGGCCGTGCACGCCGTGTCGGGCACACCCGTCGGCGGCCCCCAGCCCTCGGGCGGGGGCGCCAGATGAACCGTCAGCCATCCCACGAGTACCACCGGGACGATCACCTCATGAATGGTCAACCGATCACGGAGCAGACTCCGGCCGCCACCGCGACCCTGCGGCTCGGCACCCGGCGCAGCGCGCTCGCCATGGCCCAGTCGGGCATGGTGGCCCGCGAGGTCACCCGGGTCACCGGGCGCCCCGTCGAGCTGGTCGAGATCACCACCTACGGCGACACCTCCCGGGAGGCGCTGGCGCAGATCGGCGGCACCGGCGTGTTCGTCTCCGCCCTGCGGGACGCGCTGCTGGAGGGCCGGATCGACTTCGCCGTGCACTCGCTCAAGGACCTGCCCACCGCCGCCCCCGAGGGCCTGGCGCTGGCCGCCGTCCCCGAGCGCGAGGACGCCCGGGACGCCCTGGTCGCCGCCGAGGGCCTGACCCTGGACGAGCTGGTGGAGAAGCTGGCCGGCGCCGGCCGCCCGGCCCGGATCGGCACCGGCTCGCCGCGCCGGATGGCCCAGCTGAACGCCTGGGCCACCGCCCGCGGCGCCGCGCTGGAGACCGTCGCGATCCGCGGCAACGTGGACACCCGGATCGGCTTCGTGACCAGCGGCGAGCTGGACGCGGTGGTGCTCGCCACGGCCGGCCTCAACCGGCTCGGCCGCAGCGCCGAGATCTCCCAGCACCTCGACCCGGAGCTGATGGTCCCGGCCCCAGGCCAGGGCGCGCTCGCGATCGAGTGTGCCGGCGCCGACACCGACCTGACCGCCGCGCTCGCCGCCCTGGACCACACCCCCACGAGGGTCGCCGTGGTCGCCGAGCGGGCCCTGCTGGCCACCCTGGAGGCCGGCTGCTCGGCTCCGGTGGCCGCGCTGGCCACCTGGGTCCGGCCGAACGAACTGCGGCTGGAGGGCGTGGTCGGCGACCCCGACGGCGCCGCCCTGCTGAAGATGTCCGCCAACGGTCCGATCGTCCTCGACGAGACCGCCGAGCAGCACGCGACGGCCCTCGGCCGCGCGCTGGCCGCCCGGCTGCTCGACGCGGGCGCGGCCACCCTGATGGGGGAGCGAGCCCGATGAGCCCCACCGCCGCCACCGAAACCCCGTTCCCGGGCGGCCAGTCCGCCACCGGACGGTGCACCTTCCTGGGCGCGGGCCCCGGGGACCCGGGGCTGCTGACCCTGCGCGCGGTCGAGGTGCTGTCCTCGGCCGACATCCTGGTCGCCGACCCGCTGACCGCGGTGGCCGTGCGCACCCACTGCCCGGCCGGCGTGCAGGTGCACACCCCGGCCGCCGAGGGCGCGGACTTCAACCTGGCCCGGCTCGTCGCCGAGGCCGTGCGGGCCGGCAAGCACGTGGTCCGCACCGTCGACGGCGACCCGGGCCTGGACGGCTGCGCCGCCGAGGAGATGCTCAGCTGCGCCGGCGACGGCATCCCCTTCGAGGTGATCCCGGGCGTCGCCCAGTCGGTCGGCGTCCCGGCCTACGCGGGCGTCCCGCTGCGCGGCGCGGCCGGCACCGACGTGCGCTTCGTGGACGGCACCGCGCTGCTGGCCGGCAGCCCGGTGGACCTGGGCGCGCCGGAGACCACCCTGGTGGTCCGGACCACCCTGGGCCAGCTGCCGGCCACCGCCGGCGCCCTGGTCGCCAACGGCCGCAAGCCGGAGTCGGCGCTGAGCGCCACGCTCTCCGGCACCACCACCCGCCAGCGGACCTTCACCTCCACCCTGTCCGGCATCGCCGCCGACCTGAAGGCCGCCCGGGTGCTGCCCTCGCCGGTCTCCGCCCCGGTGGACCCGGCGACCTCGGTGATAGCCGTGGTGGGCGAGCAGGTCGCCCACCGGTCCTCGCACTCGTGGTTCGAGACCAAGCCGCTGTTCGGCTGGAACGTGCTCGTGCCGCGCACCAAGGAGCAGGCCACCGGCCTGTCCGAGCAGCTGCGCTCGTACGGCGCGGTGCCGCAGGAGGTGCCGACCATCGCGGTCGAGCCGCCGCGCACCCCGCAGCAGATGGAGCGGGCCATCAAGGGCCTGGTCACCGGCCGCTACGAGTGGATCGCCTTCACCTCGGTGAACGCGGTCCGGGCGGTCCGGGAGAAGTTCGAGGAGTACGGCCTGGACGCCCGCGCGTTCGCCGGGATCAAGGTCGCGGCGGTCGGCGAGACCACCGCGCAGGCCCTGGTGGACTTCGGCGTGAAGCCGGACCTGGTGCCCTCCGGCGAGCAGTCCGCGGCCGGCCTGCTGGAGGACTGGCCGCCGTACGACCCGGTGTTCGACCCGATCGACCGGGTGCTGCTGCCGCGCGCCGACATCGCCACCGAGACCCTGGTGGCCGGCCTGGTCGAGCTGGGCTGGGAGGTCGACGACGTGACGGCGTACCGGACGGTGCGCGCCTCGCCGCCGCCGGCCGAGACCCGCGAGGCGATCAAGGGCGGCGGCTTCGACGCGGTGCTCTTCACCTCGTCCTCGACCGTGCGGAACCTGGTCGGCATCGCGGGCAAGCCGCACAACGTCACGGTCATCGCCTGCATCGGCCCGGCCACCGCCAAGACCGCTGAGGAGCACGGCCTGCGGGTCGACGTGATGGCCCCGGCGCCGTCGGCGGCCGCGCTGGCCCAGGCGCTGGCAGACTTCGGGGCCAAGCGCCGCGACACCGCGACGGCCGCCGGCGAGCCGGTCTACCGGCCCAGCGAGCGCCGTCCGGGTTCGCGCCGCAAGGCCCGCTGACACCCTCGGGACCGGGGGCGGCGATCCGTCGCCCCCGGCACTGCACAACCGTTCGGAGAGAGAAGCCGTGTCCGCTGAATTCCCGTACGTACGCCCGCGCCGGCTGCGCCAGAGCCCGGCGATGCGCCGCCTGGTCGCCGAGACCCGGCTGCACCCGGCGGAGCTGATCCTGCCGCTGTTCGTCCGCGAGGGCGTCAGCGAGCCCGTCCCGGTCAGCTCCATGCCGGGCGTGGTCCAGCACACCCGGGACACCCTGCGCAAGGCCGCGGTGGAGGCGGCCGAGGCGGGCCTGGGCGGCCTGATGCTGTTCGGCGTGCCGGCCGTGCAGGACGCCACCGGCAGCGAGGGCACCAACCCGGACGGCATCCTCCAGCAGGCGATCCGCGACGTGGTCGCCGAGGTCGGCGACGCCCTGGTGGTCATGTCCGACCTCTGCCTGGACGAGTACACCGACCACGGCCACTGCGGCGTGCTGGCCGCCGACGGCAGCGTGGACAACGACGCCACCCTGGAGCGCTACGCCGAGATGGCCCGGGTGCAGGCGGACGCGGGCGTCCACCTGGTCGGCCCGTCCGGCATGATGGACGGCCAGATCGGCGTGATCCGGCGGGCGTTGGACGAGGCCGGGCACCAGGACGTGGGCATCCTCGCCTACACCGCCAAGTACGCCTCGGCGTTCTTCGGGCCGTTCCGCGAGGCGGTCGGCTCCTCACTCAAGGGCGACCGCAAGAGCTACCAGCAGGACCCGGCCAACGCCCGCGAGGCGCTGCGCGAGCTGGAGCAGGACCTCACCGAGGGCGCCGACCTGGTGATGGTCAAGCCGGCCATGGCCTACCTGGACATCCTGCGCCAGGTCGCCGACGCCTCCCCGGTGCCGGTCGCCGCGTACCAGGTGTCCGGCGAGTACGCGATGGTCGAGGCGGCCGCGGCGAACGGCTGGATCGACCGAGAGCGGATGATCATGGAGACGCTCACCTCGATCCGCCGGGCCGGCGCCGAGCAGATCCTCACCTACTGGGCGGTCGAGGCCGCCGCGATGCTCAAGTAGCCGGTGCCGCAAGGCAGAACCAGGGCAACGAGAAGGCCGGGCCGCTCCCCGTGGGGGCGACCCGGCCTTCCGGGTTCTACTTCCAGCCGTTGATGTGCGCGAAGCCCTCGCCGCCGCCGATCAGGTCGGTGGAGGTGGCGGCGCCGCCGCCGAAGCCGCCGGCGACGACGTCGCTGGTGTGGCCGACGCCGAAGCCCGCACCGGCCGCGAACGGGTGGTCGCCCGAGGCGACGAACTCGCCGCCGCCCGCGAAACCGACGTGCGCGAACGCCGGGGTGGCGGCACCCGCGAGCGCCAGCGCGGCGGTGGCGGTCAGCGCGGCCTTGGCCAGCTTGCTCTTCATGGAAATGCCCTCTCTTTCGGAGCGCCCCGGCGGGCGCTGCCTCTGACACGTGATCACATCCGGCCGTTCGGGTCGGCGCCCCACGCGCTGGCCCGAACGCCCGCTCACCCGGCCGGTCCGCGCCTGTTCGGCGGCGGCCGGCCGGACACCTCGCCCGTGGCGCCCAGCGCCCGTAGCGCCCGGAGGGCCCGGGGAGACGTACCTCCCCGGGCCCTCCGTCCGTGCCGTGCCCCTTGATCAGCCGATCAGGTGCGAAACGCCCGCGTCGCCCGAGGACTGGGTGTTCTGGCCGACGTTGCAGATCTGCTTCGGGGTGCTGTTCAGGACGGGCACCTCGACCGGAACCGCGACGCCGATCACGGCGACGGCGATGTTGTGGACCTCCGGCAGGCAGATGTTCGCGTTGTCCAGGGTGTGGAAGTTCGGGCTGCCGTTGCCGTGGGTGCCGGTCTGGTTGGTGCCACCGTTGCCCTGGACGGAGGTGGCGGCGCCGTCCGCGTCGACGATGGCGGAGGCCGAGCCGGCGGACATCGCGATGGCGGCGGCGGCCAGGCCGGCGGCGGCGAGGGACTTCTTGATCATTTCCGGTTTTCCTCTCGAGGGGTGAATCGGGGAGCGATTCGAAGGGTGGTTCAGGGGGAGTGCAGCTGGGGGAACGGTCAGCCGATCAGGTGGGACACGCCCGCGTCGCCGTGGCTCTGGGTGCCCTGGCCCTGGGTGCAGTACTGCTTGCCACCGCTGTTGGCGATCGGGACCTCGACCGGGACGGCCACGCCGAGCACGCCCACCGCGATGTTGTGGATCTCGGGGAGGCAGACGTTCGCGTTGTCCAGGAAGTGGAAGTTCGGGCTGTTGTTCCCGACCGTGCCGGTGAAGTTGGTGCCGCCGTTGCCCTCGATGGAGGCAGCGGCGCCGTCCGCGTCACCGATCGCCGAGGCGGGCGCGGCGGCGGCGGCCAGCGCGGCGACGGCCAGGCCGGCGGCGGCGAAGGACTTCTGGATCATGGGGAGATCCCTCTCTGAAATGCTCTTGGTTTCCGTGCGTACAACGCGTAGAACGCTCAGACCCGGTCTGCAGTCACTGACGTCCAGATCAAAGAATGACGGCACGGAAGGTTACGGGGATTTTTGAAAAGAGTCCGGGAGGCGCGTCGAAGAGTGGTTTCCGGTCGGATTATTACGCCGAACCGGTTAACCGCCGCAATCCGCACTCACGGTCACTCGTTGAGGCAGATTGCTTTCCGGCTGCGCCCCGCAGCCCCTCCCTTCAGGGATCTCCAGTACGGACAGGCAGAACGGTGAAAAGCATGAAGTTCTCCAAGCGGGCCGGCGCGATGCTGTTGGCGGTCGGTGCGGGCATGCTCGCCTCCCAGGGAGCGGCCAGTGCCGCCCCGGTCAGCCCCGACCAGGTCGGTGCCCTGGAGGACAAGCTGGCCACCCAGCAGGTCCCGGCGGACGTGCCGCTCACCCCGCTCGGCAGCCGCGTCACGGCCGGCATCCCGACCTCGCTGCTCCTGCCGCCGGCGCCCGGCCGCACCACCAGCACCGAGCTCATCCCGGACCGGCTGGTCCCCGAACTGCAGACCGGGAAGGTCGGCCCGAGCGCCAAGGCCCAGCTGCCGCTCCCGCTGGTCGACCGGGGTGCCGACCTCGGCCAGGTGCTGCTGGAGGCCCCGGCCTCGCCGCTGCACGCCGACGTTCCCGGCCTCGCCGTCGGCAAGCCGCTCGCCCTCGTCCAGGACGGCACCGGCCAACTGGCCGACGGCCGGCTCAAGGTGGACGAGGTGGACCCGCGGCTGGTCACCGGCACGGTGCAGGCCGTCCCCGGGGCCACCGCCAGCCTCGGCGACGACGACCACCCGATCTCGGTCACCGACAAGGTGGGCGACCTGGCCGCGACCACCACCGCGACCACCACCGGCGTGGTGCAGCAGACCGGCCTGACCGACCTGACCCAGCTCTGAGCCGAGCGGCTCCGGGCACGGTGGAGCCCGGCACCCCGGACGCGACCGGGGTGCCGGGCTCCCGCCTGCGCCGGGCGGCTCAGCCCGGCAGCACGCCGGTCAGCCCGCCGACCAGCGGGAGGTCCCGGATACCGCCGCCGGCGCTCAGCGGGCCGGTCAGCCCGCCGGTGCCGACCGGGGCCAGGCCCTGGTCGGGCTTGACGGTCGCGCCGTTGTTGAGCACGTCGGCGGAGGAGTTCGCCCACGGGTCCAGGCGCAGGTCCTTGACCGGCGCGAGCCCGTAGCCGAGGCCGGAGGTCGTCCCGTTCAGCGCCTGACCGACGTCGGTCTTCGCCAGCTTGGCCGGGCCCGAGGCGGGGGCCGAACCGGTCGTGGTGGCGGCCTGCGCCGAGCCCGCGCCGAGCAGCATCGTGGCGCCGACGGCGACGACCAGGCAGGCCCCGCTCTTCTTCGAAACCATGCGGATCACCCTTCGGTGGATCGGGGGCCGGACGGCCACCGGCCGCCCGGGGATGCCGAACTGCCCCCCGGCCGGCTGGTCGGGGGGCAGTACGGCCGGAACGGGTGCCGATCGGGGATCAGCAGTCGTCCGCGGGCGGCGGGGGGAGCTCCACGTTGGCGCAGCTGTTGCCGAAGGCCGGGTTCAGCAGGCCGACGACGTTGATGGAGTTGCCGCACAGGTTGACCGGGATGTGCACCGGGATCTGGACCTGGTTGCCGGAGACGACACCGGGGGAGCCGGCGGCCACGCCCTCGGCGCCGGAGCTGGCGGCGGCGGACCCGGCCGCGCCGAGCACCAGGCCGGCAGCGGCGGCGGACAGGACGGCGGCCTTCTTCACGTTCTGCATGGGGGTTGATCTCCTCGATCACACACGGGTGGAGCGTGCCGCGCCCCGGCGTCGCGGGGCGCGGCACTCGGTGAATCAGCTGTCGCCGGTGCGGCGACGGCCGGTTCAGCCGGCGTTGACGCAGGTGTTGCCGAACGCCGGGTTGAGCAGGCCGATGATGTTGATGGAGTTGCCGCACAGGTTGACCGGGATGTGCACCGGGATCTGGAGCTGG
This sequence comes from Kitasatospora sp. NPDC094016, assembly GCF_040304045.1. Classification (NCBI taxonomy): domain Bacteria; kingdom Bacillati; phylum Actinomycetota; class Actinomycetes; order Kitasatosporales; family Streptomycetaceae; genus Kitasatospora; species Kitasatospora sp. NPDC094016. Next base: position 184,732 of record NZ_JBEOUK010000008.1, read on the forward strand.
TTGCCGGAGAGCACACCGGGGGAGCCGGCGGCCACGCCCTCGGCGCCGGAGCTGGCGAACGCACCGCCGGCGGCACCGAGGACCAGACCGGTGGCGGCCAGGGACAGGACGGCGGCCTTCTTGAAGTTGCGCATCTCTTTCCTCCGTTTTCTGCCCGACGGATGGGAAATGTCGGGAGCCGGGCGAGCACGAATACTCACCCGCTGGCTTCTGGGGATTGCCGTGATTGTCACTCCGGCGGCGCACACCGGCGTGTTTCGCCCATGGCTCGGGCGTCGACGCGGCCGCCGCGTTCTTCCAGCACCTCGCGAACAATTCCCGCACGGCCGGGAGCGGTTCGGGCGGAGGTGCGACCAGGGGAATTCCCGGTCAGGCGCTGAGGCAGTTGTTGCCGAACGCCGGGTTCAGGAGGCCCACCACGTCGATCGAGTTGCCGCACACGTTGAGCGGAATGTGCACGGGCACCTCCACCGAGTTGCCCGAGACCACGCCGGCCGAGCCGGCCGCGACACCCTCGGCGGACGCGCCGTGCAGGTGGTGGGCGGACGCGACGCCGGCGCCGGCGGCGAGCAGGGCGGCGCCGGCCGCGGTGCCGACGACACCGTGGGCGAGCTTGCGCATGGGAGGTACTCGATTCGTGTGGAGGGGGCCGGGTGGATCGTGTTCCGCCAGAGAGAACGAGGCACCGCGCGAGGGGAAACGGTCCGGTCCGCTGATCACCCGAATGCCGGTCGCCGTCCCCGTTGGGCCGGATGGGTGACAGTGCGTCCACTGTCGCAACCGGCCCGGGTGGGTGTCGTTCTTGATGTCGCACTCCCCGTGCATCTCTGTATGAACAGTCAGGAGGCTCGTATGAGCATCAAGAAGACCGCCGCCGTCGGCGCGGCCGTGGTGGGCATCGTGGCCGCCGGCGCCGGCACCGCGATGGCCAGCTCCGGCGCCGAGGGTGTCGCCGCGGGTTCCCCCGGTGTCATCTCGGGCAACCAGGTTCAGGTTCCGGTTCACGTTCCGGTCAACCTGTGCGGCAACACCATCGACATCATCGGTCTGCTGAACCCGGCGTTCGGCAACCACTGCGCCAACGTGGGCTGATCCTGCTCCCGGTTCGGCCGGTACGAGCCGCCGTTCCGCGCTTCCCTCCTGGGGCGCGGGGCGGCGGCTCTCCGCATGTCCGGGTGCATGTTCGGACGCATGTCGGGGCGTCAGGTTCCGGTGGTGTCACAAGCCTTGTTGCGTTACTTGTCAGTACCTAGAATATGAGACCTGCTCACCTTTCTTGCTCCGCGCCGCTCGGCGCCCGGCCGGGCGGCCCCCCACCCCCCGCAAGGAGTCGCGTGTGATCAGGTCCCGACTGACAGCGGCGCGGCGGCCCCGGACGGTGGCGCGCCGCTCCCCGTACGGCGCACTGCTCGCCACCGGCGCCCTCGTCGCCGCCCTCGGCCTGGCCGGCGCCCCCGCCGCCCTCGCCGACCCGGCTCCCGCGGCCGGTGCCACCCGCCCGGCCGCCATCGTCGCCCTGGGCGACAGCGCCATCTCCGGGGAGGGCGCCGGCACCGACACCAACGACGGCTACTTCCCGGAGACCGACAGCCCCACCAACTACTGCCACCGGCACCCCAAGTCGGAGATCTTCGTCACCGACATCCCCGGGGTCACCCCGATCGACCTCGCCTGCTCCGGCGCCCAGACCGGCGACCTGGTCAGCGACCCCGAACTCGCCAAGGTCACCGGCTCCGGCAGCGGCGACTTCGGCGAGCCCAAACAGGACGTCAAACTCGCCGACGCGGCGGGCAGGTACGACGTGAAGATGGTCGTCGTCACGATCGGCGCCAACGACGACTTCGACTTCAGCGGGATCATGATGCACTGCCTCGCGCAGTACTTCCCGATCCCCAAGGACCAGGGCTGCCGCGACACCATCGGCAGCGACGAGATCGTCCAGCGCGCCAAGCGGGTCCAGCCCAAGGTCGTCGCCGCGCTCCAGAACATCCGGCAGACCATGCGGAAGGCGGGCTACGCCGACTCCTCCTACCAGCTGGTCTACCAGTCGTACTTCAATCCGATCACCCCGGACATCCGGCGCAACGACTACCTCGGCAAGGTCGCCGACGGCTGCCCGGCCTTCCCCGAGGACCTGGCCTGGGGCCACAACTGGGTGGTGCCGACCTTCAGCGACGCGCTGCGCGGCGCCGCCGAGCAGGTGCCCGGCGTGCGCTACCTCGACCAGCGGCGGGTCGCCTTCGGCCACGAGGTCTGCGCGGAGTGGACCAGTTCCCCGTACGAGTACAGCAACGGGGACGTCATCAACCTCTCCGAGTGGGTCCGCAACGGCTGCGACTCGCAGATCGGCATCCCCGGGCTGTGCATGAACATGGTCCGCCAGTCGTACCACCTGAGGGTGGCCGGCTACCGCGGCGAGGGCGTCTGCCTCGGCCAGTTCTTCGCCAAGCCCGAACTGGCGCAGGCCTACTGCACGCTCAACCAGCAGAACACCACCTCCATCCAGCCGCTCACCCCCGGGCAGCCGTTCGCGGACGTCCCCGAGGACGGCTCCTGGTACCAGCTCACCAACGCGGCCAGCGGCAACGCGCTCGACCTCACCGGCGGCGGCACCTACGGCGACTCCACCAACGGCCGGGCCGCCATCACCTATCCGGCCACCGGCGGGCTCAACCAGTCCTTCGTCCTGGAGGCCAAGGCCGGTGGCAGCTACGAGCTCGACTTCAGCGGCAACCGGGACATGTGCCTGGACGCCAACGCCGCCTCCACCGCCGCCGGCACCCGCATCCAGCAGTGGCGCTGCAACGGCGGCGGCAACCAGCACTGGGTCCTCAAGCCGGCCGGCGGCGGCCGCTACAAGATCGCCGACTCCCAGGACCCGACCAAGGTGATCGCCCCCGGCGCCACCCTCGACGCCAAGGGCAACCCCGCCGTCGAACTCGCCACCGACACCGGCGCCGCCGGTCAGCTCTGGCAGCTCACCAAACTCGGCATCGTCTACCTCCACGGCTGATCCCCGGCCCTCCGCGGCGCCGCCCCCACCGATCGCGTGGGGGCGGCGCCACGGGGTTTTCGGGGCGGGCGGGCGTTCGCGGGGCAGCTGGGGACGTGCCGTAGGCTCACCTGAAATCGCTGCGCCGTAGCCGCGCGGACCACCAGCGTGGCGGGGAGTACCCAGAGCAGATGAGCACGGCATCGAGCACCGAGTCGTCCAGCACCGAGCCCGGCGCGCCCGCGGCGCCGGCGGCGGAGCGGCCCGCAGAGCGCTCCGAGGAGCGGGCGGGCCGGCGGCCCGGGCGGTTCGGCGCCCTGGTGGAGCGCTTCGCGCCCGCGCTCGGGGCGTACGCGGTGGTCAAGGCCATCGGCCTCACGGTCTTCATGCTGCTGCTGTCGCACACCGGGGACTACCTCAAGAAGAACCCGGGCCGCGGTGGCGGCGCCCAGCCGTGGGACGTGCTGGGCACCTGGGACGGCGTCTGGTACCAGCGGATCGCCGAGAACGGCTACGACCCGCAGCTGCTCCCGATGCACGGCTGGCCGCTGGCTTCCTACTACGAGAACTCGGCCGCCTTCTTCCCGCTCTACCCGTGGCTGATGCGGCTGGTCGGCGCGGTCACCGGGCTCGGCCCGTACGGCTCCGGGATCGCCGTCTCGGTGATCGCCTCGCTCGTCGCGGCGGCGGGGATCTTCGCGATCGCGGAGCGGCTCGGCGGCTTCCGGGCGGGCGTGATCGCCGCGGTGATCTGGGGCCTGTTCCCGGGTTCGGGGGTGGAGTGGGCGGTCTACTCGGACTCGCTGTTCGTCGCGCTGTCCGCCTGGGCCTGCTACTGCGTGATGACCCGCCACTGGCTGGCGGCCGGCGTGCTGGCGCTGGTGGCGGGCCTCAACCGGCCGACCGCCGCCGCGCTGATCGCCGCGGTGTCGATCGCCGCGCTGGTGGCGCTGATCCGGCGCACCGACGGGGTGGCCCGGCCGCTGACCGCGATGCTGATCACCCCGTGGGGCCTGATCGGGTACGTCGTCTGGGTCGGCTACCGGATGGGCGACTGGGGCGGCTACTTCAAGCTCCAGCGGGGCGCCTGGAACCGCTACTTCGACGGCGGCGCCTCCACGGTCCGCACGATCATGGACGTGATCACCGGGCACTGGAACTTCTGGCAGTCCAACCCCACCCCGGACCTGATCGCGATCGCCCTGCTGATGGCCCTGCCCGGACTGCTGGTGCTGCTGTGGCGCACCCGGCCGCCGCTGGTGCTGGTGGTCTACACGGTGCTCACCATCGCCACCGCGCTGAGCAGCAACCAGATCTTCGGCAACATCTCGCGCTACCTGCTGCCGGCCTTCCCGCTGTTCATCGGTCTGGCGGTGGCGCTGCGCCGGGTGCGGACGTCCTCGCTGGTCGGCCTGCTCGCGATGCCGGTGCTGGCGGCGGGCTGGTACGCGGGGTATGCGCTGTTCGAGTTGGGCATCCCGTAAGACCCGGGGTTGGTTGCCAACGGGATCATCCGGCAGCGGACGGGCCGTTGCTAATCTCGGACGTATGACGACGACCCCGCCCGTGCGCCAGATCCGTGACATCTCCGGCCTGCTGGACCACGCGAGCCACGTGCTGGCGACCCGGATGGCGGCCGCCTTCACCGAGCTCGGGATCACCCCCCGCGCGTACTCCGTGCTGTTCCACGCGCAGGAGACCGAGCGCACCCAGATCCAGCTGGCCGAGCTGTCGGACCTGGACAAGACCACCATGGTGGTCACCGTGGACGAGCTGGAGAAGGCGGGCCTGGCCGAGCGCCGCCCGTCCGCGACCGACCGCCGGGCCAGGATCATCTCCGTCACCGAGGCGGGCGAGCGCGTCGTCGAGCGGGGCACCGCGATCGCCGACCGGGTGCACCGGGAGGTGTTGGAGTCGCTGCCCGGCCCGGAGCGGGACGTGTTCGTGTCGGCGCTGACGCGCCTGGTGGACGGGCCGCTGGCGGAGCCGGTGGAGAGCGAACGGGCGGTACGGCGGGCGCGCCGCGCCCGGACGAACTGACGCGAGGTCACATCCGCTCGCCCTGGCCGCCGTTCGGCGGGCGGGGCGAAGGATTCCGGGAAGTCCTACGGCCAGACCAGGCAGTACAGCTGGTGCCCGGCCTCGTGCAGGCGGTTGGCGAAGTCCTGCCACTCGTGCAGCATGCTGTAGATCACGAAGGCGTCGCGCGGTCCGCGCCGGTCGGGGACGGTGGACCAGATGAAGGCGGCGGCGCCGAGCTCGGTCTCGTCGGCCTTGCGGAGCGGTTCGACGACGTTCTGCGGGAGTTGGACGACGGCGTAGTCGGGGTGCAGCACGACGAGTTCCAGCGGCGGGACCTGGTGCAGCGGGACGCCCTGGATGCCGGTGAGGACCATGGCGCTCATGGTCTCCGGCTTGATCTTGGTGGAGAGGTGGCCGTTGGGGGAGCCGCTGGTCTCCATCAGGTCGCCGAGCCGCCCGAGCGAGCCGAGTTCGCCGGCGTCCAGGCCGAGCCCGCCGGGCCCGAGGGCGGTGGGGACTCTGGCGGCGGTGGCGCGGTCCGGTGCGCCGAAGTACTTGTACGTCACCCCCACGCGTCCCTCACCCCGCCTCTCGCCGCCGCGGCGGCCACGACCCGTGCCCGCTCCCTTACCCCCGCGTGCGGTTTCGGCGGGCCTGCGGGAGCCCCCCGCAGCCTCGTCGTAGCCGTCCTGCGCCTCGGACACTCGGACCATCCTCACCGGAATTCGCCGGAATCGACAGACCCCCGCACGTCCGGCGTCCCTCCGGACGTGCTCCTTACCCGTCATGCGCCGCCGTACCCACTCGCGGTACGCGGCAGTCCTCTCCACACCCCTGCACACAACCGGAACACTTGCGCACTCTGAGTGCATAGTCTGACTGGTCCGTGCTCCGGAGCAGTCAGCGGCCCCGTCTGTACGGACAACCGTACAGACAACGGTGCCCGGATCATCGTTCCAGATGATCGGGTCCGACATGCAGAGCTCAAGGACACGATTTGAGACCATGTCTCCCGTGAGCTACCCCTACGAAGCCCCCCAGTCCCAGTCGCTGTTCGACCGCGCCTCCGTCGTGACGCCCGGCGGCGTCAACTCCCCGGTGCGCGCCTTCCGCGCGGTCGGCGGCACGCCGCGCTTCATGGTGTCCGGCACCGGCCCCTACCTCACCGACGCCGACGGCCGCGAGTACGTCGACCTGGTGTGCTCGTGGGGCCCGATGATCCTCGGTCACGCGCACCCCGCGGTGATCGACGCCGTCCAGCAGGCGGTCACCCGCGGCACCTCCTTCGGCACGCCCGGCCAGGGCGAGGTCGAGCTGGCCGAGGAGATCGTCGGCCGGGTCGCCCCGGTCGAGCAGGTCCGCCTGGTCTCCTCCGGCACCGAGGCCACCATGTCCGCGATCCGGCTGGCCCGCGGCTTCACCGGGCGCGCGAAGGTGGTGAAGTTCGCCGGCTGCTACCACGGCCACGTGGACGCCCTGCTGGCCGCCGCCGGTTCGGGCGTGGCCACCTTCGGCCTGCCGGACACCCCGGGCGTCACCGGCGCCCAGGCCGGCGACACCATCGTGCTGCCCTACAACGACCTGGCCGCCGTCGAGCAGGCCTTCGCCGCCCACCCGGGCGAGATCGCCTGCGTGATCACCGAGGCCTCGCCCGGCAACATGGGCGTCGTCCCGCCGCTGCCCGGCTTCAACGCGGGCCTGGCCCGGCTCTGCCGGACGAACGGCGCGCTGTTCGTCTCGGACGAGGTGATGACCGGCTTCCGCGTCTCCAAGGCCGGCTGGTACGGCCTGGAGGCGGCGAACGAGGGCTGGGCGCCGGACCTGCTGACCTTCGGCAAGGTCATGGGCGGCGGCTTCCCGGCCGCGGCCTTCGGCGGGCGCGCCGACGTGATGGCCCACCTGGCACCGGCCGGCCCGGTCTACCAGGCGGGCACCCTGTCCGGTAACCCGATCGCCACCGCGGCCGGCCTGGCCCAGCTGCGCGGCTGCACCGACGAGGTGTACGCGACCGTGGACAAGGTCGCCGCCGAGATCTCCGGCCTGGTGTCGCAGGCGCTCACCAAGGAGGGCGTGGCGCACCGGCTGCAGACCGCCGGGAACATGTTCTCGGTGTTCTTCACCGAGGCCGCCGTCACCAACTACGACGAGGCCAAGACCCAGGAGGCGTACCGTTTCACCGCCTTCTTCCACGCGATGCTCGCCGAGGGCGTCTACCTGCCGCCGTCCGCCTTCGAGTCCTGGTTCGTCTCGGCGTCCCACGACGAGCGGGCGATCGAGCGGATCGCCGCCGCCCTTCCGGCCGCCGCCCGCGCGGCCGCCGCGGCCACGGTCTAGGCCCCGATCCATCCCTGCGAGCCCCAGGAGTACTGAGAAGTGAGCGCCAAAGAGATCACCGTCGTCCATCTGATGCGGCACGGTGAGGTGCACAACCCGGAGGGCATCCTGTACGGGCGCCTGCCGGGCTACCGGCTGTCCGAGCTGGGCCGGGAGATGGCCGAGCGGGTCGCCGAGGACCTGGCCGGCCGGGACATCACCCACGTGGTGGCGTCCCCGCTGGAGCGGGCCCAGGAGACCGCCGGGCCGATCGCCAAGGCGCACGGCCTGGACGTCGCGGCGGACGAGCGGCTGATCGAGGCGGACAACATCTTCGAGGGCAAGACCTTCGGCGTCGGCGACGGCTCGCTGCGGAACCCGGGCTACTGGAAGTACCTCACCAACCCGTTCAAGCCCTCCTGGGGCGAGCCCTACCTCGACCAGGTGGTGCGGATGATGGGCGCGCTCGGCGCCGCCCGGGACGCCGCGCGCGGGCACGAGGCGGTCTGCGTCAGCCACCAGCTGCCGATCTGGATCGTCCGCTCCTTCGTCGAGCGCCGCCGGCTCTGGCACGACCCGCGCCGCCGGCAGTGCTCGCTGGCCTCGCTGACCAGCTTCACCTTCGAGGGCGACAAGATCGTCTCGGTCGGCTACCGCGAGCCGGCCCGCGACCTGCTGCCCGCGCACCTGATCGGCAAGGGCGGCAAGGACAAGCCGGTGGGCAAGAGCTTCGGCGCGTGAGCCCGCGGGGCCGTTGGTAAACCCCGCGTAAGTATGGGATCGGGCCGCCCGGCGAGAACCGGGCGGCCCGACTCCGTCACAGGTCAGAGGGGGTGCGACGCGCTAGGGAGGACCCCGGCGAACCTGCCCGGAACTCCATGCGAAACTTTTCACATGTCTGCCATGGCGCGCCCCCGTCCCCGTGTCGCCGCAGCCGCCGCCACTGTCGCCGCCGCTGCGCTCGTCCTCACCGGCTGTTCCTCCTCGGGCTCGTCGGGCAGCGGCGAAGGCCAGGTCGGCTTCGTCACCGTCAAGGGGACCAACCTGTCCAAGGTGGACATCGGCAAGCGCGGGAGCGCGCCGGACATCTCCGGGCAGACCCTGGACGGCGGCCAGACCAAGCTCTCGGACTACCAGGGCAAGGTCGTGGTGCTGAACGTCTGGGGCTCTTGGTGCGGGCCGTGCCGGGCCGAGGCGAAGAGCCTCCAGGCCGTCTCGGAGAAGTACAAGGACCAGGGCGTCCAGTTCCTCGGCGTCAACACCCGGGACAGCGACAAGACCAACGCCGTCCGCTTCGAGCAGGAGCAGGGCGTCACCTACCCGAGCATCTTCGACCCGGCGGGCACCCAGCTGCTCAAGTTCCCCAAGGGCAGCCTCAGCCTGCAGTCGCTCCCGACCACCCTGATCGTCGACCGCGACGGCAAGCTGGCCGCCCGCGCCGTCGGCGGCACGACCCAGGACGCGCTGGAGTCGATCCTCCAGCCGGTGGTCGCGGAGCCGAAGCAGTGAGCCTGCCGCTACAGCTCGCCGACAACACCGGGACCCTCCAGAGCGGGGCACTGCTGGTGGCCGCGCCGATCGCGCTGGCGGCCGGGCTGGTCTCGTTCTTCTCGCCCTGCGTGCTGCCGCTCGTCCCCGGCTACCTGTCGTACGTGACCGGCTTCTCCGCCGCCGACCTCGCGGACGCCCGCGGTGCGCGGCGCGGCCGGATGCTGCTCGGGGCGACGCTGTTCATCCTCGGCTTCACCGCGGTGTTCGTCTCGGGCGGGGCGCTGTTCGGCCAGTTCGGCGACACCCTCAAGGAGCACCAGCGGGTCATCTCGATCGTGCTCGGCGCGCTGACCATCGTGATGGGCCTCGCCTTCATGGGCCTCGTCCCCGGCCTGAGCATGCGCGAGGTGCGCTCCCACCGCCGCCCGGCGGTCGGCCTGTGGGGCGCCCCGCTGCTCGGCGTGGTGTTCGGCGTCGGCTGGACGCCCTGCATCGGCCCGACCCTGGCGACCGTCCAGAACCTGGCCCTGAACCAGGCCGACGCGCAGCGCGGCGCCCTGCTGATGACCTTCTACTGCCTCGGTCTGGGCGTACCGTTCATCGTGGCCGCGCTCGCCTTCCGCCGGGCACTGGGTGCCTTCGGCTGGGTCAAGCGGCACTACCCGCTCGTCATGCGGATCGGCGGCGGCATGCTCGTCGCGGTCGGTCTGCTGCTCGTCACCGGGGTCTGGGACTCCACGATGAGCGAACTGCAGTCCTGGACCGCCGACTTCTCGATCGGAATCTGACCGTGAGCAAGACCACGACCGAGGCCGAGCTGCCCCAGGCGCCGGACGACGCGGCCGCCGAGCGGCTCAGCACCGCGCCGGTCGAGTCCGAGGGCCCGACCGGCATAGGGGTGCTGGGCTGGGCGCGCTGGATGTGGCGCCAGCTGACCTCGATGCGGGTCGCGCTGATCCTGCTCTTCCTGCTGTCGCTGGCCGCCATCCCGGGCTCGCTGATCCCGCAGTACCAGAACGGCCAGGGCCTGCTCAAGGTCGAGGCGTGGAAGACGCACCACACCACGGTCGCGCCGATCTACGAGAAGCTCCAGCTGTTCGACGTCTACAGCTCGGTCTGGTTCTCCGCGATCTACATCCTGCTGTTCGTCTCGCTGGCCGGCTGCATCGTCCCGCGCACCTGGCAGTTCGTCGGCGTGCTGCGGGCCCAGCCGCCCACCGCGCCGCGCAACCTGACCCGGATGCCGGTCTACGCGGCCTGGCGCACCGAGGCGGACGCCGACGCGGTGAACGCCGCCTCCCACCGGCTGCTGCGCAAGCGCCGGTTCCGCGCCAACCTGGCCGGCGGCTCGGTGGCCGCCGAGAAGGGCTACCTGCGCGAGGTCGGCAACCTGCTCTTCCACATGTCGCTGTTCGCGCTGCTCGGCGGCTTCGCCTGGGCCAGCCTGGCGTCCGGCACCGGCGGCAAGCTGATGGTCGAGGGCGAGGGCTACTCCAACACCATCACCCAGCTCGACGACTTCAACGGCACGCGGTTCTACGGCACCGAGGACCTCGACCCCTTCTACCTGAAGCTGAACGGCTTCACCGCCAAGTTCCAGGACAAGGGCGACCAGATCGGCGCCGCCCGGCAGTTCACCGCGAACGTCGAGTACACGGCGGGCGAGGACACCTCGAAGCTCAAGCAGGGCACGATCGAGGTCAACCACCCGCTGGAGATCGGCGGCAGCAAGGTCTTCCTGATCGGCCACGGCTACGCCCCGGTCATCACCGTCAAGAACGGCAAGGGCGACGTCGTCTACCGGGGCGCCGTGCCGTTCCTGCCGCAGGACGGCAACCTGACCTCGACCGGTGTCGTGAAGGTCTCCGACTACGGCGTCGGACCGGACGGCAGCTCGACCCAGATGGGCTTCTCCGGCTTCTTCCTGCCGACGGCGCCGCTGAGCTTCGAGGGCACCGGCCCGGTCTCGCTCTTCCCCGGCGACGCCGCCCCCGAGCTGGTGCTGAACGCCTTCGCGGGCGACCTGGGCACCGACTCCGGCCTGCCGCAGAACATCTACCAGCTCAACACCCGCAAGCTGACCCAGCTGACCCAGGACGGCCAGCCCGCCAAGGCCCGGCTCAAGCCCGGCCAGGCCTGGGACCTGCCGGACGGCTACGGCAGTGTCACCTTCGAGGGCTACAAGCAGTGGGCCAGCTTCAACGTCTCGCACCGCCCGGGCAACACGATCGCCCTGACCGGTGCGGTGCTGGCGATCCTCGGCCTGATCGGCTCGCTGTTCGTGCAGCGCCGCCGGATCTGGGTGCGCGCGGTCGCCCTGCCGGGCGGCGGCACCCAGGTGGAGCTGGCCGGTCTGGCCCGCAGTGAGTCGGCGAAGATCGCCGAGGAGCTGGCCGAACTCGCGGTGGACCTCCAGGACGACGCCCCGGCGTCGGAGGACGAGGACGACGCCGCACCCGAAGGCCCCGCGCCCGAAGGCCCCACAGCCGAAGGCCCCGCGGCTTCGGACGCACCCGCAGAACCCGCAGTCCCTGCCGACCAGAACTCCAAGGAGTAGACGGTGCATCTCGCCTCGGGGGTCGACCCACAGCTGGCCGACCTCTCCAACAAGCTGATCTATTCGGCGATGGTGGTCTACACGCTCGCCATGTTCGCCCACATGATCGAGTGGACCTTCGGCAGCAAGGGCGCCGTCGCCGTCCGCTCGACGGAGCAGTCGGGCAGTCTGTCCGAGACCGTCGCCGGGACCAAGGGCGCGAAGAAGGTCACCGTCACCGTGGCGGGGGCCGGTGGCGGCACCACCACGCTCACCCGCACCGCCCTGGCGGGCGAGGGCGCGACGGTGGTCACCAGCGGGCGCGGCGCGGACGAGGAGGACGGTCCGGGCGCGGCCGGCAACAGCACCCGCGCCGACCTGGCCGGCCGGATCGCGGTCTCGCTCACCGTGCTGGGCGCCCTGCTGCACGCCGGCGGCATCGTCACCCGCGGCCTCTCGGTCTCCCGCTGGCCGTGGGGCAACATGTACGAGTTCTCCTGCGCCTTCGCCTTCGCCATGACGGCGGCGTACCTGGTGCTGCTGGCCTCGAAGAAGAACGTCCGCTGGCTCGGCCTGCCGGTCGTGCTCGCGGGGCTGCTGACCCTCGGCATCGCCACCACGGTGCTCTACACCGACTCCGAGCAGCTCGTCCCGGCGCTGCACTCGCCGTGGCTGGCGATCCACGTCTCGACCGCGATCTTCTGCGGTGGCGCCTTCTACGCGGCGTTCATCGCCACGCTGCTGTACCTCGGCAAGGACTCCTTCGACAAGCGGATCGCGGCCGGCCTGACCACCGGCCCGCTGGGCACCCCGGCGTCGATCTGGCGCCGGCTGCCCGCCACGTCCACCTTCGACAAGCTGTCCTACCGGATCAACGCCCTGGTCTTCCCGCTCTGGACCTTCACCATCATCGCGGGCGCGATCTGGGCCGAGGCGGCCTGGGGCAAGTACTGGGAGTGGGATCCGAAGGAGACCTGGTCGTTCATCACCTGGGTCGCCTACGCCTGCTACCTGCACGCCCGCGCGACGGCCGGCTGGAAGGGCCGCAAGGCGGCCTACCTGGCGCTGGCGGCCTTCGCCTGCTGGCTCTTCAACTACTACGGCGTGAACATCTTCGTCACCGGCAAGCACTCCTACGCGGGGATCTGACCGGGGCACACAGTCACCCACCGGCCCGGCTCTCCGCAGAAGGTAGCCGGGCCGAGGTGCGACAGGGGTAGTTCGTGCCGGCCGCCGGCCGGCACGGGGAGGAACGAGGAGGAAATCGCGCAATGGAGTGCGACGAGGTCATGCTGACCGTCCGAATCACCGCCGCCGAGCGCACGTTGCTCCGCCGGCTCGCCCAGGGACACCGCAGCGACGTGTCCGAGGTGGTGGCCGACGGCCTGCTGGACATCATCCCCACGCTCAGCTCGCCGGGGGACGCCTACCGTCTGCTGGGCGCCCTGGCGGCGCCGGCGCCGTGCGCGCTGACGGTCTGGCTGCCGACCCCGCTGGCCGACCTGTTGGTGCCCGGCGCGGCGCGGATCGCGCAGGTCACCGAGGTCCGGATCGAGTCGGCCAGCGCGATGCTGGGCGCGGCGCTGCGGCTCTGGCTGGCCCAGGACCCGGTCCGGCTGGCCACCAACCTCAGCGTGATGCACGCGGGTCGGCCGTCGGCGCTGGTCGCCGCCTAGCGGGCGGCCCAGGGGGCCCAGGGGGCGCTCAGGGGAGGCCGGTTCAACTGGCCAGCGGCAGCCGGGGGCTGCCGATGCCCTGGCCGGCGGGGTGGTCGTCGAAGGCCTCCCGCCGGGCGGGTACCGTCGGCGGCTCGCCCGGTCTGTCACCCGGTCTGTCACCCCGTCTGTCGGCCGGCCTGTCCGCCGATCCGTCGGCGGGCCCGTCGATGGGTTCGGTGAGCAGCCGGCAGTCGGCCGCCGTCCGCCCGTCCTGGACCAGCAGCACCCGGACGGGCAGCCGGCGGCCGTCCGGCGCCTGCTCGTGGACCGCCTGGACGAGGCAGGGCCGGTCCAGCTCGATGTAGTGGTCGAAGGACGTCACCAGCTCGACCGGCACCACCGGTTCGGGGTGGCGCAGCCGCTGGGCGGCCTGCCGGGCGGCCTCCAGCACCAGCATCCCGGGCACATGGTCCAGCTCGTGGTCGAACAGCACCGGGTGCCCGGCGTCGGTGCGCAGCAGCCAGGTGTCGGGCCGCAGGGTGGGGCTGAGCACGACGTCCGTGGGCTGTGCGCGGCCGACCAGTTCGGGCGCGGTGGGCGCGGGCGGCCGGGGCAGGGCGGCGGTCTGCCGCTCGGGGCCGCGCAGCCGGGCGTAGGAGGCGGGGGAGACGACCCGCAACTGGCCGGAGCCGCGGCCGATCGGGTGGCCGTCCCGGGATATGTCGATGTGCACCCGCAGCGAGACCAGCCGGCCGTGCCGCATCCGGACGTCCTCGCAGCCGACCGCGAGCATCAGCGAGGCCGGTCCGGTGGTGACGGCCAGGCCGCGTAGCCCGTCCGGGCCGAGCGCGTAGGAGAGGTCCTCCATGACGAAGTGGTGGCCGCGCGGCACCCCGAAGCCGGCGTGGCCGATCAGCAGTCCGGCCTGCCGGATGGTCTCGGCCATCAGCACCGGGTCGTGGAAGCGGTCCCCGGGCAGGCGGTAGAAGGCGTGCAGCCGGGGCCACTGGGCGCCGAGCAGGAAGTCGTACGGACCGGTGGCCTGCCAGCCGGTGAGGAACACCTCGGACACCGAGGTGCGGTGCACCAGGTGGCGGGAGACGGTCCGCTCGTGGAAGTCGTAGCCGGGACCGGGGTGGGCGTACGGACCGTGGGCGTCCGGCTCTACGATCAATGGCATGACGGGCCCCACTCCAGGGTGACGGTCGAGCGGCCGGTACGGTCGCCTGAGATAAAACATACAGACCACCCGGTTTCTCTTCTGCGTCTGGGGTGGCCCCTGCCGCGCAGCCCGACGCGACCACGCTACCCCTCCCCTGGACTGGGGTAATGGCCGCCCGGGGGGCGGCAGGCCCGGGGTGGGGGTGCTCCCCACTGGACGGCGGGGTCCGCGAAGGAGCTAGATTAGATACCAACCATGCGGTTTCGGTCGGCGCCGTCCGCATGCGAGGCGTCGCCCCCAACGGCGGCGCGCCGACAGCAGCGGGGCGGGCGGGGGGAAACGCGTCCGGCCGAGTCCGGAGGGGGCCAGTGGTCAAGCAGGAACGTGCGGGGCGGACCAGGCGTGCCGTGCTGCTCGCCGCGGCGGACACGTTCGCCGGCGTGGGCTTCGAGGCCGCCAGCCTGGTCGACATCAGCCGCCGGGCCGGGGTGAGCAAGGGCGCCCTCTACTTCCACTTCGTCTCCAAGCAGGCCCTCGCCGACGGCGTGCGCGCCGCCGCCGGGCGCGAGGTCGGCTCGGCCGCGCTGCGCGCCCTGCGCTCTGGCGGACCGGCCCTCCAGGGACTGATCGACTTCTCGCACGAACTCGCCCGGCTGCTGCGCGAGGACGTGATGGTCCGGGCCGGCGTCCGGCTCGGCCGCCAGGGCCCGCCCCGGGCCGACACCCCGGACGGCCCGCCCGGCGCGGACGCCGCCTGGCGCAGCCTCACCGCCGTCGTCCACCGGCTGCTCGACCGCGCCGCCGAGGCCGGCGAGCTGCGCCCCGGGCTGGACCGCCGGGCCGCCGCCGAACTGCTGACGACGATGGCGGCCGGCCAGGTACTGCTCGCCGCCGAGGAGGCCGACCGGCCCGGGCCGGAGGCCGTCGCCCGGCTCTGGGCGGCCGCGCTGCCGGCCCTGGTGGCGGTGGAGCACTGCGCCGGCTACCGGCTCTGAGCGGCCCCGGGCGGCCCTGGGCGGAAAGCCCCCGGAGCCCCTAGGAGGGCACGCGTTCGGCGACGCTCAGCCGGGCGAGCGCGTGCGGCTGGACCAGGCCGGGCAGCACCAGCGTCCACAGGTCGGACATCCGCTGGATGAGGTCCCGCCGGTCGGTCAGTACCTGGGAGCTCAGCTGGATCCCGGTGACGGCCCCGGTGATCACCCCGGCGGCGGCCGCCAGGTCGATCCCCGGGTGGAGGTCCCCGGCGTCCCGGGCGCGTTCCAGCAGCCCGCGGGCCACGTCGGACCAGCCCTGGTAGGCGGCGATCTGCGGCTGGGTGAAGCTGCCGTGCTCGATCGTCAGCCGGATGCTGCCGCGCACCAGCGGGTCGTCCTGGAGGGCGTGGGCGAAGGCGTACCCGAGGTCGATCAGGGTCTGGACCGGGCTGTCCGAGGACGGCTGCCAGGTGCCCAGCCAGGCGCCCTGCCCCTCGATGACGGCGAGCGCCAGCTCCTCCTTGGAGCGGAAGTGGAAGTACAGCGCGCCCTTGGTGACACCGGCCCGGTCCAGGATCTCGGACATCGTGGCGGCGGCGTAGCCCCGCTCGTCGAACACCTCGGCCGCCGCGAGGAGTACCGTCTGGCGGGTCGCCAGCGCGCGGGCCTGCCTGGCCATCGCAGCCTCCCTGGATAGTTCTGGTCCATCGGCAGCGGCCGATCCTATGGGGGCCGACGGGGCGGCGGGCCGCATACCGTCCAGTAGGTATTCTACCGAGCCGCGCCGGGGCGGAACGGACACCCGGTGGTCGGACCGGCCTGGCCCGGTGGCTCCGGCCGCCGGGAAGGCCGGAAGGCCGGAAGGCCGGCCACCCGGGTGGGGTGACCGGCCGTCGCGGGAGGATCCGGGCCGTCAGGCGGCCTGCTGCCAGCTGACCGGCGAGTAGTAGGCCGGGCGGCGCTCCAGGCGCTGCCAGTTGGCGATCGGCTCGACCTGCGCGGTCGCGGCGGCCTGCTGCGCGACGGCCGCCCGGGCCATCAGCACGGCGGTGAGGGCGGCCAGCTCCTCGTCGGAGAGCGAGCCGCGGACGATACGGACGAGGGGTTCGGCGGAAGCAGTCATGGTCTGGTTTTCTCCCCCGGTGGCTTGTGGTGTGTGGTGGTCGCTCGGAACTGCGTGCTGCGGGCCGCGCGTGGGCGCGGGCGTCACATCGGCGGGTTGCCGTGCTTGCGGCTGGGCAGGTCGGCGTGCTTGGTGCGGAGCATGGCCAGGGCGGAGGCGATCACCTGGCGGGTCTCGGCGGGGTCGATGACGTCGTCGACGAGGCCGCGTTCGGCCGCGTAGTACGGGTGCATCAGTTCGTTCTTGTATTCCTTGATCTTCTGGGCGCGCATGGCGTCGGGGTCTTCGGCGGCGTTGATGTCGCGGCGGAAGATGACGTTGGCGGCGCCTTCGGCGCCCATGACGGCGATCTCGTTGGTGGGCCAGGCGTAGGAGAGGTCGGCGCCGATGGAGCGGGAGTCCATGACGATGTAGGCGCCGCCGTAGGCCTTGCGCAGGATGAGCTGGATGCGGGGCACGGTGGCGTTGCAGTAGGCGTAGAGGAGCTTGGCGCCGTGGCGGATGATGCCGTCGTGCTCCTGGTCGACGCCGGGCAGGAAGCCGGGGACGTCGAGCATGGTGACGAGGGGGATGTTGAAGGCGTCGCACATCTGGACGAAGCGGGCGGCCTTCTCGCTGGCGTTGATGTCGAGGACGCCGGCGAGGGACTGGGGCTGGTTGGCGATGATGCCGGTGACGTGGCCGTCGATGCGGGCCAGGACGCACAGGACGTTGGTGGCCCAGCGTTCGTGGACTTCGAGGTATTCGCCGTGGTCGACGATCTCCTCGATGACCTTGCGCATGTCGTAGGGGCGGTTGCCGTCGGCGGGGACGAGGTCGAGGAGGGTGTCGTTGCGGCGCTCGACGGGGTCGTCGTTGACGGCGGGGGGCGGCATCTCGCGGTTGTTCTGGGGGAGCAGGGAGAGGAGGTAGCGGACTTCCTCGATGCAGGACTGCTCGTCGTCGTAGACGAAGTGGGAGACGCCGGAGACGCCGGCGTGGACGTCGGCGCCGCCGAGGCCGTTCTGGGTGATCTTCTCGCCGGTGACGGCCTGGACGACGTCGGGTCCGGTGATGAACATCTGGGAGGTCTCGCGGACCATGAAGACGAAGTCGGTCAGCGCGGGGGAGTAGGCGGCGCCGCCGGCGCAGGGGCCGAGCATGACGGAGATCTGCGGGATGACGCCGGAGGCCTTGGTGTTGCGCTGGAAGATGCCGCCGTAGCCGGCGAGGGCGGTGACGCCCTCCTGGATGCGGGCGCCGGCGCCGTCGTTGAGGGAGACCAGGGGTGCTCCGGCCGCGATGGCCATGTCCATGATCTTGTGGATCTTCTGCGCGTGGGCCTCGCCCAGCGCGCCGCCGAAGATCCGGAAGTCGTGCGCGTAGGTGAAGACGGTCCGCCCGTGCACGGTGCCCCAGCCGACGATCACGCCGTCGGTGTGCGGCTTCTTCGCCTCCAGGCCGAAGCCCTGGGCGCGGTGCCGGCGCAGCGGCTCGACCTCGCGGAAGGAGCCCTCGTCCAGCAGCAGGTCGATGCGCTCGCGGGCGGTCAGCTTGCCCTTCGCGTGCTGGGCCTCGGTGGCCTTCTCGCTGGGGCCGCGCCGCACCTTCTCGCGCAGTTCGTGCAGCTCGGCGACCCGCCCGCGGGCGTCGGCCGCGACCTCGGGGACCTCGCCGTCGACTGGCGCCTCATGCACAACCGTCATCTCGAACCACTCCAAGGGTGAGGGAACTGTCCGACAGCCAACGTCTGCTGTGCCCCCGGCTGCGAATCACTTTCTTCACTTATGACTGTACGAGGGGCCGTGCGTTGGTTTCGGCGTCGATTCCGTACAAGGTCAGGTCCGTTTAGATGTCAGGCCTGCACAGAAGCGGTGGTGTCGAAGCCGGAGCACTGGGTGTCCGTTCGCATACCGGGGGCTGTCGGTCAGGTGATGGTCCGATGATCTGAACATGAAGAAAAGTGCAGGTCAGGGCCGTCGTTCAGTAATGTAGGGCGGCTCTCTAGCGCTTTGCTCAAGCCCCGCTCAAGTCCGGTCGGGCACCGGTGCGGATCCGTGCTAGAGGGCGCCGAGTCGTAGGGAAGCGCCAAAAACACCGCAGCCCACCCGGTGCCGTCCGGGTGGGCTGTCCGGGGGATCCCCCCAGTGGCTCCGATCAGCTCTTTCGGCCGTCCTCGGGCTCGTCCTCGCCCCGCAGCTCCTGTTCGCGGCGGCGCAGATCGGCCTCCCACTGCTTCAGCATGTCCTCGTGATCCTTGTCGCTCTTCTTCAACGAGGCGAGGAATTCGGGGTCGTCGTCCGGTGCGAGCGGGCGGCCGTCGCGCCGGACCGGCTGCCCCGGACGGCCGTCGGCGTCGTCGGGAGCGCCGGTCCGCAGGAGGCCGCGCTGCTTGCCGGCCACCAGCCAGGCGATCGGGCCCACCGGCGGGAACAGCAGCACGATGAGCACCCACACCGGCTTGGGCAGGTGCTTCACCTGGTCCTCGGGCGTGGTCAGGCAGTCGATGAACGCCCACACCCAGAGCGCGAGCGGAAGGACGATGGTCAGAAGAATTCTCAGCACGGCGGCGATCTCCCTGCGGGGCGGTCGGGGCGGGTGCCTTCCCGGGGCCCTTGACGGAGCCAGGCTATCCGGTGGCGGATACTGACAGACATGGCATACGACGATCTCCGCTCGTTCCTGCGGGCACTCGACCGTGAGGGCGACCTCAAGCGCATCAAGGCAGAGGTGGACCCGCACCTGGAGATCGGCGAGATCGTCGACCGGGTCCAGAAGGCCAAGGGCCCCGCGCTGCTCTTCGAGAACGTCAAGGGCTCGACGATGCCGCTCGCGATGAACGTCTTCGGCACCGAGCGGCGCCTCGCCAAGGCACTCGGCCTCAAGGGCCCGGACGACATCGCGGAGAAGATCGCCGGCCTGCTCAAGCCCGAGCTGCCGCAGGGCTTCACCGGCTTCCGGGACGCCTTCGGCAAGCTCGCCTCGATGGCGCACGTGCCGCCCCGGCACGTGAAGTCCGGTGACGCGCCGGTCCAGGAGGTCGTGCTCACCGGCGACGACGTCAACCTGGACGAGCTGCCCGCCCTGTTCACCTGGCCGATGGACGGCGGCTCCTTCTTCAACCTGGGCCTCACCCACACCAAGGACCCGGACAGCGGCATCCGCAACCTCGGGCTCTACCGGCTCCAGCGGCACGACCGCCGCACCATCGGCATGCACTGGCAGATCCACAAGGACAGCCGCAACCATTACGCGGTGGCCGCGAAGCGCGGCGAGCGGCTGCCGGTCGCGATCGCCTTCGGCTGCCCGCCCGCCGTGACCTACGCGGCCACCGCGCCGCTGCCCGGCGACATCGACGAGTACCTGTTCGCCGGCTTCGTCGCCGGGGAGCGGGTGAAGATGGTCGACTGCAAGACCGTCCCGCTCCAGGTCCCGGCCGACGCCGAGGTGGTGCTGGAGGGCTGGCTGGAGCCCGGCGAGATGCTCCCCGAGGGCCCGTTCGGCGACCACACCGGCTTCTACACCCCGCAGGAGCCGTTCCCGGCGCTGAAGATCGACTGCGTGACGATGCGCCGCCGCCCGATCCTCCAGTCCATCGTGGTCGGCCGCCCGCCGACCGAGGACGGCCCGCTGGGCAAGTTCACCGAGCGGTTCTTCCTGCCGCTGCTGAAGATCATCATCCCGGACATCGTCGACTACGACCTGCCCGAGGCCGGCGGCTTCCACAACTGCGTGATCGTCTCGATCGACAAGAAGTACCCCAAGCACGCCCAGAAGACGATGCACGCCATCTGGGGCGCCCACATGATGTCGCTGACCAAGCTGATCATCGTGGTGGACTCCGACTGCGACGTGCACGACTACCAGGAGGTCGCCTGGCGGGCCTTCGGCAACGTCGACTACAGCCGCGACCTCACCGTCGTCGAGGGCCCGGTCGACCACCTCGACCACGCCTCCTACCAGCAGTTCTGGGGCGGCAAGGCGGGCATCGACGCGACCCGCAAGCTCCCCGAGGAGGGGTACACCCGGAACGGCGGGTGGCCCGAGATGGTCGAGTCGGACCCGGCCACCGCCGCCCTGGTGTCCCGCCGCTGGAAGGAATACGGACTGTGAGCACGGCCGCTGTCGAGACGCCCGGGCGCACGAAGGCCTTCCTGCGCCTGGTGATGATCGAGCACTCGGTCTTCGCCCTGCCCTTCGCCTACACCGCCGCGCTGACGGCCATGTTCCTCGCCGACAAGCGGGTGCACTGGGGCGAGCTGTTCATCGTCACCGTCTGCATGGTCGGCCTGCGCACCTTCGCCATGGCCGCCAACCGGATCATCGACCGCGAGATCGACGCCCGGAACCCGCGCACGGCCTCGCGCGAACTCGTCACGGGTGCGGTGTCGCTGAAGACGGCGTACGCCGGATCGGCCGTGGCGCTGATCGTCTTCCTCGGCGCGGCGGCGATGCTCAACCCGCTCTGCCTGGCGCTCGCGCCGGTCGCCGTCGTGCCGATGGTGGTCTACCCGTACGGCAAGCGCTTCACCGACTTCCCGCAGGCCATCCTGGGCCTCGCCCAGGCCATGGGCCCGGTCGGCGCCTGGCTCGCGGTGACCGGCACCTGGTCGTGGGACGCCCTCGTGCTGGGCGTCGCGGTCGGCGTGTGGATCGGCGGCTTCGACCTCATCTACGCCTGCCAGGACGTCGAGTCCGACCGGCACGGCAAGGTGCGGTCGGTGCCGGCCCGCTTCGGCATCCCGGCGGCCATCTGGGGCGCGCGGGTGTGCCACGTCATCACGACGCTCCTGCTGGGGTGGTTCGCGCTCCTGACGCACGCCGGCGCGGCGTTCTGGGTCGGCCTGGCCGTCGTCGCGGGGGCGTTCGTCTACGAGCACACCATCGTCAAGCCGAACGACCTGTCGAAGCTCAACCGGGCGTTCTTCCAGACCAACGGGTTCGTGGGCATCTCGCTGTTCGTCTTCGCCCTGCTGGACCTCGTCATCCGAGGGATCGGGGTCTGAGTCCCGCGGAGCCACTTGCGTGGACCCCGTCGCCTTGGGAGACCTGGAGCATGGGCTCGCCGCTGCCCTCGTACGTGGTGCCATCCAGGTGGAGCGCCTCGGCTGCCCGAACCAGTTCGGCGGCCTTCTGCTCGACTGCCGCGAGGAAACCAGCCGGTGCCCCGCCGGTGACATGCTCCTCGCTGGGCAGGTACTCCCAGCTCCAGCTCACCCGTTCACCGCCGAGAAGGCGGACCGGTACAGCACGGCGACCTCCGTGGCGTGTCGGCGGCACTCCTCAGCGGTCGCCGCGTGGTTGGCCAGGTAGTTAGCCCGGTGGTAGGCCAGTGCCGTGGCCGGAACCCGTTCGATCTCCACCACGGCGGCCCAGTGGGCGACGAACGCGCGGATCGGGTTGACGCTGCCTGCCTCGATGGCTGCCGCCATGGCTCTGGTCCGCCCTTCCACCATCTCCGGAAGTCGGTCGGCAGCCACCACGGCGAGCGCGGCCTTGATCGCCGCAGGGGTCTTCTCAGGTCGAGGGATGAGTTCGGCTCCATTCGACACCGGCTGACTCACAGGGCGCTCCTCTCGTCTCGTCCGAGCCTAGCCGGGTCAGCGGAACAGGGCGGCGTGATCCGTGGCCCAGGTGCGGAAGTTGCGGGGCGGGTGGCCGGTGAGGTCCCGGACCGTCGTGGTGGCCGGGTTCGGGGTGGTGATGCGGGCGTGGATGAAGTCCAGGGCGCCGTCGACGGCGCCCTGGGGCTGGCGGTTGGCGAGCATCCGGTGCCTGGCCGCCTCGCGGGGGATCTCCCGCCACGTCACCGGGCGGCCGGCGGCCTCGCCGATGATGCCCACCTGTTCCGCCTGGGTGGGGCACTCCGGGCCGGTGAGCAGGTAGTGCGCGCCGTCGTGGCCAGCCTCAAGCAGCGCCCGTACGGCGACCGCCGCGATGTCCCGCTCGTCCACCGGGTTCAGTCCGGCCGCGCCGCCGTAGCCGTGCACGGCGCCCCCGGAGCGGATCTCCTCCGCCCACTGGAGCGCGGCGGCGAACCCGTGCGCCCGCAGCACCGTGTGCGGTACCCCGCTCCCGGCGAGCAGCGCTTCCACCTCGCCCTCGGCCCGGACGGCCGACGACGACAGGAACACCACCCGCCCGACGTCCCGGGCCAGCACCCCCACCACGTCCGCCGCCCCGTCCGCCTCCGCGAACGGCCATCCCAGCAGCACCGCGCCCGCCCCCTGGACCGCCGCCTCCAGTGTCGACGGGTCGAGCAGGGCCTGCTGTGTCAGCGTCCTCACCCGCACCCCGGCGGCGGCGAGCTGCAGCCCGACGTGTCGCCCGACCGTTCCGGAGGCGCCGACCACCAGCACAGGTGATGCTTCATCAACTCGCTTCTCTGTCATGCCTCGAACGTAGGCGAGAAGTATGAGACGCCCAATGCGCACGGGTCTCGGGTCCATGTGCCAGCGTCTACCGGGCGCGCGCCAACTCGCGTGCGCTCCCAAGTGCTTCGCGCGCCGATTGATCGTCAATTCGGTTGGCGACAGTCGATCGGGGGCCCGGGGCCCGGCCCCCGCCACCTGACCGGGCGGCCCTTGTGTACGGGAAGTCGGCGGCTCCGACTTCCCGTACACAAGGGCCGGGGCGGCTACTCCGAACGGTCGGAGATGTAGGCCTCGTACTGGGCGGCCGTGAGCAGTTGCTTCAGCTCGTCGGGTTTGGCCACGGTGAGCTCGACGATCCAGCCGTCACTGTACGGGTCGGTGTTGGCCAGCTCGGGTTCGTCGTTCAGGCCCTCGTTCATCGCGGTGACCGTTCCGGTGAGCGGCATGAAGATGTCGCTCACGGCCTTGACCGACTCCACCGTGCCGAAGGCCTCCTCGGCTTCGAGCTTCCTTCCCACGGTGGGGATGTCGATGAAGACGATGTCACCGAGCTGCTTCTGCGCGAAATCGGTGATGCCCACCTGGGCCTTGTCCTTTCCGGTGGTCCGCACCCACTCGTGGTTCTTGGTGTACTTGAGGTCTTTCGGGACGTCGGTCATGGGGATCTCCGCGAGGTCGAGGTGACTGCACTGACGGATCGTCAGTCATGCGGAGGAGCCTGCTACAGGCCCCCACCCCTCGACGGGAAGCTCGCCCGCTCGGGTGAAGGCGGGTGTCAGTCGCGCGGGAAGGACTCCAGCGCGGTGGCCGGCGCCACCGGCGTCTCGTACATCGGGTAGTGGAGCTGCCGCCGAGCTGATGCGGTGTTCCAGGTCGGCCGTCGTCCAGTCCCGCGCGTACCCGCCGAAGGCCTCGGGTGCGGAGAGCCGGAGCGACTGGTCGACCGTGCGGTCCAGCCCGACCCTGACCGTGCGGCGGGCGGCTACGCCATGGGGCGTCGGGCGAAGGCCGGGGCGTGCTCGGGGCGGGGGCCGAAGGCGATCAGGCGGGAGATGCCCAGTCGGACCACCGGGACGTGGCGGACGAGCGCGGCGAATCCCATCGGCGGGCCGGACCGCCGGCCGGTGAGTGCCGGGACGAACATCACGCCGTGCAGGATCCGCTGCAGCCGCTGGATGACCACCGTCGGCATCTGGCGCCGCCGTTGCACCCGGGCGAGCGCGGCGGTGGTCGGGCGGCCGCGCAGCAGCGGCTCGGCGAGCAGGGTGGCGGCCGCGACGGCGTCCTGGATGGCGAGGTTGATGCCGACCCCGCCGGCCGGGGACATCGCGTGGGCGGCGTCGCCGATCAGCAGCAGCCCGTCGGTGTACCAGCGGTCCAGCCGGTTGAGCCGGGCGTCGAGCATGTGGACGTCGTCCATGCCCGCCAACTGGTCGACGCGGTCGGCGTACTGGGGCAGCAGCCGGGCGATCCGCTCGCGGAAGCGCTCCACGCCCTCGGCGCGCAGCTGCGGGTCGGAGCCCTTGGGCTTGAAGTAGGCGATCTGGAAGTAGCCGTCGCGGGCGATGCTGAGGGCCACCTCGCCGTCGCCGAAGCCGGCGACGAGGCTGGGCGGCGCGGCCTGCTCCTCCGCGTGCCGGGGCAGGCGGAACCACCAGACGTCGAAGGGCACCGGGTACTCCTCGGCCACCAGCCCGGCCGCCTTGCGCAGGGTGGAGTGCCGGCCGTCGGTGCCGACGGTGAGGTCGGCGCGGAGCTCGCCCTGCTCGCCGTCCCGGGTGCGGTAGCGCACGCCGGCCACCCGGCCGCCCTCCTGGATCAGTCCGGTGGCCTCGGTGTTCATCCGCAGGGTGAAGGTGGGCTCCTGCCGGGCTTCCTCGACCAGGAAGTTGAGCAGGTCCCACTGCGGCATCATCGCGATGTAGTTGTACGGCGCGGGCAGCCGGTCGTAGGCGCTCAGCGGGACTTGGCCGACGCCGGGCACCGGCACCACCAGGTTGCCGAGCCGGCTCTGCGGCAGCGCGGCGAACTTCCGGCCGAGGCCGAGTTCGTCCATCAGTCGCACGGTGGAGGCGTGGACGGTGTCGCCGCGGAAGTCCCGCAGGAAGTCCCCGTGCTTCTCCAGCACGGTCACCTCGACACCCGCCCGGGCCAGCAGCAGGCCCAACATCATTCCGGCCGGTCCGCCCCCGGAGATCACGACGCTCATGGCTCTCTCCCTTGCTGTGCTCGGTTGATCACCTTCCGTGTGGAACTTGCATTGATAGAGTCTCTGGAACCGTCTCAGGTGTCAAGTAGTATGCTGCTTCACATGAAGGATCTGGTGGCGGCCGCCCTCGCGGCGGCGAAGGACCGGGGTCAGGACGTCGCGGACGTCCCGCTGACGGCGATCGCCGCGACGGCCGGAATCTCCCGCAGTACCCTGCTGCGCCGGCTCGGCGGCTGCCGGGCACCGCTGGACGAGGCGGTCCGGCAGGCGGGCGTCGACCCGGGCGGACGGCCGCCGGTACGGGAGCGCGCGATCGCGGCGGCGGCCGGGCTGGTGGCCGAACGCGGCCTGGGCGGGGTCACCCTGGACGCCGTGGCGGACCGCGCCGAGTGCTCGCTGCCCAGCCTGCACACCGTCTTCGAGGGCCGGGACGGCCTGCTCACCGCCGTCTTCCTCCAGTACGGCCCGCTGCCGGACCTGGAAGCGCTCGCCGCGAACCCGCCGGAGTGCCTGGAGGACACCGTCCGGGCGCTTCACCGCGCCTTCGCCGCGGCCTTCGACCGCCGGCCCCGGGTCATGCCGGCGGTCTTCGCCGACCTGTTCGCCCGGCCGGACGGCCCCGCCTCCCGGATGATGGCGGCCCACCTGCCGCGACTGTTCGACGGCCTCGGCCGGCTGCTGCTGCCGCACGTCGAGGCCGGACGGCTGCGGCCGCTGCCGCTCCCGGTGCTGGGCCAGCTGCTGTTCGGCCCGCTGATCAACCACATCCTGCTGCGGCCGGTCCACGAACCGGTGCTCGGCGCCGGACTGCCCTCGCTGGAGGAGTCCATCGACCTCTTCGCCGAGGCCTACCTGCGGGCGGTCGCCCTGCCGTAGCGGCGCCGGGAGACTGCCTGATCCGTTCCCCGGACAGGGCCTGGGACGTGTCTCCCGGAAAGCGCCGAGCCCCGGCTCGCCGGGCGGAGCCGGGGAGCCGGGGCTCGGACGGGGGTGGTCAGGCGCTGCGGCGGCGGCGCGCGACGAAGAGCGCGCCGATGCCGCTGACGAGCAGGGCGGCGGCGCCCGCCGCGGTCTTGATGACGCCGTCCGACCCGGTGTGGGCGAGCTGGCCGCCCGCCAGCTGGGCGGCGGTGCCGGTGGTGCCGGTGGTGCCGGCGGTGTCGGTCTCGTCGGCGGTGCCGGTGGTGTAGGTGGTCCGGATGACGGGGCCGGTGTCGACGCCGGAGGTGTCGGCGGTCGCGGCGGTGAGCTGGATCGCGCTGCCCTGCGGGCCCGCGCTGGAGACGTGGGCGGTGCCCTCGTTGATGAGGGCGGACGGGATGACGAAGGTCTGGCCGACCTTGGCCTCGGCGGTGTAGGCGAGGCGGACGTGCTTGGTGATGGTCGCGCCTGCCGCGAGGCCGTCGCCGCTGAGGAGGTAGCGGACGTAGCCGCCGGACTGGGGCCCCGGGGTGCCGGGCACGGTCTCCCAGGCGCCATCGGCCTTCTGCACCTCCAGGACGCTGTGCGGGTCGATCCACAGGATGGTGGCGAGCTTGCCGAACCGGGAGGTGCTGGGGTTGTCGACGGTGACGTCGAACTCGACCGGGGCGCCGCCGACGACGGCGGTGGTCGGCGCGTTCTTGAGCTGGACGGCCAGCGACTTCACCGCGACGTCCTTGGCGGCCTCGGCGAGCACGGTGTCCTCGGCCGCCGGGTCGACGACGGCGGAGTAGAGCTTGGCCGGCTCGTTGTAGCCGCTCGTGTCGTTGTTGCCCACGGCGGCGAGCCGCAGCTGGACGGTCTTGGTGGCGCCGGCGGGGACGGTCAGGCCGGTCACCTTGCCACTGAAGTCGAAGGTCCTGTAGCTCTGCTTGAAGGTCAGCTCGACCGGCTTCCAGGTGCCGTCGGCGTCGCGGTAGTCGATGGCGAACGCGTCGCGCACCCGGGCGTGCCCGTTGCTCACGTTGAGCTTCAGGGTGAACGGCGCCTCGGCGGTGCCCGGGTTGGTGACGGTCTCGGAGAACTCGACGGGCTCGCCGCCGTACCCGATCGGGGACGGCTCCTGGATGGTCAGGGCCGGCTTGGCGGTGGCCGGGGCCGCGGTGAGGTTGATCTCGACGTACTGGGGGCCGACGGTCTCGGGCACGTACCGGCTGCCCAGGTCGAGCACCGCCCACACGTGGAGGTAGTCCATGCGGATCGGGGCGTCGGCGGTGTAGGTGAGGCGGATGTGCCTGGTGAAGGTCTCGTTGGGCGCCATGTTCTGGTCGCCCGAGAGGTGGTAGGTGACCCGGTCGGCGGTCGTCCGGGTGCCGGGGGTGCCGGTGATGTTCTCCCAGCTGCCGTCGGCCCTCTGCACCTGGAGCGTGCTGTGCTGGTCCGCCTCCACGATCTTGTCGACGTTGGTGTAGCGGGAGGCGCTGGAGTTGTTGATGGTGACGTCGAACTCGACCGGGGCGCCGCCGACGACGGCGGTGGTCGGAGCGTTCTTGATCTGCAGGCTGATGGCCTTGGCCGCGACCTGGTCGGTGCTCTCGGCGAGGACGGTGGCGCCGGCGGCATCGAGGACGGCGGAGCTGAGCGTGACGGTCGAGTCCCGGTTGGACCAGTAGGCGGCGAGCTCGGTGGTGAGGCGCAGCTGGACGGTCCTGGTGGCACCAGCGGCGACGGTCAGGCCGGGGACCTTGTCGGCGACGGGCTTCCAGGTGCCGTCCGCGTCGCGGTAGTCGACCTTGATGGCGTTGGTCGAGATGGGGCCCGCGCCGCTCGTGCCGATCCTCAGCGTGAACGAGGCCTCGGTGGTGCCGGGGTTCGTGATGGTCTCGGTGAACTCGACCGGCTGTCCGCCGCGGCCGACCGTCGCCGGCGCGTTGACCTTCAGCGACGGCTTGTCGGCCGTGGCCTCGGCGGCCTTCGCGGTGCCCTCTGCCGGGGCGGTGGCGGCGGCCGGGGCCTGGGCGGCGTACGCGGCCGGGGAGGACAGCACCGCGCCGGTGGCGAGCAGCACGCCGAGGGTGGCGGCGGTGAGGACGGTGGAGCGGGAACGACGGGTGCGGACAACAGGCATGGAAATACCCCCCAGGGTGTTCTACCGTCGGCATTTCAGCCGCCGGCCGGTACAGGTGGTTGATGTCGGACCCGAAGTTCGAGGGCGTCGCCCCCAGCGCCTCTCGCGGTCCGGGTTCGGCGGGCTTCCCCGCCTCTCACTGACATAGACGTGCGGCGGCCGCCGGGGTTGCAGCTGATCCAGAAGTTTTTTCGAAAATCTCCGAGACCGCCCTGACCTGCGGTTCTTCTCCCCAGCTCCCGCCGGGCTCAGGACAGCGCGAGCTCGTCGCCCACGCTCAGTCGCCCCGGGGCGGCGACCTCGGCGAGGGCGTCGAGCCGGCCGTCGTGGGCGTGCACGATCGCCTTGAGGATCTCGGGGGCGTGCGGCAGCCCCGGCTGCGGGGCGCCGGTCATCGCGCAGCGCTCGCTGGAGCGTACGAAGGCGAGGCGGACGCCGGTGCCGCCGTGGCCCTCCCGGCCGAACCAGCCGTCCTCGACGAAGGGCGGGGTGCCCGGGGGCGTCCGCAGCAGGATGTTGGGGCGGAACCGGCGCTCGTCGACCACCGTGAAGGGGGCGGCCTCGCGGACCCAGTCCAGGGTGGCGGTGGTGAGCACGCTGACCGGCAGCTGGTCGAAGTGGGAGACGGCGTCCTCGCGGGCGAGTTCGACGTCCTCGCGCTGGAGGTAGGCGCGCAGGAACGCGGCCGGGGCGGCGACCGGGCGGCCGAGCGGGTCGAACAGTTCGGGGCCGTCGATCCGGTGGCCGAGGCGGGCGGAGAGGCGGAGCAGGCCGTCCATCCGGCGGAAGCGGCGGGTGTTCTTGCCCGAGCCGAGCTTGCCGTCCGCGTCGCGGACGGCGTAGAGGCGGTCGCCGGCCAGGCCGCGCTCGTCCACCTCGACGGAGTCGAGCCGCTCGCCGCCGGTGGACTTCACGGGGTAGCGCCAGAGTCGCTCGATCACTCCGATGATCTCTGCCATGGGCGGACAGCGTAGCGGCGGCGCCGGGGGATGGTCTAGACCAAGTCCCGTGCCGCGACTGGCCGGAACGTCCCGGGGCGTGTCTTCGAACGCCCGCCTGCACGCCGACGACACGCCTCAGCCCAGCCGAGCCACCGCCCTGACCGGCGCACCGTCCGCCGCCGCCAGCCGCAGCGGGAACAGCGACACCTCGACCGGCAGTCCGGCCGCCTGGGCGTCCAGCAGCGCCCGCAGATCGGTCAGGTTCTCCGCGATCACCCCGCCGCCGGGCGCCCCCAGCAGCACCCGGTGCGCGGCGAGGGTCGGCTCGTCGGCGCCGGGCCGGTCGTGCTCGTCGGTGAGGTCCGCGAGCAGCGCGGCGACCGCCGGGTCTCCCGGGCCCGGGTCGGGGGTGGGGTCGACGCTCAGCGCGTCCACCCCGACGGTCCGCACCCCGGCGGCGACGATCGCCTCGGCTGCGGCCGCGGTCAGGCTGGGGTGCGCGAGGTAGGCGTCGGTGCCCCAGTGCCGGGCCCAGCCGGTGGCGAGCAGCAGGACGGACCCCTCGCCGACGCGCTCCAGGGCGGGTGCGAGCAGCTCGGGGGTGACGGCGGCCCGGGGCTCCAGCCCGCGCAGGTCGGCGAGCACCGCGGGGCCGGTGAACCGCTCCAGCGGCAGCCCGTCCAGGGTCGGCCAGGTGACGTCCACGTGGTACGGCGCGTCCACGTGCGTCCCGGACTGCGAGCCGAGGTGCAGGGCCAGCACGTTCACCCCGGCGGTGGCGGTGGTGAGCGCGGGCTCCAACAGGACGGCCGGATCGCCGGGGTAGACCGGCATCGCGGTGGTCACCTGATGGGTGAGGTCGACGAGGGTCGCTGCCATGCCCCCCATCCTTCCAGGGGAGCCCGCGGATGAGGCCCGGCCGGGTGAGTCCGGATAGAAATGGGGACATGGGAACAGTCAAGCGTCAGCCGTGGGTGGTCGGAGTCTCCGGTGCGTCGGGGACGCCGTACGCCGCCTCGGTGATCCGGGCGCTGCTCGCCGCCGGGGAGCCGGTGGACCTGATCGTCAGCCGAGCCGCCCGGCTCACCATCCTCGACGAGACCGGCATCTCCTTCCGGGACGCCCACTGGCGCGCCGACCTGGCCGCCTGGCTGGGCTCCGACGAGGGCCTGGACGACGTCCGCTACTGGCCCGCCGGGGACTTCGCGGCCGGCCCGTCCAGCGGCTCGTACCCGGCCAAGGGCATGCTGGTGGTGCCCGCGACCACCGGCGCGGTCGCCGGGATCGCGCTCGGTCTGAGCAAGGACCTGCTGCAGCGGGTGGCCAGCGTCACCCTCAAGGAGCGCCGCCCGCTGGTCGTGTGCGTGCGTGAGACGCCACTCAACGGGGTGACGTTGAAGCACCTGGTGGAGCTCGACGCGCAGGGCGCCGTCGTCCTCCCCGCCTCGCCCGGTTTCTACGCCGGCGGCTCGACCGTGCGGGAACTCGTCGACTTCGTGGCCGGCCGGGTGCTGGACGCGGTCGGCGTCCCGCATTCCCTGTACCTGCGCTGGGAAGGGGAGTTGGGGGCGGCGGCCCGCCGGGCCGACGAGAACGGCAGCGTGTCGACTGAGGGGGAGTGAGGAGGCCGTGGGCGGGAGAGTATCTTCTCTGCGATATCCGGGTTGTTCCGCGCATGGCGCCTTGGAATCCGGATAATGATCTGTGGGTCTGGTGAGGTTCGGAAGGACGCGGACGGTATATGGACACGGTGGACAGACAGCTCATCCAGGCGCTCCGGGAGAACGGCCGCGCGTCCTACGCCGAGCTGGGCCGGCTGGTCGGACTCTCCGGCCCGAGCGTCACGGACCGGATCAACCGACTGGAGCAGGCCGGCGTCATCACCGGTTACCGCGCGACGGTCAATCCGGCCTCGCTCGGCTTCGGCGTCACGGCCCTGATCGGCCTTCAGCTGACCGACGCCGCCGATCACGAGGACGTCGCGCACCGGCTCAAGGACCTCAACGAGGTCGAGGACTGCTGGTTCATCGCGGGTGACGACTCCTACATGCTCAAGGTCCGGGTGGCCGACGTGGCGGGCCTGGAGTCGGTGGTCAAGCGGATCTCGGGCACGAAAGGCGTGGCCCGCACCCGTACCACCGTCGTACTCTCCACGAAGTGGGAGAACCGGGTGAGCGAACTCCCTCCCGAAGGAGAGTGACGGATGGCACTGGTCGGTCTGGAGGAGCTGCGCGCCGCTCGGCAGCGGATCGCTGGGGTGGCCGTGCGCACCCCGCTGGTTCCCGCCCCGTGGGCGGACGAGGGGGAGCGCCGGCTCTGGCTGAAGCCCGAGAACCTCCAGCCGACCGGGGCCTTCAAGACCCGCGGCGCGTACAACCGGCTGGCCGCGCTCACCGAGGCCGAGCGGGCCCGCGGCGTGGTCGCCCAGTCGAGCGGCAACCACGCGCAGGCGGTGGCGTACGCGGCGGCGCTGCTCGGCATCAAGGCCGTCATCGTGATGCCGGGCACCTCTCCGGCGGTGAAGGTGGAGTCCACCCGGGGGTTCGGCGCCGAGGTGGTCCTGGTGTCGCCGGAGGAGCGGGACACCCTGCCCGCCGAGCTGGCCGAGCGGCACGGCTACGTCTGGGTACCGCCGTACGACGACCCGTTCATCATCGCGGGCCAGGGCACGGTCGGCCTGGAGATCGCCGAGGACGCCCCGGCCGGGCTGGACACCGTCCTGGTGCCGGTCAGCGGCGGCGGCCTGATCTCCGGGACGGCGGCCGCGCTCAAGCTCACCTGCCCGGGCATCCGGGTGATCGGCGTGGAACCGGAGCTGGCCGCCGACGCGCAGGCCAGCTTCCGGGCCGGCCGCCGGCTGGCCTGGCCGGTCGCCGACACCTACCGGACCATCGCGGACGGCCTGCGCACCCCGTCGGTCGGCGAGCTGCCCTTCGAGCACCTGACCGCGTACGTGGACGACATCGTCACCGTCACCGAGGACGAGATCCGCGCCACCGTCGCCCTGCTGGCCCGTCGCGGCCGGCTGGTCGCCGAGCCCTCCGGCGCGGTCGCCCCGGCGGCCTACTTCCACCGCGCCGCCGAGACCGGGGGCCGGACGGTCGCGGCCGTGGTCAGTGGTGGCAACATCGACCCCGCACTGCTCGCTGAGCTGCTGTCGGACCGTCCCGAGCCGAAGGGCGCGCCGGTGCCGAAAGCGACGAGCGACTAGCGACGCAGGAGCGCCGGAGCGAGGAGCGTCGGCACCGGGTCGGAGCGGCCCGGAGGCGAGCGGACGAGTGACGTAGTCTCGGTCCGGCAAGGAATCGAAGTCGGAGGAGGCGGGGCACCGCATGGACGCAGGGCTGAAGCGCGAGCTGGAGGCGAAGGTCTACGCGGGTGAGCGGCTGACCCGCGAGGACGGGATCGCGCTCTACGAGAGCGACGACCTGGCCTGGCTGGGCGGTCTGGCCCACCACGTGCGGACGCGGAAGAACGGCGACGTCGTCCACTTCAACGTCAACCGCCACCTCAACATGACCAACGTGTGCAGCGCGTCCTGCGCGTACTGCTCGTTCCAGCGCAAGCCGGGCGAGAAGGACGCCTACACGATGCGCATCGAGGAGGCCGTCCGGCTCGCCAAGGCGATGGAGGTCGAGTCCCTCACCGAGCTGCACATCGTCAACGGCCTGCACCCGACCCTGCCCTGGCGCTACTACCCGCGCTCGCTGCGGGAGCTGAAGGCGGCCCTGCCGAACGTCTCGCTGAAGGCCTTCACCGCCACCGAGATCCACTGGTTCGAGAAGATCAGCGGCCTGCCCGCCGACGAGATCCTGGACGAGCTGATCGACGCCGGCCTGGAGTCGCTGACCGGCGGCGGCGCGGAGATCTTCGACTGGGAGGTCCGCCAGCACATCGTCGACCACGACACCCACTGGGAGGACTGGTCGCGGATCCACCGCCTCGCCCACAGCAAGGGCCTCAAGACGCCGGCCACCATGCTGTACGGCCACATCGAGGAGCCCCGCCACCGGGTGGACCACGTGCTGCGGCTGCGCGAGCTGCAGGACGAGACCGGCGGCTTCCAGGTCTTCATCCCGCTGCGCTACCAGCACGACTTCCACGACTCCAAGGACGGCGTCGTGCGCAACAAGCTGATGGCCCGCACCGAGATGGCCACCGGCGCCGAGGCGCTGAAGACTTTCGCGGTCTCCCGGCTGCTCCTCGACAACGTCCCGCACGTCAAGGTCTTCTGGGTGATGCACGGCGTCACCACCGCCCAGCTGGCGCTCAGCCACGGCGCGGACGACATGGACGGCTCGGTGGTCGAGTACAAGATCACCCACGACGCGGACAACTTCGGCACCCCGAACAAGCTGGGCCGCGACGACCTGCTCGACCTGATCCGCGACGCCGGCTTCCGCCCGGTCGAGCGCAACACCCGCTACGAGATCATCCGCGAGTACGAGGGCCCGGACCTGGGGCGCCGCGAGGCCCCGCAGGCGATGCGCCTCTGACCGTCGACCTCCCCGCCGCCCGGGCCCCGGCCCGGGCGGCGTCGTTTCTTCACCGCCCCCGCACCTGCCCCGGGTTTACCAACCGGTACACCTTTTGGCAGGATCGGCGGTATGTCCGGTTCTCATCGCGCCACCACGTACCCGTCGTACGAGCCGATAGCGGAGCCGGTGTACGGGGTGCCGCAGCAGCCGTACGGGGCGGGTGAGCCGTACCGGCAGCCCGTCCGGCAGGACCACTACGGCGAGTACGGGCAGCTCCCGCAGGCCCCTGACGGGTACTTCGAGGCGTACGAGCAGCCGTTCCGGCCGTCCCAGCCGTACGCCGCCGGGCCCGACCCGCTCGTCGCCCCCGAGCCGGGGTACGCCCCCGGGCCGGGGTACGACGCGGAGCCGGTGTACGCCCCCGAGCCGTCGTACGCCCCTGAGCCGGTGTACGACGCCGAACCGGTGTACGCGTTCGAGCCGGAGCCCGTCCGGCAGCCCACGCCCCCGCCCGCCGCGGTCCCCGTGGGCGCCAGGACGGCCGCCCGGGGGCACCGCCGGAAGGCGAAGAAGAAGCGCCACGGCAAGGCGGTGATGGCCGGCACCGCGCTGCTGGTCGCGGCCGCCACCGGCTGGTACACCGTCGGCCAGGACGACGCCAAGCCCGTCGCCGCGGCCGCCGACGGCCCCGGCCCGGAGGGCGTCAGCACGCCCGACCAGCCGGCTCCCGCCGCCCGGGCCGCCGCCGACCGGCAGGCCCGGACCCCGGCCGCAGACCGCAGCCAGGCCCGCTCGGACGGCTCGGTCGCCGCGATACCCGGCCTCGGCGCCGACTTCGTCGCGAAGATACCCGCCGAGACCACCCAGGTGGTGCTCGCCTCCGGCCAGGACAAGAACGGCAACAAGAACACCGTCACCCTCTGGACCCGCACCCCCGAGGGCCGCTGGCTGGCCGGTGAGACCTGGCAGGGCCACAACGGCAACAACGGCTGGACCGCCGACCACAACGAGGGCGACCTGCGCAGCCCGATCGGCGTCTTCTCGCTCACCGACGCGGGCGGCCGCAAGGCCGACCCGGGCAGCAAGCTCCCGTACGACAAGGACCCGAGCTTCGTGGTCTCCGGGACGGGCTTCTTCGGCGACCAGCTGGCCGGCTCCTTCGACTACGTGGTCGCGATCGACTACAACCGGGTGCCCGGAAACTCCCCGCTGGACCCGCGCCGCCCGATGGGCGCGAAGAAGGGCGGCGGGATCTGGATCCACGTCGACCACGACGGCCCCACCCACGGCTGCGTCTCGATCCCCGAGGACAAGATGGCCGAGCTGATCCGCACCCTGGATCCGGCGGCCCACCCGGTGATCGTGATGGGCGACGCCACCTCGCTGTCCGCCTGACCCCGGCGTTCCGGCCCCGGCCCCACCCCGGCCCCCACCCTGGCCCGCCCCCGGTCCGACACCGGCCCGACACGGGCGTTCCGGCGGCGCCCGTACGGCGTTCCGGGCGGTGCCGGGCCCGTCACCGGCGGCGGTGCCCGGCCCCTCGTCCGCCTCGGCGTCGATCCCGGCGCGCCCGGAGGCCAGTCGCCGCAACGCCCCTTGTCGGGCTCCTACAGATCACGGGGGCGGATCCTGTAGCCGGGCGCGCCCCGCTGACCAGTGGGTAACCCGGTTCCATGGCACTATGAGCGGTTCGCGCATTGTGGCACTCGGCCACTACCAGCCCCCCAAGGTCCTCTCCAACGACGACCTGGAGGCGCTCGTCGACACCAACGACGAGTGGATCCGTAGCCGGGTGGGCGTCAGAACCCGGCACATCGCCGAGGGCGAGACCCTGGTCGACCTCGCCACCGAGGCCGCGCAGAAGGCGCTCGCCAAGAGCGGCCGGACGGCCGACGAGATCGACCTGGTCGTGGTCGCCACCTGCACCGCGGTCGAGCGCAGCCCCAACACCGCCGCCGCCGTGGCCGCCCGGCTCGGCGTCCGGGCGCCCGCCGCGTACGACATCAACACGGTCTGCTCCGGCTTCTCGTACGCCCTGGCCACCGCCGACCACGCGATCCGGGCCGGCGCGGCCCGCCGCGCGCTGGTGATCGGCGCCGAGCGGATGTCCGACACGCTGGACTGGACCGACCGCACCACCTGCGTGATCTTCGGCGACGGCGCCGGCGCCGCGGTGGTCGAGGCCCAGGAGGACGGTGCCGAGCCCGGCATCGGCCCGGTGGTCTGGGGCTCCGAGCCGGAGA
Organism: Kitasatospora sp. NPDC094016; assembly: GCF_040304045.1. NCBI lineage: Bacteria > Bacillati > Actinomycetota > Actinomycetes > Kitasatosporales > Streptomycetaceae > Kitasatospora > Kitasatospora sp. NPDC094016. Next base: position 220,276 of record NZ_JBEOUK010000008.1, read on the forward strand.
AGGGCGACGCCGTGGTGATCACCGGCTGGGACCCGGTGATCAGCCAGCAGGGCCAGTCGGTGTTCCGCTGGGCCACCACCCAGCTCGCCCCGCTGGCCCGCCGGGCCTGCGAGCAGGCCGGGATCGACCCGTCGGAGCTGAAGGGCTTCGTGCCGCACCAGGCCAACCTGCGGATCATCGACTCGATCGCCGCCAAGCTGGGCCTCACCGACGCGGTGGTGGCCCGGGACGTGGTCGACTCCGGCAACACCTCGGCCGCCTCGATCCCGCTGGCCTTCTCCAAGCTGGTCGAACGCGGCGAGCTGTCCCCGGGTGACCCGGTCCTGCTCTTCGGCTTCGGCGGCGGGCTCGCCTACGCCGGCCAGGTGGTCCGCTGCCCCTGACGGCGCGGAGCCGGGCTTCCGCGGGCCCCTGAGGGGCCGGAACGCGAACATGCCGGTGGGCGGGCACCCTGTGTGAGGGGTGCCCGCCCACCGGCATGTCTGGCGCGCGTGCGGTACGTCGGCGGACCTCCCCCGAGGACACGGCCGCCGTCCGTCGTACCCCGGACAGGAGGCCGGGGCTGCGCGCGGAGCGGATGGTCGGTTGAGCGGACGGTCTACTTGGGCGGCTTCTTGCCGGTGACGCCCAGGTACACCAGGGGAGCGAGGTTGGGCTTGAGGTCCTTGACCTTGACGCCCCAGGAGGTGAAGGCCTTCTGGTGCTCGGCCGCCGAGGCGAGCAGCGAGACCAGGGCCCCGGCGACGGCGTTCGGGTCGAGCGATTTGTCGGCCTGGCCCTTCGCCTGGAGTTCCTTGACGGCCTCCGCGAGCGGCTTGGCGACCGCGTTGAGGACCGTCATGCGGATCTTGAAGAACCGCTTGTCCCCTTCGGCGGCACCGAGCGTGACCACTCGGAGAATGGCGTCGTTCTTGCGCCAGAAGGCGAGGAATCCGTCGACCAGTTCTTCCGAAGTGGTCGGACCGGACTTCCCTGCCCAGGACTTTCCGGCCACCAGCTCTTTGAGGGTGTCGGCGTCCTTGGCCATTTCCTCGGCGATTTCGAGGACAGCGCCCTCGACATCCGGGAAGTACTGGTAGAAGGTCGCGGGGGAGGTACCCGCCATACGGGCGACGTCGATGACCTTGACGTCCCGGTACGGCGACGTGCTGAGCATCTCGCGGAGGCAGTCGAGCAGCTTCTGCCGCGTTTCCTGTCCGCGTCGCCCGGCGACGCGACCGTCGACGGTGCGAACTTGTCCTGTCATGCCGTCAGCTTACCGTGGCACGATCTTGGCGCGATTCGGTGATGCGACTATTACTCCGCACGGGGGGTTGCTATAGGGGCATGAACCACTTCGGACGGATATTCACCGCGCTCCGCGAGCGCTGTTGAAGCCCCCCCGTGTGCTTTTGACCCCACAGCGTGACGGCGAGTCCGCTGAGGGGTGATCGAGTGACAGAGCGTGACGACGGGCGGCGCCGAAAGATCGACGCCGAAGTGGAGAGTCCGGGCGTCCGGACGCAAACCGCGGCCGGAACGGGCGTCAGAATCCGGCCGTTCCGTCATCACCGGCCGGACGGCGGCGCTCCCGGGGCGGCCATCGGCTCCGGGAGGGGGAGGTTGGAGATGGGCGGGGCGGCATTGGAGAATCGGGTCCGGCACCACGCGGCGGGTGCGGAAAACGGGGAGGTGGCAGCGGAGTGGACCAGCTGACGGCGCACGATCCGAGGCGGATCGGGCCCTTCGAGGTGCTGGGGCGGCTCGGCGCGGGTGGGATGGGGCTGGTCTACCTGGCGCGCTCCGCCTCCGGCCGGCGGGTGGCCATCAAGACCGTCCGGGCGGAACTGGCCGAGGACGAGCTGTTCCGCGTCCGCTTCGCCCGCGAGATCGAGGCGGCCAAGACGGTCGGCGGTTTCTACACCGCGGCCGTGGTGGACGCCGACGCGGACGCCCGGGTGCCCTGGCTGGCCACCGCGTACATCCCGGCCCCCTCGCTGGAGGACCTGGTCGAGGAGTGCGGTCCGCTGCCGGTGGACGCCACCCGCTGGCTGATCGCGGGCATCGCCGAGGCGCTGCAGTCCATCCACGCGGCCGGGCTGATCCACCGGGACCTCAAGCCCTCCAACGTGCTGGTGGTCGAGGACGGCCCGAAGGTGATCGACTTCGGCATCGCCTCCGGCGTCTCCAGCACCCGGCTCACCATGACCAACGTCGCGGTCGGCACCCCCGCCTACATGTCCCCCGAACAGGCCAAGGACAGCCGTAACGTCCGGGGCGCCAGCGACGTCTTCTCGCTCGGCTCGCTGATGGTGTTCTGCGCGACCGGGCACCCGCCCTTCGGTGGCTCCAACCCGGTCGAGACGGTGTTCCAGCTGCTGCGCGAGGAGCCGGACCTGTCCGGGATGCCGCGCGAGCTGATGGACCTGGTCCGCGCCTGCATGCGGCCCTCGCCCGAGCACCGGCCCACCCCGGCGCAGATCCAGGCCGAACTGGCCCCGCACCTGTTCTCCCGGGACGACGCCGCCGGCGAGGTCGGCGACTGGCTCCCGGTGAACGCGCTGGAGCTGATCGAGCGCAAGCGCGGCCGCCGCCCGAGCGCGCCGCCGCGGGCCGTCCAGCTGCCGGGCGGCGCGCCGCCGCCCCCGGCCGGGCCGCCGCAGGCCGGCCCGCTCCAGCCCCACCAGCCGCCGCAGCCCCACCAGCCGGTCCCGGTGCAGCGCCCCGGCCTGGACGACCCGCGCACCCACCCGGGCGGGGGGCACGCGCCGCCACCGTCCGGGCCGGTGCACACGGGGCCGCGGCGGGGCCCGGTGTCCGACGGCGAGATCCCGACCGCGAAGATCGCCTCCCCCAACAAGCACCGCGCGCCGGGCGGCGGCGGGGCCGTCGAGGTGCGGCTGTCCGGCGCCTCGGTGCGGATAGGCCCCGGGCCGCGGGCCGAGCACGAGCAGCCCGGCCCGGGCACCGCCCCGGCCGAGACCGACTGGGTCCGCCGGGTCACCCCGCCGCCGGTGCCGGCCGCCCGCTGGCGCCCCTGGCGGTTCCGGATGTCCAACGACGTCTGGGGCACCCCCGTGGTCGCCGACGGCACGCTCTTCGTCTCCAGCTTCGAGGTGCACGCGCTGGACATCGCCTCCGGCGAGCGGCGCTACAAGACCCGGGACGTCGCCTGGGCGCTCGCGGTGGACGCCGGCCGGGTGCACGCGGCCGACGGCCCGCACCTGTACACCGTGGACGTCGCGGACGGCACCGAGCGCTGGCGCACCTCGCTGGACGGCTGGGTCTACTCGCTCTCCGCCGCCGACGGGGTGCTGTGCTGCGGCGTCCGCGGCGGCGGCGTCCAGCTGCGCTCGGCCGCCAACGGCGCCGAGCTGTGGCGGGCCGACGACGCCCAGCAGGACTACGAGAACCCGCAGTCCGGGCCGGTCCTGGTGGCCGGCGCGGCCTACTACTACGGGGCCGGGCGGCTGCGCTGCATCGACCCGCACGGCGCCGGCCTGCGCTGGTCCTTCCCGGTCGGCGAGGACGTGCCCTCGCACCCGGTCGAGCGCGGCGGCGTGCTGTACGTGACGGCCGGCTCCCGGGTGTACGCGCTGGACGCGGCCAGCGGGGCCGAGCGCTGGCGCTTCGAGGCCCCGGTGGTGCTGTTCACCCCGCCCGCGCTGGACGCCGACGCGGTCTACGTGGCCGACTACCTCGGGACGGTGTACGCGCTGGACGCGGCCACCGGCCGGGACCGCTGGCGCGGGGTCACCGGCAACCGCCAGGGCGCCGAGCCGGTGGTGGTCGGGGACGGCATGGTGCTGGTCGGCAGCGGCGGGGTGCTGTACGCCTTCGAGGCGGCGAGCGGCCGGGAGCGCTGGCGCTACACGGCGCGCGGCGAGATCGTCGGCTCCCCGGCGGTGGCCGACGGCCTGGTGCACCTGGGCAGCCGGGACCACTCGCTGCACACCCTGGACCTGGCGAGCGGTCAGCTGCGCTGGGAGCTCGGCACCAAGGGTGAGCTGACCGGCTCGCCGGTCGCGGTCGGCGGCCGGGTCTTCGTCGGCTCCAAGGACCGCTGCGTGTACGCGCTGGACGCCTTCTACGGCACGGCCGTCCCGGCGCGCTGAAGCGGCGCGGCGGGGGGGGGGGGGGGCCCCCCCCCCCCCCCCCCGCCCCGGCCGCCGGGGGGGGGCCCCCCGGGGGGGGGGGCCCCCCCCCCCCCCCCCCCGGGCCCCCCCCCCCCCCCCCC